>JAJEDW010000238.1 GCA_022821265.1 Acidobacteriota bacterium
GTTCGGGAGCCGTTGCGTTGACCGGGCCGGTGAGCGTGCCGCGCGAGAGTGCGTCGAGCGCGATCCCGACGACGTCGTCGACGTGGACCCACGACATCCACTGGCGGCCGTTTCCGATCGGGCCGCCGACGCCCAGCTTGAACGGCGTGAGCATCTGCGCCAGGGCGCCGCCGCCCCGGCCCACGACGATGCCCACCCGGGGATTGACGACCCGTACGCCGGAATCGGCGGCGCGTGCGGCTTCGTCTTCCCATCCACGGCATACGCCGGCCAGAAAGTCGGCGCCGGCGGAGGCCGTCTCGTCGAGACGTTCGTCGCCGCGAGGGCCGTAATAACCGATGGCGGAGAAGCTGACCAGAACCGAGGGCGGGCGTGACGTCCGGCCGACCGCGTCGACCAGGGCGCGCGTGGACCGGATTCGGCTCTCCTCGATGACGCGCTTCGCGTTCGCCGTCCAACGCTGGGCGACCGGGGCGCCGGCCATGTGAACGACGCCGTCCACGCCCTCGAGCGCGCCCGGATCCAACTCCCGGTCGGGCAGGTCCCATTCCACGATGCCGGAAGCGTTCGGGAACGCTCGGGCAGCGTCGGCGCGGCGCCGCGTGACGATCACCACGGAATGCCCGGCGGCGTCCAGCGCCGCCACCAGTTTCCGGCCGATGAATCCGGTGGCTCCAGTGACCGCAACCTGCATGCCTCACTCCTAGAGCAGATCCAGAAGGACCCGGAACAGGCGTTCCCGGGACACCCGGCCCGCCGCGACGTGGGCGGCCCGGCCCTCGCGCCAGAACAGCGTCAGCCCCCCCGACGATTCGGTCTCGTCGAACACCAGGCCCTGCGACCCGCGAAACGCCAGCCGTTCCGGCCTCGGGCCGTCGCCGAAACGGGCCTCGTCGGGATCCTCCTCCGGCGCGAACGCGTGCAGGTCGAGTATCGCGGCCAACTCGTCGGACGGAATCTCGGTCGGACGCGGGTCGCGGAACGAATACAGGACCAGGATTTCATCGTCGATCAGTCGGAACGTCTGCCGGACGACCGGATGGAACAGAACATCGGTCGAGCGGCCCAGGATCTCGATCTCGTCGACGAAACCACCGGCGATCGAGACGCTCTCCCGGACGCCTTCCTCCGAGGACAAGCCCATCAGGTCGATGCCGGCGGTCTCCCGCGCATCGCCGTAGGTCGTCGGAAGGAAAGCGTCGTCGGTGACGAACGTGACGATCGGGTTGGGGTGAATGCCGGCCCGGTAGGGCGGACCCGCGGGCACCTGGGCGGCGGAGGACGCGGCCGCCAGCGCCGTGAACCCGATGATGGGCCCGATTCGCGACATCGGCCTGATTGTAGCACCACGGATTATAATCACCCGGATGACGCGGCCTTCCGACGCCGGTGCGCGGCCCGTTCCCGTGGCGCTGACCGTTGCCGGTTCCGACTCTGGCGGCGGCGCCGGCATCCAGGCCGACCTGAAGACGTTCACGCGCCTCGGCGTCTACGGAACGTCGGTCGTCACCGCGGTCACGGCCCAGAACTCGAAGGGCGTCGGCATGGTGGCCGAGGTGGGAGACGCGTCCGTAACGGCGCAGTTGCGGGCCGTTCTCGAGGACATTCCGCCCGATGCGACGAAAATCGGAATGCTCCATGCTGCGGCCAACGTCCGGGCCCTGGTCGCGCAGGTTCGGCTGCACCGTCCGCCGCGCCTGGTCGTGGATCCGGTACTCCGGTCCAGCTCGGGCGCGCGACTGCTCGATCGCGAGGGCTTCGACGGCGTTCGCGACGCCCTGCTGCCGCTGGCGTTCCTGATCACGCCGAACCTGGACGAGGCGGAGGCCCTGACCGGTGAAACGGCGCGAACGCCCGACCAGATGGCGTCGGCCGCCCGGCGGCTCCGCGAGATGGGCGCCCGCAACGTGCTGGTGAAAGGCGGACACCTGGAGGGCCGCCGGCTCGTCGACGTGTTCTTCGACGGGCAGGACGTGATTCGTTTCGCGGGAGAACGCATCGAGAACGCCCACCGCCACGGGACCGGATGCGTGCTCTCGGCCGCCGTCACCGCCTACCTGGCTCGCGGCGCCGAGGTGCAGTCGGCCGTCGCGCGCGCCCGCGTCTTCACGCGCCGCGCCATCCGGAACGGCCTGCCGCTGGGGCAGGGGATCGGGCCGTGCGATCCGGTCGGGATCGGTCTGTAGGCTCGCGGCGCGCTTCGTCACCGGCCAGTTCCGGCTCGGCGCCGCAAGGCGTGCGGTATAATCCGACGGTGTCGTCCGTTGGTTGGAGCGACGGCGGTCCGGCCGCCGCCAACCCTCGCCTTCGACGTTGGCCCGCGTTCCGAAGGACCGAGTCCGGACGAATGTCAGGATATGTGTCGATGAGCTATATCGCGTCCGAAATCTACGACGCGCTTCGCGAACTCGGCCTCAGCGAGGCCAAGGCCCGCGCCGCCGCCGGGGCGATTCCCGGCGCGCAGGATGTCGCCACCCGGCATGACATCGCCGAGTTCCGGGCCGACATCGCCCGTGATTTCCAGACCCTGTATCACCGGCTGTGGATCATGGGCGCCGCCATGGTCGCCGTCATCGTCGGCCTGAACAGCCTGTTTTCCTGAACCTCGACGCGGACAGGCGGACGTGACCGGAGTCCGGCTTTGACTTCGTCGCGGACGCCTTGTAGCCTGCGGGTCTGCAGCCTGAAGAAAGGACGTTGAAGCGCGATGAAGCTGTTCGACGCGAAGGACTTCCGTGTGTTTTCGATTCCGGGGTTCGAGGAGCGCATGACGGCGTTGGCCGAGCGCGTCCGGCCCAAGCTGACCGCGATCGGGGAGGCGTTGGCGCCGCCCGTGGCGTCGATCGTGGACCGGCCCGTGTTCGCGCACGTG
This sequence comes from Acidobacteriota bacterium, assembly GCA_022821265.1. GTDB lineage: Bacteria > Acidobacteriota > Terriglobia > 20CM-2-55-15 > 20CM-2-55-15 > JAJEDW01. Next base: position 2,873 of record JAJEDW010000238.1, read on the forward strand.
GCACTGCACGCCCGCCGCACCGTGCACCCGCCCGACGACACCTGGACGGCGATCGGCGGCGGCCGGCGCGGGTACAAGAAGGACGTCCACTTCAAGGTGGCCGTTTCCGAGAACTGCGTGCGGCTGCTGTTCGAGGTCGGACCGGAGTACTACGACAAGACGGAGTGGGCGCTCCGGTGGCGGCGCGAGGCGGGCGTTCTCCGGGCTGCGGTCGGCGGCGGGCGCCGGCTGTCGTGGTTCGAGAACGAGCACGACGAGGCGCCGGCCCGCCCCATCGCCGCGTTATCGGACGATGAATGGATCGGGCTCGGCAACGAGCTGACACGGCGCCGCGACGGCCAGCTCGTGCTGGGGCGGCGCATCGACCGCGCCGCGTTCCTCGCCATGACGCCGGACGGATTCAAGCGCACCGCCGTCGGGACGTTCAGGAGGCTCGGTCCGCTGTTTACCCTACACTCGGCCCGGGAGCTCGCCACCGTCCGGTAACGACTCGCCGTTTCCGGCTTCACTTCCCGCGCGGAGCTTGGCTCCGATGTATTGCCGGTGGCTCAGGTGGAGCGCCGAGGCGATGGCGCGCAACTCCTCCAGCTCGCGGTGGGTGAGTCCCCCGTCGGCGGCGGCGACTCCGAAAAGGAGGTCGAGCAACTCCACCCGGCCCTCCAGCGACGCGCCCGTCGAGTATTCCGATATCAGGCGGTGACGATCGAGCCCTCGGACGGATTCCTCCCGGATGATCGCCAGCAGTATTTCCAGGGCGTCGTCGTCGAAGCGCCCTCGAGCCAGCAACTGCCTCCGGATCTCCTCGAGTTCCCGTTCGTCGATGTCGTGGTCGGCGTAAGCCACGATTCCCATCAGGCCGCCCAGGAGCGCCAGCCGGTGGATTTCCGGAGTGATTCGGTCTGCGTCGATCCGCCGCCGGAGCTTGAACAGGATCTTGTTCTTCAGGAACTCGTCGATGTCGGCCGCCGGCCGCGGCGGCCGGGACTGGAACAGCGTCGTGAGCCGGCGGAGCATCAGGTCCAGCGACGACGGCTCGCCGAGGATCTCCTCGTAGCGCCGGAGCAACTCGGTTTCCGCCGGCGTGATCCGGTCGTCGGCTCCGATCACGCTCTCGATGTGCGCGATCACATCCCCCCGTTCCCGTTCCGAGCCGATTCGCGCGACGAGATCGCGCAGCACGGCTTCACGTTCCTCCTCGGTCGGGGGGTCTTCCAGGAAGGGTTGCAGCGCGAACCAGTCGTCGTCATCCAGCTCGAATCGGCGCGCCAGGTCCTTGATGTAGTTCATCTCGGACTGGGACAGCGTCTCGTCGGCCCACGCGGCCGCGGCGAGCACCTTCAACAGCGAGACGGCGTTCGAGGCGTGGACCATGGGGGCATTGTATCAGCGGGTCGACGGGCCGGCGCGGCGTCAGACGCCGAGGACGGTGCGTTCCAGCCAGAGGACGAACGTGTCCATGAACGTGAAGTACGCGTTGAAGCGCGTCAGGCTGTTGGTCAGGATCAGCGCGCCGATGGCGACGACCAGGACGCCGCTCGCCACTTCGACTTTTCGGAGATGGCGGCGGAAATTGCCGTAGAAGGACAGGAACCGGTTCAGGCCCACGCTGGTCAACAGGAACGGCACTCCCAGGCCGGCCGAGTAGATCGACAGGAGGAACATGCCCTCGGTGACCGATTCGCGCGTGCCGGCGATGGTAAGGATGCCGGCCAGGATCGGGCCGATGCACGGGGACCAGCCGAAGGCGAACGCCAGACCGAGGACGAACGCGCCGATCGCGCCGCGCGGCTTGACGTCGTGAAACCGCGCATCCTGATACAGGAACGGAATCCTGAAGACGCCGATCAGGTGAAGGCCGAAGATGATGATCAGGGCGCCGGCCACGCGGAACAGGATCGACATCTGCGACATCAGTAGCTGGCCCAGCACGCTTGCCGACGCGCCCAGGAGGATGAACGTCACCGAGAACCCGCAGATGAAGAGGACGGAGTTCACGAGGACGATGCGCCCGATGCGCGGGTCGTTCGTCTGGAGACGGTCCAGCGAGATGCCCGAGACGATCGAGATGTAGCCGGGCACCAGGGGAAGAACGCAGGGGGAGAGAAACGATATGGTCCCGGCGACGAACGCCGCCACGATGCCGACATCTGTCATCGGCGCCGATTATCGCATGAACGCGCCCGCCGCCCGGGGCGAATTCGCCCCGGGCCCTGGCGCCGGGCGTTGCGGGTCGACGGCGGACCACGGGATTCAATCGAATTCGAAGATTTCTGACGAGGACGCGGTTCTCGCGGAAGCGAACCTGTTTTTCGCACCGGTTCGAACGGCGGTCCATGGCCGAACCCTGAACTGTCCCGGCGATCGGCGTAGAATGGAGCGTGGCGGAAACGCCACGGGAGGGTTTCATGTGGGCAGCGTTCGCATGGATGTTCACGGTGTTCTCCGTCGCCCAGGGCGACGCCCTGTGGCTGGAGTATCCCCACCGCGACGGCCTGGAAAGCGTGGAGGTCCGGTGGCGCGACCGCGCCGTTCCGCTGGCGCGGTCGGACGGCGCCTGGGTCGCCGTACTCGGCGTGGATCTGGATCGCGCCGCCGGTGATCACCCGGCCCGGGTCACGTTCGCTTTCGCCGACGGCTCCACCGAGGTCCGGCGCGAGACGATCCGGGTCACCCCGAAGGAATTCCCGGTCACCCGATTGACGGTGGAGCCGCGCTTCGTCGAGCTCAGCCCCGAGAACCTGGCGCGGGCGAACCGCGAAAGCGCGCGCCTGGGCCAGGTGTTCGCGGCCATAACGCCGGAGATTCACTGGACCGATGGTTTCGAGGCGCCGATTCCCGGAGGCCGGGGAAGCAACTTCGGTCACCGGCGCGTCTTCAACGACCAGCCCCGGAACCCGCATTCCGGCGCCGACATCGCGGCCGGCGAGGGGACGCCGGTCGGTGCGACCAACCGCGGCCGCGTGGCCGACACCGGCGACTACTTCTTCAACGGCAACACCGTGATCTTGGATCACGGACAGGGCGTCTTCTCGGTCTATCTCCACCATACGCGGATCTATGTCCAGATCGTGCAGATGGTCGAGAAGGGCGAGATCCTCGGACAGGTGGGCGCCACCGGGCGTGTGACCGGCCCGCATCTTCACTGGGGATTCCGTATCCAGAACGCGCGGGTGGATCCGTTCTCGCTGACGCGTATGCCATGACGGCGATGT
>JAJEDW010000351.1 GCA_022821265.1 Acidobacteriota bacterium
CTGATCGTCAGCAGCACGCCGCCGCCCAGTCCGACGACGATCTGGCTGCCGATGCCGAAGCGGCCGCCCGTCGCCTGCCGGGCCCGTTCGCCGAACCCGCCGGGGAGCCGCGCCAGGGCCCACGCGAATGCGCGGTGGAGGCGCTCCTCGCTCTGTTTCACCGGAGGGCCCGCGGTACTCACCGGGAGAGCCGACTCACGGGAACGAACTCGCCCTCTCGAATCACGGTCAGGAACACGAGGTCCGATCCCTGGTTGTCTTCCACTCCGTATTCGACCGTGAAGCCGCCGAGGTCGATCGGGCCGGATTCCGTCAGCGTGCGGAGGAAGGACTCCCGCGTGGGCCGAACGTCCGGATCGCCGGCTGCCAGCGCCTCCACGACCAGCCGCCCGGCCAGATAGCCCTCCAGCGATACGAAGCCCGGCCGGGCCGAGGGGTCGACCGCCCGCAGCGCGGCCTGGTAGCGCGCCACCACGGGGACGCTCGGATCCCGCGGGAAAGGCACGACCTGCGTCACGACGACGCCGTCTCCGGCGCGGCCCAGTTCGTCGAGGAGCGCGTAGCTGCCGACGAAGGAGATGTTCACGAACAGCGCGTCGAGACCGATCTTCCTCGCCCACCGGATGAAGTGCGCCACGGGGATGTACGCGCCGATGATGATGACGGCCTGGGGGTTGCCGGCCTGGATGTCGAGCAGTCCGCGCTTCACGGCCCGCGTGTTCCGCATGTAGGGGGCTTCGCTGACGAGTTCCATGCCGCGCGCGTCCATCGCGCTGCGGACGCCCGTCAGCCCGGCCAGTCCGTAGTTGTCGTCCTGGTAGAAGACCGCGATGCGCTGGAAGCCGAGGTCGCGCGTGAGGCGCTCCACCATCTCTTCCGTTTCCTGACCGTAGGATGCCCGCAGGTTGACGACGTAGCGCTGGTCCGGGCGCCTCAGGAGGCCGGCGCCCGTGAAGGCCCCGATATAGGGAACGCCGGCGTCGCTCGCGCCGGGTTCCGCGGCGCTGGAGGTCGGCGTGCCGACGGCGCCGATGAGGCCGAACACGCCGTGCTCGATGAGTTCCTGCGTGTTGGCGACGGCGGGTTCGGGTTCGTAGCCGTCGTCGCGGACGATGAGGCGGAGGGCGCGCCCGTGCACGCCGCCCTCTCGATTGGCCTCCTCGAACGCGGCCCGGATGCCCAGGTGCATGTTGCGGCCGAGTTCGCCCGCGGGTCCCTCGAGCGCCGCGGACTGGCCGAAGACGATGGAATCGGCGTAAACGCCCTCGGTCGCGGACTCATCCTGCTGCGACACGACGGGGCCGGGCATGAGGCCGGCCGCCAGGACGACCGCGAGCGTGAACGACGGGCGCCGCATCAGGTCAGGTCCCCAGGTACCGGAGCGTCAGGCACGTGATGTCGTCCGACTGGTCCGCCTCTCCGGCATGTTCCTGCACCGCCCGGATCACGTGGCGGTTGATGTCTTCCGCGGACGATCCGCCGCATTCGCCAAGGACCTCCGCCAGTTCCTTTTCGCCGAGTTCGACGCCGTCCTCGTCCATCGCCTCCGTCACGCCGTCGTTGTAGAAGAACACGGCGTCGCCCGGCTCCAGCGTGATCGACCCCCTGGGGAAGTCGACGCCGGACATGATTCCGAGGACGAGTCCCGGATCGGAGACGATCTGCTCGACCTCTCCCGAAGCCTTGATGAGAAACGGAAGATTGTGCCCCGCGTTCGCGAACGTGGCGTGACCGTTCGCGGGATTGAAGTTGGCGTAGAAGAGGGTCACGAACATCGACTCCTCGTTCTCGTTGATGAGAAGCTGGTTCACCTCGTCGAGACAGATCGAGGGGTCGGCCTCGCCGATCGCCGTCCCCTTGAGCAGCGTGCGGCTCACCATCATGAAGAAGGCCGCCGGGACGCCCTTGCCCGAGACATCGGCCACGACGATCGCCATGTGGTCTTCCTCGAGGCGGAAGAAGTCGTAGAAATCCCCCCCGACCTCGCGGGCCGGCGTCATCCATGCGTGAAGCTCGTAGCGCGGGTCCGTTGGGTAGTTCGTCGGCAGAATCGACTCCTGCATCCGCGCCGCCACGCCCAGTTCCTGGCGCAGCGCCACCAGCGCGTCGCGGTCGCGAAGCGCGGCTCGCATGATCGCGAGGTGTTCGAGGGTCTTGGCGATGGTGGTTTCGAGATCCCCGAAATCGATCGGCTTGGTGACGAAGTCGAACGCACCGCGGTTCATGGCGGTGCGGATGTTCTTCATGTCCCCGTAGGCCGTGACCATGACGGCGCGAAGGTCCCGGTCGAGTTCGCCCAGCTGCGCCAGCAGGGTCAGGCCGTCCATCTCCGGCATGTTGATGTCGGAGAGCACCACGTCGACATCGTCGTGTTGGTCGAGCCGCTCGAGGGCCTCGATCCCGTTCTGGGCGAAGACCAGCGTGAATTCGCCCGAGCGGATCCGGCGCCGGAACTTCTGCCGGAGGAGCAGTTCAAGATCGGGTTCGTCGTCTACTACCAGGATCTTCGGCATCGAGGCCTCGGTTGAGGTGAATCGTCGGTCATGGGTCCCCGCCCTTGTCCGAAACCGCGTCGAGTCGTCATCGTCCCTGTCGATTTGCGCGGAGGATCCCGGCGCGATGTGCGGGAATCTCCACAACCGGGGACCGGCCGCGCAATATGTCAAACCTCGGAGCGCGCGTGGTTTCGGCGCCGAAGGCGCCCGGGACCGCGAGCGGGCACCCGGCCGGCACGGCCGACAGGACCAACAGGAGCGGAGCGGATTGCGGATCGTCGTCAAGCCGGACCCGAGCGAGCCACGTCGCGTGGTGGACGAGGTCGAGCGCTTCTGCGTCGAGCACGCGCTTTCGCAGAACATCATCTTCCGTTTTCAGCTCTCGCTGGACGAACTCCTGACGAACATCATCTCCTACGGATTCGAGGGCGCAACGGAGGATCCGGTCATCACGGTGGACATTCGGCTCGGAGACGCCGACATTGAGATCACGATTCGAGATAACGGCCAACCCTTCAACCCGCTTGAGGACGCAGAGATTCCCGACTTGAGCCTTGCGGCGGAAGATCGTCCCATCGGGGGGCTTGGCATCCACCTTACGAAGTCTTTTATTGATACGCTTGCATATGAGCGGGTCGAGGGTTTCAACTGCCTTACCCTGACGCAGCCGCTGGGGGCTGCCGGAAGCGAGGAATCGCCAGATGAACATTGAGACCAGCTATGCCGGAGATACCGCCGTAGGGGTGGTCAGCGGGCGCGTAGACTCCAGCAACGCCAAGGATTTCGACGGTGAACTCTCCGGCATCATCGACGGGGGGGCCACCAACCTGGTCCTGGATTGCGGAAGTCTGCGCTACATCAGCAGTGCCGGGCTACGGGCGCTGCTGATCGCCATCCGGAAGACCAACCAGGCCGGCGGAGGGCTCG
>JAJEDW010000337.1 GCA_022821265.1 Acidobacteriota bacterium
CGCCCTGAAGGACGAGGTGCGCGCCCGCCTGCTCGAGCGTCCGATGCTGGAATGGTTCGCGACCGAGGATCTGTGGGACGCGCTGCGGAGCGGGTGGGCCATGCTGGACGGCCTGACGCCCGACGGCCTGCGCGCCCGGGCCGTGTCTTTTCGGGACGCACGCCGCGTGGTGGCGCTCTGGTCTCCGGCCTTCGACGAACCGTCGGCGATCGTGGAAAGCCTGGACGCCGTTCCCGAAACGGCATCGCCCGCGGCGGCCGAGCCGCCGCCGCCGGTTGTCCGCCCCGTGCCCGGCCGCGTTCCTGTGCCGTCGGTGTCGCCGGGCGGCGCCGACCCGTCCCCGGTCCGGCTCGATCGGCTCGCTTCGGGCGTGACGCTGGCGGAAGGCGACCAGCACATGATCTTCGTTGGCGGAAGCTTCACCCCGGTTCTCGACGGCGGTACGGTCGTCCGGTCGGGAGCCAACGGCGTCCTCTGGACGTTTCCTCGGGAGCCGTCGGACCGTGCGTACGCGGGCCTGGAAGGCGTCCGCGCGGATCGTCTTTTGGTCTTCCACCCGCCGGACGGGCGGGACGATGCCCGCGCGCGGTTCGACGCATGGTCAGGCGGGGCCGCGGACGATTCCCCGCGCCCGGCCGTCGGCGAGTTCGCAACCGTCGACGTGCCCGGCCTCGTCGTCCTGAAGACCTGGCTCGAAGCCCGGGTGATCGAGGCGGGATGGTCCGGGCGGATCGGCGTCGCCATCGACGGTCTCGAAGGCTCCCGTCTCCTGATCTCCGGGGACGCGCCGCACTTGGCCGTGGTCCGTTCCTGGATCGCCGATCTGGCCGAAGACGGGCTCGAACAGGGCGAGTTCGAGCGTGTGCGAAGCGCCGCCGTGGAACATTACCGCCGGCTTCGGCCCGAACTCCAGATCATCCTGTGGCAGCGCAATCCCGATGGGACGATTTCCGTGCCTCGGACGGTCACGCTGACGCGGCTGCGCCGCATTGCCGGCCGGATATCGGAATCGCTGTCGGACTGAATCCGGCCGCCGCGGCCTGACCGGCCCATTCCCGAAGTGTCCGAATGACGCGGTGTCGTCGTTTGGTCTCGACCAGAATACGATAATGTAGATAATGGTCAGCATGGAGGCGCGGAAACGGCTGTACGACGCGTTGCTGGACGAGCACTTCGAACGCAACCGGCAAATGGCCTTTGTCAGCGGACCGCGGCAAGTCGGCAAGACCACGACCTGCCGGCGGCACGCGGACGTCTACTGCGATTGGGACAACCTCGACGACCGCGCGCTCGTTCTGGCCGGGCCGGCGCATCTCGCGGCGCACCTTGGGGTCCACCGGTTGTCGTCACGTCCGCCGTTCGCGCTGTTCGACGAGTTGCACAAGTTTCCGCGCTGGAAGTTGTTTCTCAAGGGGATGTACGACACCTACGCGGATCGGCTTCGCGTCATCGTCACGGGCAGCAGCCGGCTGGACATCGATCGCCGCGGCGGTGACAGCCCGATGGGACGTTACTTCGCATATCGGATGCATCCGTTCTCCGTCGCCGAAACGGTCAGCCGGGATCTTCCGGATCCTCGGCGGATCGTTCGTTCCCCGCGTCCGAGCGAGCGGGCCGAGTTCGATGCATTGTGGTCGCACGGCGGGTATCCGGAGCCTTTCCTCAAGCGGGATGCGCGGTTCAGCCGTCGCTGGCGGTCGCTGCGCCTCACGCAACTGGTCCGGGAGGACATCCGTGACCTGACGCGCGTACAGCAGATCGACCAGATGGAGTTGCTCGTCCGGCAGTTGGCGCGGGGGTCCGGCCGCCAGATCGTCTACAACACGCTCGCGCGGGAGACGCGCGTGTCCATCGACACGATCCGCCGCTGGGTCGGCGCCCTGTGCGATTTTCACCTGGGGTTTCTGGTCCGGCCCTGGCATCGCAACGTCTCGAGGTCGCTGCGCAAGGAACCGAAGTGGTACCTGAGGGACTGGGCCGACATCGAAGACGACGGCGCCAGGTCCGAGACGTTCGTCGCGTGTCACCTGCTGAAGGCGGTCGACGCCTGGACCGACATGGGGCTCGGGCGGTTCGACCTGGGCTACCTGCGCGACAAGGAGAAGCGGGAAGTCGACTTCGTGGTAGCGCGGGACGGCAAACCCTGGTTCATCGCCGAGGTGAAGCACCGCGACTCACAGTTGAGTCCGGCGCTCGCGCACTACCAGCGCCAGCTCGCGGCGCCGTTCGCCTTTCAGGTCGTGTTGGACGCCGACTACGTGGACGCGGACTGTTTCGCCGAGCCGGGGCCCCCGCTCGTGGTTCCGGCCCGGACCCTGCTGTCCCAACTCGTGTAGGCGGACGCCCTCGGGTGCGACCATTGAAGTGCCAAAGCCTACCCGGCGGTTCATCCGAACCGTGCCCGGGCGTCTTCGATCACGTCTTCTGCCCGTCGCGCATCGACGATCCCCTGTTCCATCCGCTCGTTCCTACGCTCCGCTTCTTCGACCCATAGCCGTTCAACCTCAGACTCGGAGAGAGCTTCGAGGCTGCTCAGGAGTTTCTTGGCGAGTCGGGCGCGGGCCGTCGGTTTCAGTTCAAGCGCTTTGGATTCGAGTTCTTCGAGCGTCATGGCAGTGCCTGTTCATGCGGTAGTCAGCAGTTATACCTGAATTAGTCGGACGGCGAGACCAGTCGGAGGAGGATGGAGCACGGCTCGGTAACACCGGACACGCCGGCCACGCCCGTAACGCGATGCGTTCCAGCGCGATGACGGTGTGTACGGTGTCTTCATTCGACGTAGGCGAACTCCAGGACGGCGCCGGGATTCTCCAATTCCCGCGTGGCGTTCCGCGACGCGTCGAGCGTCCCGCCGGCGTTGTCGGTGATGACGTAGACGGCGCGCCCGTCGGGACGGACCGCCAGATCGCGGTAGCGGTTCGTCGACTTGAACTCCTCGAACAGTCCGCCGACCACCAGGCGGCCCCTCGCGTCGAGAGGCATGCGGTACACGGCGCCGCGGTTCAGACTGGTCACCAACAGCGAGTTCTCCCAGCCGGGAACGCCGTCGGCGACGGTGTAGATGTCCAGCCCGCCCGCGGCGATCGTCGCACCGCCCATGGCCTCGAAGTCGTAACCGTTCGGAACAGTGAACAGCGTCTGGATCGGGCGGACGAAGTCAGGATGGGACCACGAGGTTTCCGTTTCGACGGGGACCGAGTCCGGCGCGTTCGGACCTTGGGGGAGTTCGCCGCACGGCACGGGGTCGGACAACGCCCACCGCTCGTAGGCGTACATCCGGTCGTCGAGGTAGCCGGCCACCTGCGGCCACCCGTAGTTCCCGCCCGCCTCGATCCGGTTGACCTCGTCATCGGTGAGCGGCCCGTGCTCGGCCGAGTAGATCTGACCGTCCGGGCCGAAAACCAGGCCCTGGGGATTGCGGTGGCCGTAGGTGAACACGTGGCTCCGCACGCCGTCGATGAGCGGATTGTCTTCGGGAATGGACCCGTCCATGTTGATGCGCAGGATCTTGCCCGGGTAGGCGGACCAATCCCCCGTCGCCACCTGCTCAAGGGTCGGGAGAACCTGGGCAAGGTTCGGATTGCACCGGTTGCGCCCCCAGTTGCCGCCCTGGTCCCCCACGGTGAAGTACAGCTTCAGGTCCGGACCGATGGCGAGACGGCCCCCAAGGTGGTCGTCGTGCGCCGGCAACGCCGTGATGATCTCCAGCGGTTCCGCCAGCGTGCCGGAGTCCGCGTCGAAGGTGTATCGGCGGATCGCGTTCCGGGGCGCGTCGGCCGGGCCCGGATCGACGTCGTACGTGTAACCGACATAGACGTAGTCGGCGCCCGCGCCCTGGAGCAGCTCGGGATGGAGCGCCATGCCGAGGAGTCCGTCCTGCCCGACGGCCTGGTAGACCCCGTCGACTTCCGCCGCGACCGACAGGGCCCCGTCGGCCGGATCGACCCGCACGATCCGTCGGCCGACCCGCTCGGTGATCCAGAGGCGGTCGTCGGGGCCCCAGGTGACCTCCCATGGGGAGGCGAGACCGTCGACGACGACGCGAGAGCTGAAGACCGGATCGCTCGCGCCCCCGATCGGCGCCTCGGGCGGCGAGCAGCCGGCCGTCACGGCAAGGCAAAATCCCAAAACGAGCGCCGTCCAGCGACTATTCATGATCTCCCTTGACCATGGATCATTATATTAAAATATTGGGAAATTACAAAGAATGGTTGACGGAGACCCCGAGCCAGAATAGCATGACCGCGTGGTGCCATCCATTCTCGAAGTGCTGGTCGGTTTTCTGCGAGGAATCGGCATCATGATCCGCTGGGCCTCACGGGTCGTCGGTAGCCACAGATGGCCTGGAATCGGGCGGCTGTTATTCATGACGTACGCCTTGGAGCTGGAGACCATAGAAGAGGTCTTGCGCGCGCCGGACGAGTCCCCGGACGGGTTTACGCACAAGCACTGGAGGGCGAAGCTCTCCGCCACCAATATCCTGGAGCGGTTCCGAATAAAGGCAATCCCGGTCGAGGCAGACACGGTCCATTTCTGGCTGCACTACATGACCCGGATAATAGAAGCCAGCAGGCGCGGCGATATCAGGTGCGCCAGAAACCTCGCGCATGACCGACAACTCCGTTTTTTTCAGGCGTTTGAATCCAGAGACCACAGACCTCATGCAGGGTGATAGTATACCCACGCCAGTCCGTGACGTACGCGGTCCGACATCGGGCCGCCCGCTGAATACAACACCCGTTCCACGGGGAACAGGCGGGGTCCGCACCACGCGTGCGTCACGACTGGCATCCGGCCCGGTGACCAATTCAGGTCGGGGCCGAAAAGGGTGATATGACGCTTGTGCTAGCTCTGCTGCTGCTCGCTCCGACCCAGTTCCCGACCAACCTCCGATACGACGCTATCGCACAGATCGAGGGCGGCTCCACTGTCCGCTCAGGCGAATTCGAGTTTGCCGTCTGGATCAAAAACCGTGTTCGTCCTAACCCGCACTGCACAGGCAGCGTCATTGCGCCACGATGGGTCATGACGGCTGCCCACTGCATGGAGGCGTCGAACCAGACTATCCTGTTCGCCTTCGCCTTCGAGGTTCTGATCGGTCGTAGCCACGCTTCGGCCCGCTCTGTCCTGATCGAGCGGATTATCGTCCACGAGGACTTTCGGAACCCGGTCATCTACCCAGACGTCGCCCTGCTGGAACTTTCGGAGCCAGTGGCTGTCGAACCCGTAGGACTGCTCGATATGGAGGATGAACGCCGCTACGCGTCAGCCGGCGCGGATGCTGTTCTGATCGGCGGCGGTGGCGGAGCCCACTCGCTCCAGCAGGCGCCGTTCACGATTGCGTCGACATGCCCGCTACGCGCGGTCACGGATCAGGTCGTGTGCATCAACACGACCTCGAGGAGGAACCCAGAACCCGGAGACAGCGGCGGGCCGCTCGTCGTCCAACTGCCGAACGGACGGTGGACGCAGGCCGGAATTACCAAGGGCGACGAGGTAGGCGGGTCGTTCAACGTCGCACCGCTCACCCGCATCGCCACGGTCCACGACTGGATCGTCGAGCAAACAGGGACCAGCGACCAGGAGCAGCCGGTCGGGGATCATGCCTACTACTTCCCGCACCTGGCTGTCGGCGCTGGCTGGCAGACGGCCATGATCTACGTCAACCACGCGGACGAGGCGGTCACCTGCCAGACGTCATTCATCGCCAGCAACGGGACACCGCTTTCCCTCTCGATGCAGGACGGCGGAACACTCAGCGAACGAACAGACCACCTGCCGCCGCGGGGTACGCTCTACGACCGGACCAACGTCGGCCCTTCTGCAGACACGGTGTCCGGGTGGGCGCACGCGAACTGCACGGCGCCGGTCAAGGCCAGCCTGCTGTATCGCTATCACGACCAGGAAGGGCAGCCGGTAGGGGAGGCCAGCGTTCCGGCCATGGCGGTTCCAGCAACAAGACTTGTGACGTTCGCCCAGAAACAGGCCATGACGACCGGCACCGGCATCGCGGTCGCCAATCCGTCTCAGGTGGAGTCGGCCTACGTCGCATTCACAGTTAGACCGAGGGAAACGCCCGGACGCTGGGTGACAGTTCACAAATCGGTCGGACCTAGAAGCCATGCGGCATTCACGATCGCCGACCTCTTCGGGCTGATCTATTCCGTCGTCGGCTCCATCGAGATCACGTCCGACGTGCCGGTCGTCAGTCTGTCGATCAATACCGAGGCATGGCCGTCGTTCGGTTCACTGCCGCCTGGAGCGGTCGACTGAATGGAGAAAGGACGCAACCATGAAACACCCCGACTATGGAAACGCCACGCCCGAAGACCTTGCCCTGGCCCTGTTTACCGGCCGCCGGCCGACAGCCCGTTATCGGCGATCAAATCCCGATGCAGAAGACGCTTCCCGATCAACGCCGACGCCACGTGCGCCATCTGCTCCCGCGTGTCCAGCGACCGCAGATTGTGCTTCCCCGCAAACTCCAGGACGTAACGGTGAAGATGCTTCGGACTGATCTTGTGGAACGTCCCCTTGTGCGCCCGCTTGAGCACGGCCCAGAACGACTCGATCCCGTTCGTGTGCGCCTGCTCGCGTACGTATTCCCCGACCGAGTGGCGGACGGTTTCGTGCTGCCTGGGAACGCCCCGGTAGGCCCCGGCGTCGTCGCTGTAGACCATGGCGTCCGGCCGCGTGTTCTGGCGGACGAATCCCTGGAGCGTCTCGGCGTCCGTGTGGTCGACCACCTGGGCGCGGACCTCGTTGATTTCCCGATCCCGGACGCCAGCGACGGCCGTCATGGCGACGGCCCCGCGCCCGGTCAGGCTCTCGCGGCGGCGGGCACTCATGTTCCGGCGTCGACCGCCGACATGGGTCTCGTCCACCTCGACCGGCCCGTTGAACGGCGGAGTCGCCGAGGGGCGGTTCCACGCCTCGCGGATGCGATGCAGCATGAACCAGGCGGTGGGCTGGCTGACCCCGATATCCCGCTTGAGCTTCATCGAGGAAATGCCCTTGAGGCCGGTCTGCTCCAGGTAGATGGCGATGGCCCACTTGCGGAGGGGAACCTTGGAACTGGCCAGCGCGGTCCCGGTCTTGACGGAGAAGTAGCTCCGGCAGTCCGTGCACCAGTACGGCATCTTGGCGTGGCTGGCTTCCGTGGTGCGGACGCTCCCGCAATGGCCGCAGCACCGCTCGTTCGGCCAGTAGATCGACTCGAACCAACGGCGCGCCGCGTCCTCGTCGGGGAACATTTCCTGAAGCTGGAGAAGGGTGATGCGCCGTCGCTCGGCGCGGCCGGGGGACTTTTGACTGGCTCGTTTCATGGTAGAGAAATCATACCGGCCGGCCCAAGGGTTGTCAACCTTCGTTTGTAATTCCCAAATATTGAACTGTGACAGCACCGTGGATTCAGGATGTAATCGACGGCTCGACACGGCGAACCGATCAAATGGCGATCGGCGCCGTCGGAATGCCTTTTCCTAGCGCCGGATCCCTTGGCGATCGACTGGATGTCTCGCTCGTCCGCCGCGCGAACGGGTCGAATTAATTGGGATCGCCGACCGATACCGCAAGTTCAGCAAAATCGATTTGCGTGACGAGACGTGCGGCGCACCACTCCACAATACGAGGCCTTAAGCGGAGCGATTCGGGTTGATGAATCTCAACGCCAAACCGGTGGTCGGTATTATGAGAGAATTGCAAGAATCGCAAGCGCGCCCCTGCTCCGGCTCGCGTGTGTATTTACTCCAGTATTTTTCCCGTTTGGATGCTGGTACGAAGATGTAGGCTCAGGACATGCGCGACGGCGCAGCCGGTGCGTCGACTCTCCGGTGGCAGTTGCGAAGCGCGTTAGGCCGGGACAGTTCGAGCTAT
>JAJEDW010000322.1 GCA_022821265.1 Acidobacteriota bacterium
CGCCCTCGTCGACGGCCGATTCGATCGCCCGTCGGTAGGCGTCCACGGCGGACTCGTCGACGAGCGGGCCCATCCGCGTCGCGGGGTCGAGCGGGTCTCCGATCCGCACGCCCCGGTAGCGCGCGATCAGCCGGTTCAGGAAGCGGTTGTAGATCTTGCGGTGGACGATGAGGCGCCGCGTGGACGTGCAGCGCTGCCCCGCGGTGCCCACGGCGCCGAAGAACGCCGCCGACACGGCGCTCTCCAGGTGGGCCTTGTCGGAAACGATCAACGCGTTGTTCCCGCCCAACTCGAGAATCGTCCGCCCGAGGCGTTCGCCGACGACGGCGCCGATTCGCCGGCCCATCGGCGTGGACCCGGTCGCGCTGACGAGGGGGATACGCCGATCCCCGGCGAGCTGCTCGCCGATCGTGGACCCGGGCCCGACGAGGACCGACGACACGCCGGCCGGAACGCCGTTCTCCGAGAACACGCGGCTCACGATGTTCTGGCACGCGACGGCCGACAACGGCGCCTTGCTCGACGGCTTCCAGATGACGGTGTCCCCGCAGACCCACGCCAGGGCGGCGTTCCACGACCAGACGGCGACGGGAAAGTTGAAGGCCGTGATGACCGCCACCGGACCGAGGAGATGCCACTGCTCCATCATCCGGTGCGACGGCCGCTCGCTTGGCAGCGTCGGCCCGCCCAGCGTACGGCCGAGGCCGGCGGCGTGGTCGCAGATGTCGATCATCTCCTGCACCTCGCCGAGGCCCTCGGTCAGGATCTTGCCCATCTCGAGCGACACCAGCCGCCCGAGTTCGTCCTTCCGCCGGCGAACGGCGGCGGCGACCTGCCGGACGATGTCCCCGCGGCGGGGCTCCGGGACGTTCCGCCACTCCAGGAACGCGCGCCGCGAACGCTGAACGATGCGCCGGACGTCGCCGGCGCCGGCCGGGGCGACCCGCGCCAGCAGACGGCCGTCGGTGGGACTGCACACTTCGATCCGTCCGCCGCCGGAGCCGGACCACGCCTCGCCGTCCGAGGCGCCGGGCTGCCGTACGGTCAATCCGAGGCTTCGGAACAGGCGGTTCTTCTCGGCTGGGGTCACGCGTCCTCCCGGGATCCGGAGCGTCCGGACACGTTCCTACTATAACGAACGGGCCGACCGGCCGGCCGCTGGCGAATCCTCGATGATCCCGGCAAAACTTGACGGTTCGTTCGTTCCGCCCGCGATAACGACGATCGCGGGCGTCGCCCCGCGTCCAGCCACGGATGGCGCGCCATCGCGCCGATGGCGATAACGGACGCGGGAGCGAAATCTTCGGGATCACTATAACGAACGAGCCGGCTACGGTTCGGCCCGCGGCGTCGCCATGTAGTTGATCGCGTGGATCGTTCCCAGCTCCGACGCCTGCTCGGTCAGGTACACATGCACCGGACGTCCCTGGGCGTCTTGGACGCCCAGGTAGTGGGTCGCGTCGCCGAAACCCGGATCGACGGCGGGATCGAAGTCGAAGGCGCCCTCGATCATCAGGAGGGCGCGCGACCGCATTCCGGGGCTCATCACGACGTGGACGATCGTCAGGGCCTCGGACTCCCCCTCGTAGAACAGGGTCACGGAAACGAACGTTTCGGGAACTCGCGCCACGTATCCGTCGGTGACGACGTCGCGCACGGTCTGGGAACCCACGTACTGGACCGTCTCCGCTACGGTCGCGAGCCGTTGACGCGCCGACGCCGGGGTCGGGTGGTCGATCAGCAGCTCGACGGCCTCGTTCATGAAGTAGGCGGCGGCGAGTTCCTCGCGGACAAGAGCGGGCAGCGGGGGCGCCGGCGCCTGTCCGGTCGCGGGCCGCGGCATCGACACGGCGAGCGCGGCGAGGCCGGCCAGGCCCAGAACCCGTTGGATGCGGTCGATTCCCACGGCGCGGCTTGGACTATATCAGCCCAAGCGAGGGACGGCGGGCGAATCGAGATCGCTCGACATGGGACGCTCCTTGCCTTTGGCCGCCAAAGCGACTAGATTCGAACGATAACGACGCGCGGCCGGCTGGCGGCCAACTCCGATCGGCCCCGACCGAAGTCCGGTCACGTCTACGAAACGAGGCCACCGATGACTCACACTGTCCGCGTATTCTATCTGGCCCTCCTGGCGTTCACGCTGGCCGCGGCGCCTCGCGTCCTGGCCGTTCAGGAACCCGAACCTCAGGAACCCGCGCCGGAGGAACCGGCGCCGGCGCCGGAAGCGCCCGAACCCGAGCAGGAGGAAGACGAGGAAGCCGCGGACGAGGACGAAGCGGACGACGAGGAGGAGGACGGCGAAGGCGGACGCGGGGGACGCGGCGGAATCCGGCCGTACGAGCGTGTCATCACCGACGAGGCCGAATCCGACGACGGCGTCTTCACCGTGCACAAGGTGGACGACAACTGGTACTACGAGATCCCGGTCTCGGAATTCGGAAACGAGTTCCTCTGGGTGGGACGGATCGCCCGCACGGCCATCGGCGCCGGGTACGGCGGCCAGAAAGTGGACGAGCGCGTCGTGCGGTGGGAGCGCCAGGGCGACCGCGTCTTCATGCGCAACGTCATATACGACATGGTCGCCGACGACGAGCTCCCCATCGCCGAGGCCGTTCGCGCCTCCAACACCGAGGCCATCCTGCAGGCGTTCGACATCGCCGCGCTCGGGGAGAACGAAGAATCGGTGGTGATCGAGATCTCCGGCATGTTCGCCTCGGAAGTGCCCGAGTTCAGCGCCCGGCAGGCGCTCGGTGCGCGCGGGTTCGACCGGCGGCGGTCCTATGTCGACCGCATCACGGCGTTCCCGGAGAACATCGAAGCGCGCGCCATCCAGACCTACACGCGTCCGCAGGACAACAACGGCGGTCGCGGCGGGGCGGGGGGCGGCCGCGGGATGCGTCCCGGAAGCGCCACGATCGAAATGGCGTTCAGCATGGTCCGGCTTCCGGAAGAACCGATGATGCCGCGCCTCCACGACGACCGGGTCGGTTACTTCTCGGTGACCCAGAACGATTTCGGGACCGACGAGCACCGTATGGCCCGTCGCCGCTACATCACGCGGTGGCGGTTGGAGAAATCCGATCCGGAGGCCGCCGTGTCGGACCCGGTCCGGCCCATCGTCTACTACGTCGACCCCGCCACGCCGTCCCGGTGGGTCGAGTACGTCAAGCAGGGCGTCGAAGACTGGCAACCCGCGTTCGAGGCGGCCGGTTTCAGCAACGCCATCGTCGCCCGCGAAGCGCCTTCGAAGGAGGAGGATCCGGACTGGAGCCCGGAAGACGCCCGGTATTCGGTCATCCGGTGGTTGGCTTCCGGCGTGGAGAACGCGTCCGGGCCCCACGTCCACGACCCGAGAACGGGAGAGATCCTGGAATCGGACATCCAGTTCTACCACAACGTGCAGAACCTGCTCCGCGACTGGTATTTCGTCCAGGCGGCCCCGCTCGACCCGCGCGCGCAGCAGCTGCCGCTCCCGGACGAGTTGATGGGCGAGCTGCTCCGGTTCGTCGTGGCCCACGAGGTCGGGCACACCATCGGCTTCCAGCACAACATGAAAGCCAGCTCGACCTACCCGATCGAGAATATCCGCGACCCGGAATGGCTGGCCGAGATGAGCCACACGCCCACGCTGATGGACTACTCCCGCTTCAACTACGTGGCCCAGCCCGAGGACAACATTCCGCCGGAGCTCCTCATACCCGGCGTCGGCCCCTACGATCTGTGGGCGACGCGGTGGGGTTACGCGCCGATTCCCGGAGCGACGACCCCGGACGAGGAGAAGCCGACGCTGGACGCCTGGGCCCGGGAGCAGGACGAGACCCCGTGGTACCGTTTCTCGACCACGGGCTCGGGGTCGTCCGACCCCGGGAACCTGACCAAGGCCGTGGGCGACGCCGACGCGGTCGAGGCCACCACGCTCGGGTTGAAGAACCTGGAACGCGTGATGGACATGCTGCTGGACGCCACCGAGGAGAACGGCCGCAACTGGAACGAGCTGGACGACCTGTACGGGCGCGTCCTGGGGCAGTGGGTCCGCGAGATGAATCACGTCGGCGCGCTGGTGGGGGCCTTCGACTCGCGCCAGATCCACGGCGGGCAGGACGGCGTCCGCTTCAACCCGGTGCCGGCCGAACGGCAGGCCGGGGCGGTCCGCTTCCTGAACGACAACGCGTTCCGGACGCCGGCGTTCATGATCCGGCCGGAGCTGCTCCGCCGCATGGAGCCGTCCGGCGTCCTGGCCCGCGTCCGGAACAGCCAGCGGTCGGTGCTCAGCTTCATTCTCGACACCAACCGCTTCACGCGCCTCGCCGAGCAGAAGGCCATCGACGACAGCGCATACGGCCCCGTGGAGTTCCTGGCCGACGTCCGCAACGGCATCTGGTCGGAACTCTCCTCCGACGAGGTAACGATCGACGCGTTCCGCCGGAACGTCCAGCGGCTGTACCTGGACGTGCTCGATGCGCGCATCAACGGCGGCAACGCCGCTTTCAACGACGTGCGGGCCCTGCTGCGCGACGAGTTGCGGACGCTGTCCGGCGCCGTGCAGTCATCGCTCCGCGACGTCGGAGACGCCGAATCGCGCGCGCACCTGCAGGACGTTCAGACGCAGATCGCGGCGATCCTCGACCCCGGAATCGAGACCTCGAACGCCGAGGACGCTTTCGTCGTCGTGTTCGAATCCGGGTTGGACCCGTTCAACCCCTACGTCGACAACGGGCACTGGGTGGATTTCGGCATCGAACCCTGAGGCGCCGGCGGGCGCCTGTCCGCCGCCGCGTGGAACCTTGTGGGCGCAATTCCGGTTCGCGTCGCGTTTGTGCGGACTGAACTCAAGAGATCTTTCTCTTGGACTGACGCCTCGCTCCGCCACCTCCATGGCAACGCCATGGAGGCGTCCAGTCGCGGCGAGGAACGCCGCGCCTACAATTGGGATCCCGCACCTTCGCCGCGAAACACGCACCGCCGGTCATCCCCCTCGGAAGACCGAGCGCCGTGCCCAAGCCACGGAGGCCACGCACAACGTCGCCGCATTCGCCAGAGTACCCGCGGCGTCCCCCGCCGCGGGTGGGCAAGGCGGCCTCCGGGCCGCCGCGTCAGCAAGACGTGATCTTGCCAACCCCGACACCGTCAACGAAGAGATCTTTCTCTTGGACTGACGCCTCGCTCCGCCTACTTAACCGGACCCGGCGACTTGTCGAGCAGGACCGCGATCCAGCGGTACTCGTCGGTGTCTTCGAGAAAGATCTTGACCACCATCGTCAGGGGCACGGAGAGCAGCATCCCGATCCCGCCCCATACCCAGCCCCAGAACATCAGCGAGACGAAGACGACCAGCGTCGACAGCCCCAGCCGGTGTCCCATCAGGCTCGGTTCGACGAAGTTCCCGACGACCAGGTTGACCACCGCGTAACCGACGCCCACCAGCAGTAGCAGCGTCACGCCCCCGCCCGGCTGGATTGCCGCCACGACCAACGGCGGGACCGCGGCCAGGATCGATCCGATGTTGGGAATGTAGTTGAGCAGGAAGGCCAGCAGGCCCCAGAGCACGGGAAAGTCGACGCCCAGGATCCAGACCCACAGGCCCAGCGTCAGTCCGGTGGCCAGGCTCACGACGGTCTTGATGAGCAGGTACCGGTGGACCTGGTGCATCACGGTGCGAAACTGGAACAGGCGCCCGCCGCTCTCGCCGAACGCGGCGCGCGCCTTGGCCGGGAACCCGTACGCTTCGGTCAGGATGAACACCATCAGCAGGAACACGATGACGAAGTAGGACAGGAAGTTCGTCACGCCCGAGAAGATGGTTCCGACGAACGGCAGGATCTGGCCGAACGGAAGTGTCCGGCCCGGGTCGATGTCTGGGACGTCTTCCGGGACGCCGTCCACTTCGGCGATGCCGTCGGGGGCGCCTTCTTCCGGAACGATGACCAAGTCCGGAAACTCGGGAACGGAGATCCCGAAAGTCCTGAGGAGCTGCGAATCGGCGAGCCGCGTCTCGACCGCGTCGAGCTGGCTCTCGATGCGTTCCTGGTACTGCGGCAACGTCTCGGTGAACTCGCTGGCCGAGCTGGCCACGATCAAGCCCAGCCCGACGATGATGACGACGAACCCGAGGAGGACCAGAACCAGCGCCAGTGGGGTGGGAACGCCGCGCGCGCGGAGCCAGCCGAGCGGCGGAATCCCCAGCATCGCCAGGAAAACCGACACCAGGAACGGCACGATGACGGTCTCGGCCGCCTGCAGCCCGGCCACGATCACGATCAGCGCCGCGACCGTCAGCAGGAACCTCGGGCCGTTCTGAGGTCTCGGTGTTTCAGTCATGGCCACCCGGAGATTATACGCAGGGGCCCGGCCAGTCCCGGATCGACGCGCGCGCCGGGATCAGGCCTCTTTCACTTCGGCCGCAAGCTTGGTCAGCGACGCCTTCGCGTCGCCGAACAGCATGGCCGTGTTCGAAGCGTAGAAGAGCTCGTTGTCGATCCCCGCGAACCCGGGGTTCATGCTGCGCTTCATCACGATGACCTGGTTGGCGCGGTCGACGTCGAGGATGGGCATGCCGTAGATCGGGCTCGACGTGTTGTTGCGCGCCGCCGGGTTGACCACGTCGTTGGCGCCGATGACCAGGGCCACGTCGGTCCGGTCGAACTCCGGATTGACGCGCTCCATCTCCCACAGTTGATCGTAAGGCACGTCGGCCTCGGCCAGCAGCACGTTCATGTGACCGGGCATGCGTCCCGCCACCGGGTGGATCGCGTACTTGACGTCGACGTCGCGCGCCTCGAGCAGCGTCGCCAGCTCGCGCACGGCGTGCTGGGCTTGCGACACGGCGAGGCCGTATCCGGGAACCACCACGACCGATCGCGCGTAGGCCATCATGATGGCCGCGTCCTCGGCGGTCACCTGCCGGTAGGTCCCCCCGGCGGCCGCGCCGCCCGCCGCCGCGTCGGCGGCGCCGGCGCCGAACGCGCCGAACAGGACGTTGCCCAGGGACCGGTTCATGGCGTTGCACATGATCTTGGTCAGGATGATGCCCGACGCCCCGACCAGCGCACCGCTGATGATCAACCCGTTGTTGTCGATGACGAACCCCGTGCTGGCGGCCGCGATGCCCGAATACGAGTTCAGCAGCGAAATGACGACCGGCATGTCCGCGCCGCCGATCGGCAGCACGGAGAGCACGCCCAGCACCAGGGAGAGCCCGATCAGGACCAGCAGCGGGACCGCGGCGTCGCCGCCGAACAGGTCCGCGAGCGGCGCGGCCAGCCCACTGCCGGGCACGACCAGGTAGGCCGCGACCGCCAGGATCGCCAGAAGCAGAACCGCGTTCAGCGGTTTCTGCAGCGGATACGTCACGGCCTGTCCCGTCACCAGCTCCTGCAGTTTCCCGAACGCGATCAGGCTGCCCGAGAACGTCACCGCGCCGACCAGGACGCTGAACTGGATGCTGATGCCGACGTCGAGGGCCGCGCCGCCCGTCGCGCTGAGCCGCAGATATTCGGCCGAAGCCACCAGGACCGACGCGCCGCCGCCGAACCCGTTCAGCAGCGCCACCATCTGCGGCATGGCGGTCATCCGGATCGTCCGCGCGAGAATCGCGCCGGCGCCGGCGCCGATGACCAGGCCGATGAGGATGCCCTCGTAGCCGAGGATGCTCCGATCCAGCAGCGTGACGACGATGGCGATCAGCATGCCGACCGACGCCAGCGCGTTGCCCTTCCTTGCGGTCGCCGGCGAGGCCAGCCACATCAGGCCGAAGATGAAGCAGACGGCGGCGAGCAGGTAGGCGAGTTCCGCGAGGGCCGTCATTTCCCTTCACCGCCCGTGTCTTTGCGGAACATGCGCAGCATGCGGTCCGTCACGAGGAAGCCGCCGACGATGTTGGTCGTGGCGAACGCAACGGCGATGACGCCCAGAACCGTGGCGAGGCGGCCGTAGCCGGCGCCCGACACGACGATGGCGCCGATCACCGTGATGCCGGAAATGGCGTTGGAGCCCGACATCAACGGCGTGTGCAGCGTCGGCGGCACCTTGGTGATCACCTGGAAACCGACGAAGACCGCCAGAACGAAGACGACGATCTCTGCGACGAGGCTTTCGAGCATCGGGGGTTACGTCCTTATCTCACCGGCATGGGCGACGGTGCTCGGGCCGACGACGTCGTTGTCGAGATCCACCCGAAGCCGGCCGGCGTTTTCCGGATCCACCATTTCGCCGATCAACGTGACGACGTTCCGCGCATACATCTGGCTTGCGTGGACGGCCACGGTCGAGGGCAGGTTGAGGTGTCCGACGATCGTCACGCCGCCCGATGCGATCGTCCGTCCCGGCTCGGTCAGCTCGCAGTTGCCGCCGGTTTCGGCGGCCAGGTCGACGATGACCGAGCCCGGGCGCATGCCCTCGACCATTTCACCGGTAATCAGCTTGGGCGCGGGCTTGTCGGGTATCAGCGCGGTCGTGATCACGATGTCGACCGCGCCGAGCGTCTTCCGCAACAGCTCCTGCTCGCGCCGATGGGATTCCTCGGACAACTCCTTGGCGTAACCGCCCGCGGTTTCGGTCTCGGCTTCGGCCAGCTCGACCTCGAGGAACTTCGCGCCCAGGCTCTCGACCTGTTCCTTGACCACGGGACGCACGTCGAAGGCCGACACGACGGCGCCCAGGCGGCGGGCCGTGGCGATCGCCTGCAGGCCCGCGACGCCCGCGCCGAGAACGAAGACGCTGGACGGGCGGATGGTTCCCGCCGCGGTCGTCATCATGGGCAACAGCTTGCCGAGCTCCGCGGCCCCGACCAGCACGGCCTTGTACCCGGCAATGTTGGACTGGGACGAGAGCGCGTCCATCGACTGGGCGCGCGTGATGCGCGGGACCCGGTGCATGCTGAGCGCCGTGATCTTCCGGGCGTTCAACGCCTCCAGCACGCCGCGGTCGCGGACCGGTTGGAGGAAGCTGACCAGGATGGCGCCCTCCTTCATCCGCGCGACCTCGTCCACGGTCGGCGGCTGGACCTTCAACAGGACGTCGGAGTCGCCGGTCAGAGCCGCCGCATCCTCGACGACAGCGGCGCCCGCCTCGCGATAGTCCGCGTCCAGCGCCCCGGCATGAACGCCGGCCCCCGCCTCGACGCGCACCTCGAAGCCCGCATCCTGCAGCTTGCCCACCAGCGCGGGCACGAGCGCAACCCGGCGCTCGTGTTCCACAATCTCTTTCGGGATACCGATTTTCAAGAATCGCTACCTTCGCGAAAACGTGCGTTTCGGGAATAAGGGGGCGGATGGCGGCCCGGCGCCGCTGAACGCCCGGGTCAAACACCGCATTCTAGCGGAGTCGGCACACCGGTTCAAGTGCCTGGCCCGCCGGGTGATGGGCTATTTTGACGTCAGTCCGGTTGGGATTGAGCGCCTTCGAGACGCCCGATGGCACGGTTCAGATCCATCAAAGTGCTGTTGACTTCATCAAGTCCACTCAGCAGCCTCTCATCGGCTTCCGACAACTCGGTGTAGCGTCGCTCAACGTCGATTCTGAGTTGAGCAGTTTCTCCTTTGACACTGTTCAACGAAATCCACATTGAGGCAATCAAGATGACGAAAACGCCATAACGGCCAAAACGATCAAGGATTTGGGTACCGGTTTGCAGTACCTCACCGCCGTCAACCATCAAACGATCCTCCATTCCCGGAGCGTGTTGATGACCCCGTTCGTCATGTAGCCGTTGATCTCCTTGCCGGACGGAAAGACAACTCCTGGCCGATCTGCACCTAGGCCGAGTTTCTTATAGATCCGCTTGCCTGACCACGGCATGTGGGCTCGGACGAGCCAAACTCCATCCTGGACCTTGCAGGAGCTGTCATCGCCGTAGGCCGTCTTCACGATTTCATCAATATCTTCATTCGTTACAACGACATAGAGGGTCATGATGCTGCCTCCAGTCAGGCACGTTAAAACTACATGCAGTCTGTCAGAATCAGGTGAAGTATGTCAACGGATCCCGGTGCCCTGTAGTGTCTCACTTGGTATTTCGTTTCTTGTACGGCCCCCGAGGCCCGGGCTTAGGTGCCCTGCCTTCGACGAGCCCGACGATCCATCCAACGTCCCGGACCGCGTCGGCGATCCCCGCCTCTATCGCTGGCGTGATGCGCAGCGTCTTGTGAATCCGGCAGAAGTTGTACCGGACGAAATAGAGCGACAGCATCGCAACGTGGCTCTTGACGCGCTTCGAGAACACGTTGGTGAGCCGCGTGAAACGGCGCATCAACATCCGCATCGTGAGGTTGTGCCGCTCGACCTAGGACCTGCTCACGTGCCTCGGATCGGGCCAGCCGTTGATCGTGTGCGGGATCGCGCCAAGACATTTCGCGGGGCTGTATCGGCGCTCGTCCTGCGGATCAGAACCGTAGATTTTCACGAGCTGGCTGTAATCCACGTCTGCGCCGAACTCATCCTCGACCGCATCCTGATACGCTCGCAACCCATCGGTCGTGAGCTGCACATGTTCAGCGTGGAATTACACGGCTATTGACTTGGCCGCCC
>JAJEDW010000346.1 GCA_022821265.1 Acidobacteriota bacterium
AGGCGGGCTCCTGGCTGCGCGCGCGCGATCATGCGCCGGACGAGCTCTTCAACAACTATCGCGGCTGGCCCGAGTCGGTGCAGAAGGCGAACCGCGAGATCCCGATCCATCGCCGCAGCGCGTCGGCGCCCGACTCGCCGCGCGGGGCGCTGCACCCGATGATGAACGCGGTGGGCGGCACGTCGCTGCACTACTGGGCGCAGAGCTGGCGGCTCAACCCCTGGGACTTCCGGGTCGTCAGCGAGACGGCGCGGCGCTACGGCGCCTCCCGGCTGCCGGTGGGGACGACGGTCGAGGACTGGCCGTTCGGCCTCGACGAGCTGGAGGACTACTACGACCGGGTCGAGCACGCCATCGGCGTTTCCGGGCAGGCCGGCAACGTCGGCGGCGAGATCGACCAGCGGGGCAACGTCTTCGAGGGACCGCGGCGCCGGCCGTACCCCATGCCCCCGCTGCGCTGGACCGGCTTCATCGAGCGGATGGCCGAGGCGGCCCGCGGGCTCGGCTGGCATCCGTTTCCGGGACCGGCGGCCATCACGTCGGAAGCCTACGATGGACGTCCCGGCTGTGTCTTTCACGGGTTCTGCTCCCGGGGCGGATGTCACGTGGACGCCAAGAGCTCGACGGCGGTGTCGACGATCCCGAAGGCCCGGGAGACCGGAAACTTCAACATCCTGACGCACGCGCACGTGACCCGGATCGAGGTCGACGACGACGGCCGCGCCACGGGAGTCACCTTCATCCGCGACGGACAAGAGTACTTCCAGCCCGCCCGCGCCGTCCTGCTTGCCAGCTACACCTACGAGAACGTCCGCACGCTGCTGCTGTCGACCTCGGACGCGTATCCGAGGGGGCTTGCGAACAACCACGGCCAGGTGGGCCGTCACTATTTCAGTCACGCGACCGGGGCCGGGGTCACCGCGCTGTTCCCCTTCGAACTGAACAACTGGTACGGCGCCGCGGCGCAGGGGGTGGCCGTCGACGACTGGGCCGACGACAACTTCGATCATGCCGGCGTCGACTTCATCGGCGGGGGCAACCTCTGGATCTATACCGAGCGCCGTCCCATCGCCGCGGCGCGGATGGACACGTTCGGACGCGCCCCGCGGTGGGGCTCGGAGTGGAAGGCGTTCATCCGGGAAAACGCCGACCGGTGGACGAACACCTACATTCAGAAAACGACGCTGCCCTACGAGGACAACTACCTGGACCTGGATCCCGAAGTCACCGATCCCCTTGGATTTCCCGTCTGTCGGATCACGGCCGACTTCAAGGACAACGAGCGACGGATCGCCGCCTTCATGCAGGAGAGGATGGTCGAGTGGTTCACCGCGGCCGGCGCCATCGACACGATTCGCCTGGGCCTGGGAACGATGGGACCCTCCACCCATGCTTATGGAGGCACGCGGATGGGCGACGACCCGGACACGAACGTCGTCGACCGGTGGGGCTTTTCGCACGAAGCCGGCAACCTGGGCGTCCTCGGCGCCTCCGTGATGGGCACCAGCGGCGCCCGGAACCCGACGTTGACGGCCCAGGCGCTGGCGTGGCGGACAGCCGAACACCTGGTCCGGAACTGGCGGACCATCGGAGAGGTCTGAAGATGGGAGGGAGCATGACGGGCAGAATGGGCATCGTTTCCGTTTCCGTGGTCCTGTGGGCCTTGCCCGGCGCCGGCGCCCGGCAGTCGGACACCGGCGCCCTGCCGCCGGGCTATCTGGATCCCGAGCCGATCCTCGAAGCGGCCGAGGCGGCCATCGGCGCCGACAACCTGCAATGCGTGACGATCTCCGGGACGGCGACGGCCAACATCGTGGGCCAGCAGCGCTTGCACGCATGGGATGTCGACTGGCCCGACGCCGCGCCGTTGATGAACTACACGCGCACCATGAACTGGGAAACCGGGACGATGACGGAGGAGTTCGACCGGGAGCCGGGACGGAACCCGGCGTCGTGGAAGTGGGGCCTGGGATGGCTGGACGGCACGCCGACGCAACGGAACGTGCGCCAGAGGTTCGTGGTCACCGGCGACGCGGCCTGGCACGTCGACGGGGCCGACGGGGATCCGGTCGCGGCCCGGCCCGAGGACGCCGAACTCTGGCAACTGGACCTGTGGCTCAATCCGCACGGGTTTCTCAAGGCCGCCCGGTTGCCGGGCGCCGACCCGAAGGCCGCATGGCGATGGGAACTGGGAGAAATGGGCCGCGACGGGCCGACGAGCGATCCGCCGATGGTGAGGATCGTTTCGATCACGGTGCTCGGCAAGTACCGTGTGGACGCCACGATCAACGACGAGAACCTGCTCCAACGCATCCACACCTGGGTTCCCGATCCCGTCCTGGGAGACATGAACTACGAGCACGAGTTCACGAACGAGAGCTATGTCGATGTCGGCGGCGGCGTGCGCTTCCCCACGGGCTGGCACCATCACGCCGGCTGGGACGACAACTACCAGGCGCAGAGCATCACCGCCGGCCACAACGCGTTCGGCGGCGAGCTGGCGGACATTCGGGCGAACGCGTGTCCGGATTCCGTGCCCGTGCCGCCCTCCGTGCAGGGCGCGACGTTTTCCGCTGGCGTCGAGACGACGGAGCTGGCCGACGGCGTGTACCTGCTGGGAGGGGCCTCCCACAACAGCGTCGCCGTCCGGTTCGAAGACTTCGTCGCCGTCGTGGAGGCGCCCATCGACGAGGCGCGCAGCCTGGCCGTCATCGAGGAGGTCGTCCGGCTCGTCCCCGACCGGCCGATTCGTTTCCTCGTCAACACGCACCAGCACCACGACCATATCGGCGGGCTGCGAACGTACATGCACATCGGGGCGACGATCGTCACGCACTGGAGGAACTTCGATTTCTACACCCGGGACGTCATGAACTACGATCAGCGAACGCTCGAGCCCGACATGCTTTCGCTGTGGCCGCCCACCGAGCTCGCCGAGGGATACCAGTACGAACGCGTCACCGAGAACTACGTGTTGAGCGACGGAGACCGCAACATGCACGTCTCCTACGTCCATCCGCTCCAGCACGTCGAAGGCATGCTGATGGCTTACCTGCCGAGGGAACGGATCGTCATTCAAGCCGACCTGCTCGACACCCACGAGGGGCTTCCCGACACCGCCGGCGCGGCACACCGGGCGCTCGTGACGCAGGTGGAACGTCTCGGCCTCGACGTCGACACGATCGTCCCCATCCATGGCGAGCCGGTTTCGTGGGACGAGTTCCTGCGCATCGTCGAATAGGAGGCGCGGAATACCGACATGCTGGTTTACGAAGGGGCTATCGAGGACGAGGGCGCGGTGATCCGGTTCCTGCGCCGCGAATCCGACAAGCTGCGGGCGCTCCGCCGTGTCGTCATCACGCCGAAGAAGACCGTCGTTCTGGACGTCAACCGCGACGCGATGGAGTTTCCGGGCCTCACCTACGGTTCCAAGGTCCTGGAGCGCCTCCTACGGGAGCTGGGCGTGGTCTTCACCGCCGCGATCCTGCACGACGCCAACGCGACAGCGAACGGAATCAAGGAGTACGAGTTGACGGCCCGGCACCCCTGGGGCCACGACCGCGTCCTGTGAGGCCCCGAGGGCCGATCGAGCGAACGCTCAGGGCGCCGTGAACTCGGTCAGCGTTCGAAAGAGCAGCCCGGAGAACAGCGCGAGGCGCGCGTCGGCGCGGCCCGGGAACGTCCGATCGATGTATTCGAGCGTATCGAACGGCGTATGCCAGACGCGGCCGTCCTCGCCGTAACGGGCGTCGACCTGCACGTAGCCGTCCCGGTCCCCCAGCAGCCAGTTCGTCGATTCGAAATAGGCGAACGGGATGCCGGC
>JAJEDW010000183.1 GCA_022821265.1 Acidobacteriota bacterium
CTGATCGAAGCGGGCGCCGACGTCTCGGCGCCCACCCGGGAGGGAATCACGCCGCTGGCGATGGCCGCGCTCTACGGGAACCCGGAATTGATCGTGCGGCTGTTGCGCGCCGGCGCGGACGCCAACGAAGTCGGCCCGAACACGGAGACGCCGATCATGCTGGCGGCCCGCAACGGGAATCCCGCCTCCGTCCAGGCCCTGCTCGCGGCGGGCGCCGACCCCAACGCCGCCGAGGCGGTGCGTGGGACGACGGCGCTGATGTGGGCCGTCGACGAACGGCACCCGGATGCGGTCGCGGCCCTGATCGCCGCCGGCGCCGACGTGTCCGCACAATCGGCGCCGGCCGGTCTTCCGCGGCGGTACATGGCCAACCGGGTCAACACCGACCGCGTCCGGGAGGCGCAGGACCTGCTGCGCGAGGCGGTGGAGGAAGGTTTGACGCAGGCCGAATACCAGGCGCGAAGGGAGGCGGCCGACGCGGACGCGGACGCGTCCGGCGGCGCCGGCGGTTTCGGCATCGACACGGTCGTGACGTTCGTGCTGGACCAGCTTCAACCCGGCGGCAGCCTGGACGAGGTCCTCGAGGACTTCCGGCGGCAGGCGGACGGATTCGGCATCGACTTCGAGGAGTTGGAGGAAGCCGTACGGGCCCGTTTCGAAGCGCGGGCCGCGGGCGAGCCGGATGCGGGGACGCGGCCGCGCGGCCGTGCCGGCGGAGGCGACTCGGGACAGGGACGGCCCGCGGCGGCGGTGGCCGATTCGGACGAGGACGCCGACGACGGGCCGCAGGCCGGGTTGGTCGGCGCGGGCGGCGGGGGACTGACGCCGTTGGTCTACGCGGCGCGCGAGGGCTGCCTGGAATGCGCGCGCCTGCTCATCGAAGCCGGCGCCGACGTCAACCAGCAGACCCACTACGGCTGGACGCCGCTGTTGACGGCGACGAACAACAGGTGGTACCGGTTGGGGACTTTCCTGATCGGCGCCGGCGCCGACGTCAACATCCCCAACGCGGGCGGCATGACGCCGCTGTACCTGGCGACGGACAACCGCAACATCGAAGGCGGCGATTACCCCGTTCCCGAAGCCGACATGGACCACCTGGTCTACATCCGCCGACTCCTGGCGGGCGGCGCCGATCCGAATCACCGCGTCGGCGCCGACACCGAGACCCGGACGATCTTCACGATGCAATGGTTCTTCGAGGCCGGCGCCACCGCGTTCACTCGCGCGGCGCAGTCCGGCGACACGGCGCTGATGCGGCTCCTTCTGGAATACGGCGCCGATCCCTTGATCCCGACCGATTACGGGGACACGGCGCTTTCGGCGGCGTCCGGGATCGGTTGGGTCGAAGGCGTGACCTTCGAATGGTCGCGCCAGGAGAACCTGGAAGCCGTCGGGTTGCTGCTCGAGCTGGGAGCGGACCCGAACTCGGCGAACCAGGACGGCCGGACCCCGCTGATGGGAGCGGCGATGAAGGGGCGCGTCGAGGTGATCGAGGCCCTGGTGGACGCCGGCGCGCGCCTCGATGCGCGCGATCGGGGGAGCCGCGACACGGACAAGGCCGGTTCCCAGCTTGCGGGCCACAAATGGCAGGCCATCGACTACGGCGACGGTTTGGTCCGGGTGGGCGTGCAGTCGGCCGTCACCCATCCGGAAGTCGCGCGGCGGATTCGCGAAATGATGATCGACCGCGGCATGCCCGTGCCTCCGCCCAATCGCGTCGTCGAATCGATCTGCATCGTCGAGATCTGCATGGAGATGCAGTTCGACTCGATCGAGTCGCTCGAGTCGTCGTTGGAGCCGTAGTCGCCCGAGCGGCGCGCCGGACTGGCCCGCACGCGCGTCCGGGAGCCGATCTTCAGTCGTTGTCCGGTCCGAAATGCTCGCTCAGGTACTCGATCAGGATCGCGTACTCCGGATCGGTCAGGTACGCGCCCTCGTTGAGCATGGCCTGGACGGCGTCCTGCCACAGTTCGGGCGTGCCCCGGTGTTCACGGATGCGTTCCAGGTCGTGGCAGACCGTGCAGCGGTTGAGCAGCAGGTCACGGCCGTCTCCGTCGGGAATGGGGCCGTGGTTGCGTACCAGATAGTCCAGCAGGATCAACTGCTCGATCGTGCTCAACTCCGCGCCGTTGTCCAGCATCTGATTGATGGTCGCCAGCCACGTCTCGCTGTCCATGGCCTGCGTCTCGATGCGGCGCATGTCGTGACACATCGTGCAGGAGCGGTTCAGGATGTCCCGGCCCTGGTCGGGGTCCAGTTGCGCGCCCGCACCGACGCCGCCGGGAAACATCAGGAGGGCGGCAAGCGCCAGGCCGGAAAGGCCGATTCGGGGGTGCATCGATGGCGTTCCTCGCGGCCATCTTAACGGCATCGGACTTCGAAGCCAACGGCGGGGGGCGTGAATCGCGCGGGACGCCGTACCCGAATCCTCGCCGCGTGCTTCAAATTCTTGACAGATCGCCTCGCGGGGAGTCAGAATTCTTGTCCAAATAGTAGTGGAGTTTCGGACCGGCATGTACGGGTGGGTTCGACTATGAGGGGGAGTGCGTGAAAACCTTACGGGTGCTTGCGGTTTCAGCCGTCGTGGTGTGCGTCGCGGGGGGCGCCTCGGCGGCGTTGGCGCAGACGGATGTGGCCGTCCATCGGGCGGTGATGGACCAGTATTGCGTGGGCTGCCACAACGCCGACAGCGCGGTGGGCCAGCGTACCGGGTTGTTTCTTGAGGAATTCGACCTGTCCAACCTCGGCGATCGCGCCGAGGCGGTCGAGGACATCATTCGCAAGGTGAACGCCGGCCTGATGCCTCCGACGGGCGCCCGCCGGCCGGAAGGCGGCGAGCTGGTCGAACTCGTCCGCTGGCTCGAGGACGAAATCGACCGGAACGCCGGGGTGCACCTGCCGGCCCCGGGGCTGCATCGTCTCAACCGCATCGAATACTCCAACGCCATCCGCGACCTCCTGGCGCTGGAGATCGACGCGGCCGACTTCCTTCCTTCGGACGATTCCAGCCACGGCTTCGACAACATGGCCGGGACGCTGACCATGTCCCCGGCGCTGATGGAGGCCTACCTGTCGGCGGCCGGCAAGATCAGCCGCCTGGCGATCGGCAGCGAGACGGCGCCGACGCTGGTGGTGTTCGACGCGCCGCTGGACACAGCGCAGAACCGGCACGTTCAGGGGCTGCCGTTCGGCACGCGCGGCGGCCTGCTCATCGAGCACGAGTTCCCCGCCGACGGCGAGTACGTGTTCACGATCAAGGGCATGACGGGCTACTTCACCCGCGTCCTGGGCAACGTGGCGGGCGAACAGCTCGAGATCACCATCGACGGCGAACGCGTCTACATGTTCGATTGGGACGAGGAGATCGCCCCGACCGAAGGCAACGGCGGCCGCAGCCCGGCCATACCGATCAAGGCCGGTTTCCATCGCATCGGAGTGACGTTCCTGGCGACCACCGATCTGCCCGACACCGAGATCAACCGGCCGTTCGAGCGCACGATGAACTCGCCCGGTTTCATTCCCGGGTACAACTTCTACCCGCATGTCGGCCAGGTGTTCCTGGAGGGTCCCTACACGGCGACCCCGGCGAGAGAGACCCGGAGCCGGGACAAGGTCTTCGTATGCCGGCCCGAGACCAACAGCGACGAAGCCGAGTGCGCTCAGGAGATCATCTCGACGCTGGTCCGCAACGCCTTCCGGCGTCCGGTGAGCGCCGTCGACCTCCAGGTCATGATGGGCTTCTTCGAAATCGGACGGGAAGAAGGCGGCCATTTCGATGCCGGGATCGAGGCGGCGCTGCAGCGCATCCTGGTCGATCCGGAGTTCATCTACCGGGCCGAGATCGAGCCCGCCGACGTGGCTGAAGGCGACACCTACCGGATCAGCGATCTGGAGCTGGCGTCGCGGATTTCCTTCTTCCTCTGGAGCAGCGTTCCCGACGACGAGCTGATCGAGTTGGCCGTGTCCGGGCGCCTTACCGATCCGGAGGTGCTCGAGGGCCAGGTCCGGCGGATGATCGCCGACCCCCGTGCGGAATCGCTGATCGAGAACTTCACCGGTCAGTGGCTCAACGTCCGGGGCATGGCCGCCAGCGAACCCGTCGTGGAGCTGTTTCCGGATTTCGACAGCCAGTTGCGCGACGCCTACGCGCGCGAGATCGAGCTGTTCTTCGCCAGCATCGTCAACGAGGACCGCAGCATCCTGGACCTGTTGTCGGCGGACTATACCTACGTCAACGAGCGGCTCGCGCGGCAGTACGGCGTTCCCGACGTGTACGGGTCGCGGTTCCGCCGCGTGGACCTGGGGGACGGCCTGGACATGAGGCGCGGACTGCTCGGGAAAGGCGCGCTGCTGACGGTCACGTCCCAGGGCAACCGGACGTCGCCCGTGCAGCGGGGCAAGTGGTTCCTGGAGACGTTCCTGGGCGTCAGCCCGCCGGACCCGCCGCCGGGTGTGGAGACGGACCTGACGCCGGAAGAGGGGGGCGCCGCGCCGCAGACGCTGCGCCAGCGCCTGGAGGCGCACCGCGCCAATCCGGTGTGCGCTTCGTGCCACAACATCTTCGAGCCGATGGGGATGGCGCTGGAGAACTTCGACGCGGTCGGGACGTGGCGGACCCTGGAAGCCGGGGTCCCGGTCGACCCGACGGGGGTGATCTCCGACGGCACGCGCCTGGAAGGCGTCCACAGCCTCCGCGAGGTGTTGATGGCCCGGTCGGACATGTTCGCCAAGGTGGTCATCGAAAAGCTCCTGACCTACGCCCTCGGGCGGGGGGTCGAGTATCCGGACATGCCGACGGTCCGCGCGATCGCGCGGGAGTCGGAGGCCGGCAATTACCGTTTCTCTTCGATCTTGATGGGCATCGTCCAGAGTCCGGCGTTCCAGATGAACACGGCCGCCGGCGAGGATGCGCTCCAACAGGCGGCACGTTAAGGAGGGAAGGTCACACCATGTTCATCACCAAGAAGCACGTTTCACGCCGAACGGTTCTGAAAGGCGCGGGGGCGGCGTTGGCGCTGCCGCTGCTGGACGCCATGGTGCCCGCGGCGACCGCCGAGGCGCAGACCGCGGCGGCCCCGGTGCCGCGGTTCTTTGCCGGTTTCGTGTGTCATGGCGCCGCCCCGGGCTACTGGGAGCCCGAAGCGCCAGGCGCGCTGCCCGACGAGTTGCCGTTCATCTGGAAACCGCTGGAGCCCTACAAGGACCAGACGACGATCATCACGGGCCTGCACGCCACCTCGTCGGAGCCGCCTCCGGGCGAGACCGGCGCGGACCACTGGGTGGCCGCGGCGTTCCTGTGCGCCGACAAGCCCAAGAAGACGGCGGGCGCCGACGTGCGCGCCGGCCACACGATCGATCAGATCATCGCCGAGAAATACGGCCGCGAGACGCTGCTGCCCTCGATCGAGATGAACGTGGAAGACCCGGGCTCGGGCTCGAGCAACTGCGGAGAGGGCTACAGTTGCGTGTACACCAACACCATCGCCTGGTCGTCTCCGACCACGCCGCTGCCGATGGAACTCAACCCGCAGGTGGTGTTCGAGCGCATGTTCGGCAACGGCAGCACGCCCGAGGAACGCGCCGCCCGGCGGGAGCGCAGCCGGAGCATCCTGGATTCGCTCACGCCCAAGATCTCCAGTCTCCGCGGCGACTTCAGCGTGCCGGACCGGGCGCGCCTGGACGACTACACCGAAACCGTCCGCGAGATCGAGCGGCGCCTGGAAATCGCGGCGAACGCGTCGGCGGCGGCGCCGGAGAACCTGGATGTGCCGCCGGGCATCCCGCAGTCCTTCGACGAGCACATCAAGCTGCAGTTCGACCTGCTGGCGCTGGCGTTCCAGGCCGACATCACGCGCGTCGGCACGCTGCTGTTCGCCCGCGACCTGACCGGCCGCCGGTACCCGGAGAGCGAGGCGCCGACGCTGGGCTTCCACGGCGGGTCGCACCACGGCGAGGATCCGGCCCGGATCGATCAGTTCTCCAAGATCAACCAGTACCACGTGGACATGCTCGCGCACTTCGTCGACAAGCTTCACAACACGCGGGACGGAAACGGGACGCTGCTGGACCATTCCCTCGTGCTGTATGGCAGCAACATGGGGAACCCCAACCAGCACCTGCATTACGACGTGCCGCACGTCCTCGTCGGGGGATTGAACGGGCGGATGGCCGGCGGGCGCCATCTGGCGTACCCCAGCAAGACGATCTCGACGGGCAACCTCCTGCTGAGCGTCCTGGACAAGTTCGACATCCACCGGGACAGCATCGGCGACAGCAACGGGCGGCTCGAGGATCTGTAACCGGCGAGCGTGCCGGAACACATCATGGGTTCGGAGGGAAGCACGATGAGGGCGAGACACTTTCCTGTGGTGGCCGCGTGCGCGGTCCTGTTAGCGGGCGCGCTCCCGGCCATTGCGCAGTCCGAGGTCGCCGACGCGGCCATGCGCGGAGACGTGGATGCGGTCCGCCGACTCCTGGACGCGTCGGCCGACGTCAACGCCCGCCAGGGTGACGGTGCGACGGCCCTGCACTGGGCGGCCTACGGCGGGGACGTCGAGTTGGCGCGGCTGTTGATCGACGCCGGCGCCGACCCCGCGTTGGCCAACCGCAATGGGTCCACGCCGTTGTGGCTCGCGGCGACCAACGGCGACACGGCGATGATCGAGACGCTCCTGGACGCCGGCGCCGATCCGAACGAGTCCTTGCCGCTGGGACGGACGCCCATCATGCTGGCGGCGCGCACGGGCAACCCGGACGCCGTGGCGGTGCTCATCGACCGCGGCGCCGACGTCAACGCGCGTGAGACGGCGCGCGGGACAACGCCGCTGATGTGGGCCGCCGACCAGGGCCACGCCGACGTGGTGAGCCTGCTGCTCGACCGCGGCGCCGACATCGCGGCGCGCTCGGACCCGGCCGCCCGCAACGCCCGCAACAACATCGGTAAGGATAACGACCCGCGCGGCGCGGTCCGGCGCCAGGTGGAGGCGATCCTCAATGCCCAGGAGTCGCCGGACCTGGACACGCTGCTCCGGCCCGTGTCCGGCCTGCCCGGGCAACTGGAACGCGAGGCCGCCGAACGTGAGGCCACCGACGGCGCTGCGGAACCTGAAACGGACGAGACGCCCCCAGCCGAATTCGACGAGGCCGCTCCGGAAGCGGACGCGCCTCCCGTCGGGGACGCCGCCCAGCCGGACGGTCAACAGGAGGCACAACCCGGGGACGCCGACTTCCAGGGCTTCGACCGGCCCGACCGGGGTGCTCGGCGGGACGGCGGCGAGTTCACGCCGCTGGTCTACGCCGTCCGGGCCAACGCCATGGATGTGGTGCGCGTGCTCCTGGAAGCCGGGGCGGACGTCAACCAGGTGACCGGCTACGGCTGGAGCCCGCTGCTGGCCGCCACCCACAACCGGAACTACCAGCTCGCCGCGTATCTGATCGAGAACGGCGCCGACGTCAACCTCGCGCACGACGGCGGGTGGACGCCGCTCTACCTGGCGACCGACAACCGCAACGCGGAAGACGGCGACTATCCTATCCGTGAGCCGGACATGGACCAAATGGAGTTCATCCGGCTGCTGCTGGAGTCCGGCGCCGACGTGAATGCCCGGACGACCGACAGTACCGAGACCCGGACGGTCTTTACCAACCAGTGGTTGGACGAGGAAGG
Organism: Acidobacteriota bacterium; assembly: GCA_022821265.1. Lineage (GTDB taxonomy): Bacteria > Acidobacteriota > Terriglobia > 20CM-2-55-15 > 20CM-2-55-15 > JAJEDW01. The sequence continues at coordinate 7,670 of JAJEDW010000183.1, forward strand.
CGCCACCGCCTTCTTCCGCGCCTCGCAGTCCGGCGACATCGACCTGATGCGGCTCCTCTTGGAGTACGGGGCCGACCCGCACATCAACACGGTGCTGAACGTGACGCCGTTACAAGTGGCGGCCGGCATCGGCTGGGTGGAAGGCGTCACGACCGAGCGTTCCACCGAGGAGACGATCGAGGCGGTCCGCCTGCTGCTGGACCTGGGCATCGATCCCAACATCCAGGCCGACACCGGCCGCGTCGCGTTGCACGGCGCCGCCCACAAGGGCGCGACCGAAGTCGTGCGGATGCTGGTGGCCGCGGGCGCCCGCATGGACATCCGCGACTACGGCAACACCGACAACCGCGGCAGCCCGGAGATGGCGGCCCACACCTGGCTGCCGGTGGACTACTCCGACGGCCTGGTGCGCGTAGGCGTGCAGTCGGCCATCGCGCATCCGGAGACCGGCCGCGTCCTGCGCGAGCTGATGGAGCAGGCCGGCCTGGAAACGCCCCCGATGAACCGCACGCTGGACTCGGTGTGCATCACCGAGGCCTGCGACCTCTTCCCCGTCTCGATCTTCGGCGAGAACTACGCCGAGGAGCGGCTGCGCAACCAGCCGGAGCAGCCATAGGCTCCGGGGAGCCGGCCCGAAAACGGGTCGGCTCCCCAACATCGCAAACACGAATTTCCGCGTGACTCGCTAAACTGTTTGACAGTTCGGCGTGAATGGGATATTCCACGCCTATCGAGTAAGCGCCAGTGCCATGGTGCGTCATGTCGGCGCGCGATGGTGTTCGGTGGGTGTCCCGCGGAACCGGTCCCGCACCGGTTCCGCTAGGGGAGGAATTTCACTCATGCAACGCTCCATCGGAATCGCATTGCTGATCGCCGGGGTCGGACTCGCCATGCCGCTTGCGGCGCAGGTGGGCACGAGTTCGGTCAACGGCGTCGTCGAGGACGCCACCGAAGCCCGGATTCCCGGGGTCGAGGTGACGGCTACCAACCTGTCGACCGGAATCGAGACGTTGGTTCTGACGAACGAGGCCGGGGCCTACAACATCCCCAACCTGCAAGCGGGACCCTACACGGTCCGGGCCGAGCTGCCGGGTTTCCAGACGCAGATTTTCGAAAACGTCACGCTCGTGGGCAACGATACGCAGCAGTTCAACTTCGCGCTCGAGGTGGCTGCAGTCGCGACCGCCGTCGAGGTGACCCTCGACGCCGAGGACCTGCTCACGCAGACCGGGGCCACGGTGGGCGACGTCCTGCCCGACTACTCGCTTCGGGCCCTTCCGCTCGTGGGCAATGACGTTCTGGATCTGGTCAACGTCCTGGCCGGAGTCTCGCTCGCCCCCAGTGACGGGATTATCGGGTTCGGCGACGCCCAGGAGGCCGGCGGCAGCCGGTTCACGACTCTGGCGGGCGTGAGCGCGACCTACGTCAATACGACGCTGAACGGAATCAGCGTGACCGACGACTACTATTCGGGCGTCGGCGAGCCGGACAACACGTCGGGCATCCTGTCGGTGACGCGGATCAATCCCGAGCTGGTCCAGGAAGTCCGGCTGATCCTGACGCCGGTGGACGCCGCTCTCGGGCGCGGGAACGGGCAGGTCCAGTTGACGACGCGTTCCGGGACGAACGAGTACCGCGGGACGGCGCGCTGGGACATCCGGAACCCGGCGCTCGACGCCCGGAGCTGGAACGAGAACCGGCTCGGGACCGAGCAGAACTGGTTCAACCAGAACCAGGCGACGATCGCTTTCGGCGGGCCGATCGTCCGCAACCGGACGTTCTTCTTTGCGTTGTGGGACCAGAACACGTACCGCCAGCGCTTCAACGTCAACAACACGGTCCTGACCCCATGCGCCCGCAACGGCGTGTACCGCTACTTCCCGAACTGGGTCAACGGCAACGCCTCGCAGCCGGCGCCGGTCCTGAACGGGGCGCCCAACCTGTCGCGCGCCGTGGTGGACGGCAGCGGGAACGCGGTCATGCCGACGGCCAATCCCGACGGCTCGCCCTACACCGGGTCGCTGCAGTACTTCAGCGTCTTCGGTCCGATCGATTTCGCCAACATGCCGTCCTCCGTGTCGGCGGACTGCTCGAACATCCCGCTGATGAACGGCAGCCTGTCCGGCGCGTCGAGCCCCGAGATGGCGTGGGATCCGAACCGCTGGAACATGGACCCGACCGGGTTCGTGTCGCGGGTCTTCAACGAGATGCCGCAGCCGAACAACTTCGACATCGGCGACGGCCTGAACACGGCCGGATACCGCTACATCCAGCGGCGGTCCGGCGTCGACGGCGGTGGGTTCGTCGGCTCGGTCGGCACGACCAGCGACCGGGCGAACCGGAAGCAGATCAACATCAAGATCGACCACCAGTTCACGCAGGACCACAAGCTGGCCGCCCAGTTGAGCTACGAGCGCGACACCTCGCAGGGCGCGGCCCCCGACTACGAGCAGGGTTATTGGGGCTCGATCGAGCGGCGGCCGCTGGTCTTCTCGGCCAACCTGAACTCGACGCTCTCGCCGACGATGGTCAACGAGTTCATCTTCGGTCTGCGCCGGACCGACAACGTCAACCTGTGGGGCATCGACACCGACCAGTACGGAGACGCCGCGAGGAACTTCTTCCCGACCATCAACGGCATTCCCGCGGTTACGGGCCTGTCGATCATCGGCAGCCCCATGATGGACGACGGCGACGCCACGAACGGGAACAAGACCCGGCAGATCGTCTTCAGCGACAAGCTGAGCTGGACGATGGGGGCGCACTCGTTCCGGTTCGGCGGCGAGATCCGCAAGGTGGGCGCCGAAGCCTATGAGAACCGCGACATCATCCCGATCGTTTCGGCGGGCGCGGGTCAGGTTCCGGTGGTCGCGCAGCAGTGCAACTGCGACTTCGAGGACCTGATCGACGCCGATCCCAACTACGGGGCCGGCAACGCGAGCCATTTCCAGTCCAACAACCTGATGCTGCTGCAGGATCTGCTGCTGCTCCAGTCCGGCTCGGTCGGGAGCATGGTCCAACACTACTTCGTGCAGGACGTCAACGACCTGGGCACGTTCCAGAACTATTCGACCGACACCGACAAGATTCGCGACTGGCGCCGGAACGAGGCGGCCTGGTACGTCCAGGACGACTGGAAGGTGACCCGGGACGTCACGCTGAACATCGGCGTCCGTTGGGAGTACTACGGCCCGCCTTGGGAGAACAACGGGCTGATGCCGTCTTCGGTCGGGTCGAACCTGAACGGCGTGTTCGGGATCTCGGGCGACAACTGGAACGACGCCTGGTGGCAGTCGAATCCGAACCCGATGCGGAACTACCCGAGTTCGCCGACCTCGATGGAGTTCATCGGCAAGAACTCGCCCAACCCGGGCCGGTCCATCTATGCCCGGGACGCGAACAACTTCGGCCCGGTCTTCGGCTTCGCCTGGAACGTCCCATGGTTCGGCGCGGGTCAGACCGTCATCCGGGGCGGCTATTCGGTGACGTTCCAGGGCGGTGGCAACCTCGGGGCCCTGGACGGGACGGCCGGCGCGGTCCCCGGCGCTGTCTACGACGCCGAGCTGGACGCCGCGACGAACACGTTCGTGCGGCTGGCCGACTTCGGATCGAACGCCAGCAGCCTGACGCCGCCGTCGACGTTCAACTTCCGCGACTATCCCCACCCGTCGGTCGTGCCGCTGCCGGAAGACACGCGGACGCCGGGCGTCGCGCTCCGGCCGATGAACCCCTCGCCGGAACGTCACGGCGTGACGATCTTCGGCCCGATCGAGTTCTACGACGACAACTACGTTTCGCCGTACGTCCAGAACTTCAACCTCACGCTGACGCGGAACATCGGGCGCAACATGACGCTCGACGTCAGCTACGTCGGCACGGTCGCCCGGAAGCTTTACACCGAGGCGCCCGTCAACTCGCCCAACTTCCTGACCAACGGGCTGAAGGAAGCGTTCGACATCGCGCGCGCCGGCGGCGAGTCGGCGCTGCTGGACGACCTGACCAGTTCGTTGAATGGGGCGTTCGGGGGCTCGGGCGCCGAGTGGCTGCGCAACCAGACGTTCTTCGGCTCCAACGATCTGGCGAACCCCCTGGCCCGTGGCGACTACGTCAACCTGTCCTGGAACCTGGCCCGCTACAACGGCACGCCCTTCACCGGCGGCGTGGCGCCGCACGAGCCGGGCGAGCGCGGCGCGGTCCTGCACAACAGCGTCAGCGCGCGGTGGCCGAACGGCGTTCCCGACAACTTCATCATCGCCAACCCGCAGTTCGGCAGCCTCAACATCGTCTCGAACCAGAACAGCTCGAACTACCACTCGCTCCAGACCAAGTTCACGCTGCGGCCGACGTTGGGGATCAACTACCAGGGCACGTTCACCTGGAGCCGGATGCTGAGTTCCCCGGCGACCGCGGAAGGCGCCGGCGCGATCGGCTTTTTCAACCCGGCCAACCGCGCCGCCGACTACGGGCTGTCGTTCCAGCACCGGACCCTCGACTTCCGGAGCCACGGCACGTTCGTCCTGCCCATCGGACCGGGCAAGCCCATCCTGGGCAACACGGACGGCTGGGTGGCCCGAGTGCTGGAAGAGTGGCAGTTCTCGGCGATCTTCCAGATGAGCAGCGGGATGCCGATGTCGATCGCGGCCCGGAGCGCTCTCTATGAGAGCCTGTGCAGTTGCAACTTCGGTCCGAGGCCGCTGGACAACGCGCCTCCGGACCTGACCGTGGCGGGCGCGGAGATGTTGGGCGGCGTCCGTGGCATCGGCGAGGTGACCTGGCAGGGCGACGTCGGCACGTACTTCGCCGACTACAACTTCACCCGCGTTCCCGATCTGCAGTGCCTGGGCGTGGGCGATGTCCGCTCCGGCGGCCAGACGCTGCGCCAACGCTGCAACAACGCGCTCAACGCGCTGGCCCTGGACGGGACGATCGTGATGCAGAACCCCCAGCCGGGCACGCGCGGCAACCTGGGGATCAACACGCTGGAAGCGCCCGGAATGTGGGCGCTCGACGCGTCGCTGAGCAAGTCGTTCCAGATCGGCGAGAATCGCCGGTTCCAGATCCGGTTCGACGCGTCGAACATCTTCAACCACCCGGTGCCGAACTCGCCGGCGTTCCCGTACAGCTTCTTCGGCGGCGGTCCGCGGGGCGGCAACCTCGCGCTGAACGACGCGAACGCCTTCGGCCGGATCGGCGTCAAGAACGCCAGCAATCCGCGCCGGTTCCAGGCGACGCTCCGCCTGGACTTCTAACGGTCCTTCGAGGACTGCTACCGGCAACGAAAACTCCCCCGCGAGGGCGCGGGGGAGTTTTTTTGTTCGCGGCGCCACGGCTAGAATGGACGGCATGTTGTTCGTACGGACCGCGATCGGGTTGGCGGTCGCCGGCGTCGCCGGCGGGGACGCAACCGCACGGCCGGCTCAGGTCGACCATCCGGTTCGCTTCGCGAACGTGGCCCCGGAGTCGGGAATCCTCTTCCGGCACGAGAACGGCGCCAGTCCGGACAAGTATTTCCCGGAGATCATGGGCGGCGGCGTCCTGATCTTCGACTACGACAACGACGGGTGGGCCGACCTGTTCCTGGTCGACGGGGGCTCGTTCGTCGATGGAACCGTGTCGGCCGGCGCGCGCCATCGTCTCTATCGCAACCGGCGAGACGGAACCTTCGCCGACGCGACGGACGATTCGGGTATCGGAGTATCCGGTTTCGGAATGGGCGCCTGCGCGGCGGACTACGACAACGACGGGTGGATGGACCTGTACGTGACCGGCTTCGGAGGGAACCAACTCTACCGCAACACCGGGGCTGGGGAGTTTCGGGACGTCACCGCTGCCGCGGGAGTCGCCGCTCCGGCCTGGAGTGCGAGCTGTGCGTTCGGGGACGTCGACAACGACGGCCACGTCGACCTGTACGTCGCCAACTACGTCGAGTTCGATCCCGCCGACAACCGGTTCTGCGGCTTCGGGGACATCCGGAGCTACTGCCATCCCAACGTCTACGAGAGCGCGGCGGACGTCTTCTACCGCAACAACGGGGACGGCACGTTCACCGACGCCACGCGCGAGGCCGGCCTCGACAGGGCGGACGGCAACGGGTTGGGCGTCGTATTCGGCGATTACGACGGGGACGGGTGGGTCGACATCTACGTGGCGAACGACGCGGTCCCCAACTTCCTGTTTCATAACACGGGGAATGGGAAGTTCGAGGAAGTCGCCTTCTGGGCCGGCGTGGCCGTCGGCATCACGGCGCGGCCGCTGGCCGGGATGGGGACCGACATGGGCGACTTCAACGGGGACGGGCGCCCGGATCTCTTCGTCACGAACCTGGATCTGGAAACCCATACGCTGTACGCGAACGTGGGCGGGGGACTCTTCGAAGACGTCACGCTCCGAAGCGGCGTGGGCGAGGCCACGCTGCCCTACGTGGGTTTCGGCACGGCCTTCGTCGACTACGACAACGACATGGACCTGGACATCGCGATCGCCAACGGCGACGTCGACGACAACGCCTCCCGGATGAGCGATACCAAGACGTTCGAGCAGCCGAACCTGCTGCTCCGGAACGACGGGTCGGGCCGGTTCACCAACATGGGAACGGCTGCCGGTCCGGCCTTCGACGCCAGGAAGCCCAGCCGCGCCCTGGCCGTCGGCGACCTCGACAACGACGGTGACCTGGACATCGTCATCGGGAACCTGGGCCAGAACCCGGACCTGCTGATCAACGATGGGGGCAGCCGAGGAAACGCTCTGCTGGTTCGCACGGAAGGCGTGTCCGCGAACCGCGACGGCATCGGCGCGATCCTGACGTTGTCGGTCGAAGCGGCCACGATGGTCCGGGATGTGCGGGCCGGCTACAGCTACC
>JAJEDW010000286.1 GCA_022821265.1 Acidobacteriota bacterium
GCCGGATGGTGACGCGCCCGTCGCGCCCGCCGGTGACCCCCCACCCGCCGCCGCGGCGGACGCGCCGGTAGACGAGACGCCGCCGCCCGGCCGCTGGTCGCGGCTGGCGGGGCGCGTCCCCCGCTACACCCGCCGCGCCATCCTGGTCTGCCTGGCGCTCATGGCCGCGGCGCTGGTCTCGTTCGTGACGATCGATCTCGGTCCCGCCGTCCGCGCCCAGGCCGAGCGCGCGGCGTCCGCGCAACTGGAGCGTCCGGTGCACATCGGCCGGCTGGGCACCTACCTCGTGCCGGGCCGCTTCCTCGTGGAAGACCTCGTCATTGAAGGCCTCGAGCCGGAGCACGATCCGTTCCTCGTCACCGAGCGGATCATCGTCACGATGTCGTGGGGCGCCCTGCTGGGCGGAGAGATCCTGATTGACGGGGCCGAGATGCGCAACTGGCGCATGGTCGCGGAGAGCTTGCCGGACGGCCGCCAGAGCTTCCCGCCGTTCGCCCCGCGCCGCTCCGCCGAAGAGACGGCTGCCCGGGACGCCGCCCCCGACGCGGAGGAGTCCGGGCGCAGGATCGTCACCACCCTGCGGCATCTGGTGGCGGACGACGGCGAATTCGTCTTCCGCGATCACAACGCGCCCTGGGACGTCACGGCGCGCGACATCGATCTGACGATCTCCAAGCGGGACGAGTACGGCGGCGAAGTGTCGTTCAGCGGCGGCACGATCCAGATCGGAGCGTTCGAGCCCATGACCGCCAACATGGACGCCGCCTACACGCTCGACGGCGGGCGGGTGGATCTGACGCGGATCGAGCTGACCATGGACGGGTTCACCTCCCGGCTGACCGGCGAGGTCGACCTGCTCAACTGGCCCGAGCAGAAGTACCGGATCCTCGAATCGGACATCGAGCTGCCGCCGATGAAGGACATCTTCTTCGCCGGCGACAACTTCGAGGTCGGCGGCCAGGCCGCGTTCACCGGCCAATGGCACATCTTCGACGGCGGACACGAGCTGACCGGGACGTTCCGCGGCGCGGAGACGACCTTCAACGGGCTCCGGTTTCCCGGGATCGAGGGCGCGGTCGTCTGGGCTTCCAACCGTTTCGAGGTGTTCGACGTGCGTTCCGGCTTCTACGGCGGCGATCTGCAGCTCGCCTATTCGATGCAGCCGCTAGGGAAGCCGACGCCCGCCCTGGCGGCCTTCGACGTCAGCTACCAGGACGTGGACGTGGCGCCGTTGCTGGACGAGCTCGCGCTGGCGGGCGTCAGGCCTGCCGCCCGTGTCAGCGGGCACAACCTGCTGGAGTGGCCGAGCGACAACTTCGCCGAGCGCAGCGGCCGGGGCCGGATGACGGCGGCGCCGGCGGGCGGCGTGGAGCTGATGACGGCTGACGCCGCGCCGCCGTCCGGTTCCCGCGCGGAGTACGCCGCCGCGCCGTTTGCGCCGGAGGGAGCGCCCTGGTCGTTTCCGGTCGGCGGCGCCGTTACCTACGCGATCACGCCGGACGGGATAGAGATCGAGCCCGGCCGGCTGGCCACGCCGTACACGGAGATCCGCTTCCAGGGCTGGACCGCGTACGGCGGAGAGTCGCGCATTCCGTTCAACGTCGCGAGCGCCGACTGGCAGGAGAGCGACCGGCTGATGGCCTCGATGCTGACCGCCTTCGGCGTGCCGACCGGCGAGATAGCGGTCGGGGGCCGCGGCCGGCTCGACGGCGTGATGCTGGGCACGTTCGCGTCGCCGCGGATCGAAGCGTCCTTCGAGGGCAGCGACATTCGCGCCTGGAACGTGTCGTGGGGCGCCGGGCGGGGTGACATCACGGTCGAGAATTCCTACCTCGACGTCGCCGGTGGGCGGTTCGATCGGGACGCCGCGGCGCTGCTGGTCGACGGCCGGTTCACCCTCGGCAGACGCGACGACGGCGGCGACGAGATCGACGCAAGCTTCGAGCTGGACGCGTTCCCGGCCGAACGGGTGCGCCGGGCATTCGGCCTGGCGGGCTACGACATCAGCGGTCCGCTGACCGGCGAGATCCGGCTGTTCGGCCGGTATCGCAGCCCCTACGGGGTAGGGCGCCTGACGCTGGACGGACCGGTGGCGTACGGCGAGTCGTTCGCAGCGGCAACCGCCGGCCTGCGGTTCGAAGGCAGCGGCGTGCGGATCGACGGCCTGGAGGTCGAGAAGGGCGGCGGTTACGTAACCGGTGCGGCATTCATCAGTTGGGACGGCACGTACTCCTTCAACGCCGACGGTCGCGACATCGCGGTTGCGGACATCGACGCGGCCCGGGTCGAGCAGGCGCCGCTCGGCGGCGCCGCACAGTTCACGGTGGACGGCGCCGGTGCGTTCGCGGATCCGCGGTACGAGGTGCGCGGGCTGGTCCGCGACCTCACCATCGACGGCGAAGAGGTGGGTCAGGTCACGGGCCGGCTCGACGTGCGCGGCGGCGTGCTGGCCCTGGAAGCGGAAGCGGCCTCGCCGCGCGGTGCATTGTCGGGCTCCGGCCGCGTCGAGCTGGCGACGTCACAGTCCGACCTGCTGTTGCGCTTCACCAACACGACCATCGACCCGTACATCCGCGCCTTCCGGCCCGACGTGTCGGAGGGCC
>JAJEDW010000239.1 GCA_022821265.1 Acidobacteriota bacterium
ACCGCTTTCGGCCGGACGTGGAATCGCCGGCCGTCGTGAAGGACGGTCAGGCCATCGACCCTCCCGCCGGATGCGTCCAACCCGACCACGTCGGCGTCGTAGAGCACGTCGATGCCGCGCCGCCGGGCCTCGCGATAGTACGCGTTCAGCAACGCCCGGCCGCCGCCGAGAAAGAACGCGTTCGTGCGCCCGAGGTGCAGCGTGCCTTCCAGCGCCGGCTGGAACCGCACGCCGTGGCGCCGCATCCAGGCGGCCGCGTCGAGCGATTGCCCGATGACGAGCCGCGCCAACGCGGCGTCCGTGCGCCCTCCGGTCACCTCGACCAGGTCCGAGTAGTAATCCTCCGCCGTGTAGGCGCCCGTCAGGAACCCGGTGGGCGCGTCGTGCATGCAGCGCATGTTGCGCGTGTGCCGGCTGTTCCCGCCGCGGAACGTTTTCGGCGCACGCTCGAAGATTCGCACGCGCGCACCGGCCTCGCTCGCCGACAGCGCGGCCGACAGGGCCGCGTTGCCGCCTCCGACGACAGCCACGTCGCATGTCGTTTCACAGGAAGCCACGATCGGGAACCATTGTCGCACTCGATGCGCCACCCGGCGAACGGGCGTGTCCTCTGGTAACATCGGGGCGCGGTCATCCAGATGAGCCCACCCACCGATCTCGGCGCCGACGTCGCCCTGGTGACGGGCGGCAGCCGGAACATCGGCCTCGCAATCGCGCGTGCGCTCCGCGCCTCCGGCGCCCGGGTCTGCATCTGGGGCGCTTCGGATCGGGAAGCCCTGGATTCGGCGTTGGGAACGCTCGACGGCGGCGACGAAGCGCGCTGCGGCATGCTTGTGCGCGTCGAGGACGAGGACGCCGTCCTGGGCGGTTTCGACGAGATCCAGGCCCGGCTGGGCCCGGTGTCCATTCTGGTCAACAACGCCGCCATACGTCCCGAAGAGCCCCTGGAGACGACGACGCGCGCCGCCTGGGCGTCGGTCCTCGACGTGAACTTGACCGGCGCCTTCCTGACGTCGCGGTAGCTGTTCCGCCGCCTGCCCCGGGATCGGAACGGCGCTATCGTCAACATCGGGGGTCTCAGCGCCCACCGCCCGAAGACCGGGCGCGTCCACGTGATCACGGCGAAGGCCGGCCTGATCGGCCTGACCCGCGCGCTGGCCGAGGAAGGCCTGGGACGGATCCGGGCCAACTGCGTCGTTCCGGGCGCGATCGACACCGGCATTCGGCCCGATGGCCGGCGGCCTCCGTTTCTCGACGAGGCCGGACATGCCGCCGGGAACCCCGAAGACGTCGCACGAGCCGTGCTCGGGTTGGCGAATCCCGGCGAAACCTACGTCACCGGCCAGACGCTGCATGTCAGCGGCGGCCGCTTCATGCCGTGACACGCTTGCGGTCGAGCCTGTGGATCCTGGCGGCGATGACGGCCGGCTGCGCCTCCGGGGATGCACCGCCCGACGCGGACGGCGCGTACCCGCACGCGGTCGTCACGCTCGTCACCCATTCCAGCCCCGGCGGCGGAAGCGACGTCTTCCTGAGGGAGATGGCGCGCCGCCTGAGCCCCCGGATGGGCGTGGACTTCGTGGTCGAGAACGTCACCGGCGGCGGCGGGGCGCGTGCGATGAGCCGGGTGGCCAACGCGCCCCCGGACGGGAGTGTCCTCTACGCCGCGACGCCCAGCTTCGTCCTCACGTCGCTGCTGAGCCGACCGGCGAACACGTACGCGGACCTCGACCCGATCGTCAACGTCTTCCTCGATCAGGAAGTCGTCTACACCCGGACCGAAAGCCCGTTCCGGACGCTGGACGACGTGATAGGCAAGGCGCGGACGGGCGCGGGCCGGTGGGGCGCCGCGACCCCCGGCTCGCTGGAGCGGCAGGCGCTGGAGCGCCTCGCGCGCGCGGCGGACGTGGATGCGGCCATCATCAGCCACGACGGCGGCGGGGACCTGATCCTCAACGTGCTGAACGGGACGCTGGACATCGGCGTCGGCGAAGCCCAGGAGATTCGCGGCCAGCTCGACGCCGGACGCCTGCGGCTGCTGGCGGTGTTCAGCGAGACGCGGCTGCCCCGGTTGCCGGAGGTCCCCACCGTCGCCGAGTCCGGCTACGACGTCGTCGTGACCAAGTTCCGGGGGTTGATGGGGCCGTCCAACACGCCGCCGGAAATCGTGGAAGCCTGGGAAGCCGCGGTTCGAGACCTTCTGGAGGATCCCGGTTACCGCGAGTCGTACTCCGGGGCGATGTTGTCACCCGCCTTCATGCCCCGCGCCGAGTTCGCCCGGTTCATCGAGGCGTTCGCCGCCGAAACCGAGTCGTTCCTGCGGGAGTCCGGCGTCCTCGACTAACCGTCATGGCGAAGGACCTGGCCGGCGCCCTGCTGTTGCTGCTCGTCGCGGCCGCATACTACGGGCTCGCCCGCGACATCAACCCCACCGCGCTGGACGACGCCGTCGGGGCGGCGGGCATCCCCCGCGTGTACGCCGCGCTGGGCGCCGCGATCGGGCTGGCGCTGGCGGTGAGAGCCGCGGCCTCATGGAAACTCGGCCGCGCCGCGCCCCGGCCCGCCGGCGCGGAAGGCCGCCGGCTGCTCGGCGGCGCCGCCATGCTCGGGATCGGGGCCGCCTACCTGGCGACGGTGACCATCCTCGGCTACGCGCTGGCGCTCGTCGGCGTGATGGCCGCCGCCGCACTGTACCAGGGCGCCCCGGCCGGGCGGCGGCTCGCCGCCATCGCCGCCGGAGGCGGCGCGGCGTTCTGGATCTTCTTCGACGGCGTGCTGGGCCTGGACATACCGTCCGGATTCTGGCCGGCGCTCTGGGGCGGATGATGGAAGGCGTCGTCGACGGGCTGCGGATGCTCGTCACCACGCCCATCGCGC
>JAJEDW010000036.1 GCA_022821265.1 Acidobacteriota bacterium
CTGATCCGGTATCTGCCCGGGCACGCGGTGTACCGGACGCCCGGCATGGAGCGCATCTTCGACGGGTTCATGCCGCACTCCAACGGTTCGGCGATCCCGGAAGTGGACGTTCCCGTGATCCACGTGCCGACGATGACCGAGACGCACCGGGGGGCGGCGCCGACGCGCCAGGACAGCGACGAGCCGGGCCGTCAATACCGCCTGTACGAGTTTGCCGGCATGGCGCACGTGGACTCCCGCGACAACGTGCGGCTGATTCCCGACCCGTGCGTGAACCCGGTGACCACGTTCCCGTTGCAGGCCTACCTGTCCGTGGCGCTCCACCACCTGTTCCGCTGGGTGGACGAGGGGATCGCCCCGCCGCGCGCGGTGCGGGTCCTGATGGACCGGAACGAAGACGACGGCTCGCTCATGGCCCTGGACGTCCACGGAAACCCCGTCGGCGGCGTTCGGAACCCGTACCTGGACGTGCCCACCGCACGGCACGGCGTACCGAACCAGGGTGCTGCGCCGGTGATCCCGAACCCCAGCGATTACGTCCGGCAGGGCGGCCAGGCCGCCGCCAACCAGATGTGCCGCCTGGCCGGATACCAGATTGCGTTCTCACCGGACAGGCTGCGCGAGTTGTACGGCACCCGGGAGAACTACCTGCGCGAGTTCCAGGCCAAGCTCGACGAGATGGAGGCCGCCGGATGGTCGCTGCCCGTCTATCGGGAGATGATCCTGTCCGACGCCGCCCGAGTCGATTTCTGAGGACGCGGCGATGAAGATCCTGCTCGCCGCTCCGGTTCTGGCCGCCCTAGCGGCGCCGCCGGCGTCGGGCCATCACTCGTTCGCCGCCGAATACGACGGAAACCGGCCCGTCAGCGTCGAGGGGACCGTCGCGCGCGTCGACTGGACGAACCCGCACATCTGGATCTACGTCGACGTCCCGGGCGAGGACGGCGCCCTCGTCCGGTGGGCGTTCTCGGCCGCGCCGCCGGGCGTGCTGATGCGGCGCGGCATCATGAAGAGCGTCATCCCGATCGGCGAGGTCATTCGCGTCGAAGGCTTCCGGGCGCGCGACGGGTCCAACAACGCGTCCGGAGGCTCGATCACCTTTCCCGACGGCCGCCGCGTGTTGACGGCTTCGGCCGAGGACCCGGCGCCGGAGGAGGACTGAACATGCGTGGCCGATGCTTGTCGACGGCGGCCGCGGCGGTGTTGGCCGCTGGACTCTCGGCGGTTCCGGCGGCGTTCGCGCAGGACGCGACGCCGCGGACCCCGAACGGAAGGCCGGACTTTTCCGGGTTCTGGTCCAACCCGATGCGGCCCGGGGGCCCGGCCGTCACGGTCTTCGACGCCGAAGCGATGGCCCCGTTCACGCCCGGCGGCGAGGCGTTGTTCTTCGAGCCGCGCACGGGCGATCCGCGCCACGACGAGCCCCGCGCTTTCTGCATGCCGTCGGGCTTCCCGTCGGGCTTCTTCGGACCGTACCCGATCCAGATCGTCCAGACCGACGACTGGCTGGTCATGGTGACCGAGTTCCAGCGGATCACCCGCCTGATCCCGCTCGACGGCCGGGCGCACCGGGAAGGGATCGAGCCGACCTACTACGGCGACCCGGTCGGAAGCTGGGACGGCGACACGCTCGTCATCGACAGCCGCAACTTCAAGCGCTGGTCGCTGGACGACTACTACTACCAGGACCCCACCCGATACCGGATGCACACCGAGGACTTCCGCACGATCGAGCGCATTCGATACATGGACGACGAGACGCTGTCCTATCACTTCACGGTCGAAGACCCGCAGATCTTCGTCGAGCCCTGGTCCGAGGAGTTCGAGATGACGCTGCACCCCGAATGGGAGGCCGTGGGACTCTACGAGTTCGTCTGCGAGGAGAACAACCGCTGCGCCGGCGGGGAGTGCGAGGACCCCTGATCCCCCGGCGGTCCGCGCCGTCACTCCGGCAGCGCGTATGCGACGAGGTTGGCGGGCGTTCGGGTATCGGAGGTTCCCGCCGCCGCGAAGACGATGAACTGCCGGCCCTCGTGCATGTAGGTCATGGGCAGTCCGGTCTGCTCGCCGCCTCCCGGGATGTCCGTTTCCCACAGGATCTCCCCGGTTGCCTTGTCCAGGGCCCGGAACACGGGCAGCCCCTCGTAGCCCTCGCCGGCGAACAGCAGCGTCCGCGTCACCAGCAGGCCCGCGCGCGACTCGCTGCCGGTCCGGGGCAGATCCACGCCCTCCAGCAGCGGGTTCTCGGCGATGTGCTCCGGCGTGTCCCCGTTGGCGATCTGCCAGACCAACTCGCCGCGGTTCATGTCCAGGGCCGTGATCCGGCCCCAGGGGGGCTTGACGACCGGAAGCCGGCCCTCCAGGCGCGGCGCGAAACCGCCCACGCCCACCAGCCGCATGTCCGACTCGCCCGGCTCGGGTTCCCGGAGGCCATACGCCGCGGTGCTGGTCCGGGTGGCCGACCCCACGTACAGGTATCCGGTCTCCGGGTCGATGGCCCCGCCTTCCCAGTTGGCGCCGCCGGAGCCGGGGAACGTGAAGGTGCCCCGCATGCCGCGTTCCGGATCGATCATCGACGGCGGCGTGTAGAGCGGGCCGATCCGGAGCCCCTCGATCGCCTGCAACGCGAGCTGCCGCAGGTCCGGCGTGAAGTCGATCAGGTCGTCGACGGTCAGGCCCTGCTGGTCGAAGGCCGGGGGGCGCGTCGGGAACGGCTGGGTCGGCGACGTCCGCTCGCCCGGCGCGTCGCTCTGGGGCACGGGGCGTTCCTCGATCTCGAACACGGGCTCGCCCGTGCGCCGGTCGAACGTGAACGCGAAGGCCATCTTGGAGAGCTGAACCACGGCCTCCACGGGCCGGCCGTCGACCTCCAGGTCCATCAGGATCGGCGCCGACGGCGGATCCCAGTCCCAGACGTCGTGATGCACGATCTGCTGGTGCCAGATGCGCTCGCCCGTGCGGATGTCCAGGCACACGATCGAGCCCGCGAACAGGTTGTCGCCCGGGCGGTGTCCGCCGTACTCGTCGCCGGTGGCGCCTTCGACGGGAATGTAGACGTACCCCAACGCCTCATCGACCGTGAACGGCGTCCACGCGCCGGCGTGTCCCGTGTAGACGTTCGAGTCGTCCTCCCAGGTGTCGGCGCCGAACTCCCCGGGGCGGGGAATCGTGTGGAACGTCCAGACCTTCTCGCCGGTCCGAGCGTCGAACGCCATGATGTCGCCTTTCGGATACCTCATCGACGGGGGCACGCGGGCGTTGGCCAGGGACGTGGGGACAACGATGACGTCGTGGGCCACGGCCGGCGGGGACGTGTTCATCAACGTGCCGACGGCCGGGTCGTAGTTGGCGTCGGGCTCCAGTTGGGTGAACAGGTCGACGATGCCGCCGTCGCCGAAGCCCGGCACGAGTTGCCCGGTGCGGGCGTCGAGCGCGACGAGCTGGTATTCGGGCGTGACCGTGATGATGCGCTGCTCGGTCCCGTCGGTCCAGTAGGAGACGCCCCGGCTGTTCCGGCGCACGGCGTCGAGGCCGTCGTTGTCGGTGCGCCACACCCACAGCGTCTCGCCCGTGCCGGCGTCGGCGGCGACGACGGCCCGCCGGTTGCCCGACGTGAAGTACAGGATCCCGTCGACCATCAGCGGCGTCGTCTCGTTCTTCATCTCCAGCGTCGTGCCGAAGTTGTCGGAACGCCAGATCCACGCGACCTCGAGCCGGTCGACGTTCGAGCGGTCGATCTGATCGAGCGGCGCATAGCGCGTGCTCCCCAGGTCGCCGCCCCACGCGCGCCATTCACCGTTCCGGGTTCCCTGCTGGGCTCCGAGCGCCGCGGCGCCGAACCACGCCGACACCATGATCGTCAAGACTGACCGAAGCATGAAGACTCCTGCAATTCCGAGTTCCGATGAAGTTATGCGGGCGCAAGGCTACGAGTCAATCCATATCGAGCGTGCGCCGGTTCAATGCTATGGTGCGTCCATGACCGTCTTCCGGGCGTTGGTTTCGGTGCTCGCCGTGGTCCACGCCGCCTTCGTCGGCTTGACGGCCATGGTCGGGGCGTTCGCCAACGGCGGGGACGTCTGGCAACGGTTTCTGCTGATCCTGCTCCATCCAGCCGCCGCCGCCGTGGTGCTCCTGCTTGTGTTCCGGCCCCAACGATCCACGAAGACGATTCTCGCGATGGCGGCCCTGCTGGCCGTGACGGTGATGGCGGACCTCGGTCTCGCGCGCATGATGGCCGCGGGCCGCGTGCTGGGAGACTGGGGGCTCGCGGCGGCGTTCGCCGTGGTCCCGGCCATCGGGATCGTCTACGCTTGGGCGCGGTTGCGGTTCCAGGCGCGCAGGACGCAGTAGACAGGAACGCCCAATCCGATGACCAGCAGGCCGGCGCCCGACGTGGCGGGGCTCTCCCGGAGCGCGTTGACGACGATCAGGAGGCTCGCGCCCGCGAAGAACAGCGGCGCGACGGGATAGCCCCAGGCGCGGAAGGGGCGGGCCTCGGACGGGTGCTTCCACCGCAGCACGAACACGGCGAACACGGCGACCCCCGCGAACAGGACGACGGAGAAGCCCGTGTATTCGACCAACTGCTCGAAGGTGCCCGTCAGCACGAGGATGCTGCTCCAGACCGCCTGCGCCAGGATGGCCGTGACCGGCGTGCGAAAGCGGGGATGAACCCGGGCGGCGCCCTTGAAGAACAGGCCGTCGCGCGCCATGGCGTAATAGATGCGGGGGCCGGCCAACACCATGGCGCTGACGCTGGATGCGATCATCACGACGGAAGCGGCGGCCCACGCGCCGCCGGCGCCCGGCCCGAACAGCCGTTCCACGGCGGCGTCGCCGACACGGGCCGCCTGGTTGGGGAACTCGGCGACCGGCAAGGCGTAGACGTACACCATGTTCAGGAACACGTAGATGACGATCACCACGACCGTGCCCGCCAAGAGCGCCCTGGGGACGTTTCTTCCCGGACTTCGGATTTCCTCGCTGACATAGGCCGCGGCATTCCATCCCGAGTAACTGAACAACACGGGTATCAGGGCGAACGCCCAGCTTCCCAAAGCGACGGATCCTCCGGCGCCGAAGTTGGCCGTTGAGCCCTCGCCTATCGAGAAACCGAGCGCGACGACGGCGGCCAACGCGGCGACCTTGGCGCCGGCCAGCACGTTGTGGACGATGCGTCCGGGGCCGAGGCCGGCGCAATGGACGACGGACAATCCGAGGATGACGGTGAGTGCGACGGCGGCTTGCGGCGACAACGTCAACGTCACGACCCACAGGTCCATCGAGACGATCGGGGTCGTGTCGCCGGCGGCCGGGATGAAGCGGCCCAGAATGGCGGCCATGCCGACGGTGGCCGCGGCGACGGCGCCGGAGAACCCGGCGACGAACGACGTCCAGCCGGTCAGGAACCCGGCCAGTGGGCCGTAGGCTTCGCGAAGGTAGACGTACTCGCCGCCGGCTCGCGGGCGCAACGCTGCCAGCTCCGCGTAGGCCAACGCCCCGGCCAGGGCCAGCGCGCCGCCGAGAACCCAGACGCCCAGCATGGCCCACGGGTCGGGCGCGAGCGCGGCCACGATGGCGGGCACGAAGAAGATCCCGCCCCCGATCACGTTGGAGACGACGATGGCGGCGCCGTCGGCGGCGCCCAGCTTGCGTTCGAGCGTCGGCGCTGCTTCAGACATGCGGCATGCTAGGGTTCCGCGCGACGGCGTGTCAACTTGACAGTCGTTGACGGGGAGGGATACCGTGGCCGGGAGATGAACCGAACGCGGAGGTAACGATCGGGATGCGGTACGAAAGGCTTTGCGCGGCGGTCATTGCCGCCGCCGTCTGCGTCGTCGGCGCGTCGGAGGCGGCCGGACAACTGGGCGCGCGAACGGCCGACGAGTGGGTCGACCTGCTGGACCGGCCCGAACGGGCCGAAGGGCTTCGAATCGACGAGGTCATCGCCCGGATCGGGCTCGAGCCGGGCGACGTCGTGGCCGACATCGGCGCGGGGGCGGGAACCTTCAGCCTGCCCTTCGCGCGCGCGGTGTCCCCCGGCGGCACGGTCTACGCCGTGGAGGTCGACGCGGAACTCGTCGACTACATCGACGCGAAGGCCGCCGGCGAGGGCGTCGAGAACCTCGAGGGCGTTCTCGGGGAGTTCACCGATCCGGCGCTGCCGACTCGCGAGATCGACGTGGCGTTCTTTCACGACGTCCTGCATCACGTCGAGGATCGCGCGGGCTACATCGAGAACCTGGCGCGCTACATCGGGCCGGACGGCCGCGTCGTGATCATCGAGGGCGCGGGGCACAACGCCCGTCCCGACCAGAGCGAAATGCACATGACCCGGGAGCAGGTGACCGGTTGGATGGCCGACGTCGGATTCGAGCCATCCGAGGCGCACGACCTCTACGGCCCCGACAAGTGGTTCGTCGTGTATTCTCGGCGGTGACACCGCCTGGAGAAGCGGGGGAGAGGAGCGGACCGATGGACTGGCACGACCTGGAAAAGCTGACCGTCGTGAAACTCCGCGAGGAGGCTCACGAAAAAGGCGTCGAGGGTGTGCACGGGAAGGACAAGCCGGAACTGCTCGACGCGCTGGCCGGCATCCTGGGAATCGAGAAACCGCACGAGGAGCTGAGCGACAAGGGCGTTCACGACAAGGCCGGCCTGAAGCTGCAGATCCGCGCGCTCAAGGTCGAGCGCGCCCGGTTCCTCGAAGCGCACGACCACAAGAGCCTGAAGGAAGTCCGCCGGAAGATTCGCGGGCTGAAGCGGCAGATCCGCCGGATTCACGCGGCGGCGCCCGTGGTGGGGTGAGTCCGGCGGCCTACCGGCCCATCGCTTCCCGTTTCCACATCTCCCAGGGGCGCTCGTAGCCGCGGTTCTCTCCGCGGCCGAGAACGGCCTCGGATTCCCCCGCGCTGATGTAGTTCACCGGACCGCCCAGCGCCATGGCCTGCGCCTGGACGCGCGCGTTCATCTCGAGGTAGATGCTGCGGCCCACCGAATAGGGGAGGCTCGGCCCGACCACGGCCGCGCCGTGTCCGCGGATCAGCACGGCCGGAGCGTCGCCGAGGACCTCGGCCAGCG
>JAJEDW010000069.1 GCA_022821265.1 Acidobacteriota bacterium
CGGGCCGCATCTAGCTTCTGAAGATCTATTCGGGCACATTGACCGATCAGACCCAACCCTGGAACGTGAAGCGCGAATCGTCCGAGCGCATCGGACACGTCATCCTGATGCGAGGGAAGGAGACGGTCACGGTCCCGCAAGTCCACGCCGGCGATATCGCGGCGATCGCGAAATTCAAGGACGTGCACACCGGGGATACGCTCGCCGACAAGGCGTCGCCGATCGTCTACCCGGAAGTCGTCTGGCCCGAACCCATGATCTCGTTCGCGATCGAACCGAAGTCGCGCGGCGACGAAGAGAAGATCTCGACGGCGATCCAGAAACTCATCGAGGAAGATCCCGGCCTGCGCTACGAACGCGAGCCGCAGACGCGGGAATTCCTGCTGTCGGGCCAGGGACAGATGCACGTCGAGGTGGCGGTTTCACGGTTGAAGAGGCGTTACGGCGTCGAGGTCAACCTGCACCCGCCCAAGGTGCCCTACCGCGAGACCATTCGCGGCACCGCCGAGGTCCAGGGCCGGCACAAGAAGCAGACCGGCGGGCACGGCCAGTTCGGGGACTGCAAGATCCGTGTCGAGCCGCTTCCGCGCGGCGGCGATTTCGAGTTCGTGGACGAGATTTTCGGCGGCGCGATCCCGAAGCAGTACATCCCGGCGGTCGAAAAGGGAATCCAGGAAGCCCGAGCCCGGGGCATGCTCGCCGGCTTCCCGACCGTCGATTTCAAGGTCACGCTCTACGACGGTTCCTACCACACGGTCGATTCCTCGGAAATGGCCTTCAAGATCGCTGGCCGACTGGCGTTCCGCAAAGCGGTCGAGCAGGCGAAGCCCGTGCTGCTGGAACCGGTCATGAACGTCGTCATCGAGGCGCCGGAGGAATACGCCGGCGACCTGATGGGCGACCTCAACAGCCGCCGCGGACGCGTCCAGGGAATGGAAATGAAGGGCTCCACCAGCGTGATCCGGGCCCAGGCGCCGCTGGCCGAGATGCTTTCCTACGCGTCGGATCTGACCTCCAAGACCGGCGGCCACGGGAACTACACCATGGCCTTCGACCACTACGACGAGGTGCCCGTGAACTTGGCCGAGAAGATCATCGAAGCCGCGAAATCCGAACGGACGGGGCAGGACGAAGACGACGAGTGAACCCGCGGCGGGGCCCGCCGGGCCCTGTGATACCATCGGGCCGATATGGCCGTGAACGCCGAGTTGCTCGAGATTCTCGTCTGCCCGCTCTGCAAGGCGCCGGTGACGCCCATCGACGATGACGAGGGCTTGAAGTGCGGCCAATGTCACCGCGTCTACCCGATCCGTGACGACATCCCGGTGATGCTGGTCGACGAAGCGCGGATCGAGGAATAACCGACCGTGCCGGATCCCGCCACGCGCCCCGCCGAGGCGCCGGGCGACGCCTTGTTCCCATCCCTCGAACGCGACGCCCGCGTGCTGCTCGTCCGGCTGCGGTCCATGGGTGACGTTCTCCTTCTGACGAGCCCGTTGCACGCCCTCAGACAGGAGTTCCCCGAATTTCGGGTTTCGGTGCTGGTCGATGCGCAGTTCGCGGCGTGCCTGGACGGGAATCCCGACGCGACCGAGGTCCTGACGACCGCGGGCGGCAAGGCCTGGACGATCCGGACGCTGCTCGGGCGGCGGTTCGACGCGATCATCAATCTTCACGGGGGCCCGACCAGCCTCGTGTATTCCCTGGCGGCGCGCGGCATGCGCGTGGGAACCGCCGACTGCCAGTTTCCCCGCTTCTACCACCGGCTCCTGCCCCGCGAAGAAGGCCGGCGGCACACGGTCGAGAACACGATGCGCCTGTTCCGCAGATTGGGGCTCGAGACCGATCCGGCCCCGCCGCTCTACTACGCGCCGCAGGTGGAAGCGGCCGCCTGGGTCCGCGAGCATGTCACCGGCGAGGACTACGCGGTCATCCACCCGGGCGCCCGGATGTCGACGAAGCGGTGGGCCTCGGAAAACTTCGCGGCGATCGCGCGACGACTCGCCGGAAGCGGACTGAGACCCGTGGTGGCGGCCGGACCGGGGGAAGAAGGCGTCGCCGCCGACACGGCTCGCCACCTTCCCGCCGGTTCTGTCGTTCCGGGACTCACCATTCCCAGGCTGGCCGAGTTGATCCGGCGTGCGAAACTCTATGTCGGCAACGATTCCGGGCCCATGCACCTGGCCGCCGCCGTCGGCACACCGACCGTCGCCGTCTGGGGCTCGTCGGACTCGATCCGCTGGCGTCCCTGGAGGGTGGAACACCGCGTGGTCCAGAACCCGTACGACTGCAATCCCTGTCCCGGCTACCGGTGCCTGGTCGCCGACACGCCGTTGTGCATCGAATCGGTGAGCGTCGACCAGGTCTCGGCCGCCATCGACGCCATCCTCCCGAATGATGCCGGATAGCCGGGACGCCGCGGCGGCGCGGACCGACCGCCTGATCGCGCTCCTCGAGGACTTCCGGGACACGCCGGTCGTGATCGTTGGCGATCTGATGCTCGACGAGTTCATCTGGGGCCGCGTGCGCCGAATCTCCCCCGAGGCGCCGGTCCCCATCGTCGAGGTCGAGGACGAAACCCAAAGCCCCGGCGGGGCCGCCAACGTCGCTCTCAACGTGAAGGCGCTCGGTGGAGAACCGCTCGCGATCGGCGTCGTCGGAAGCGACGACGCGGGCCGCCGGCTCGAAGGCCTCCTCGACGACCACGGCATACGCTCCGGTCTCGTCGTCGACGACGGCCGTCCGACCACGGTCAAGACGCGAATCCTCGCGCACGGTCAACAGGTGGTCCGCGCGGACCGCGAAGACCGTGGCGCATTGGGTTCACCCGCTCTTGGCGAGGTCTGCCGGCAGGTCATCGACGCCCTGCCCGGAGCCGCGTCCCTTGTGATGTCGGACTACGCGAAGGGCGTCGTCACGAACGCGTTGTGCGACGCCGTGCTCCCGGCCGCCGCGCGGGCGGACGTGGGAGTCTACCTGGACCCCAAGGCCGGAAACTCCTGCGGCTACGGTCCGGTAACTCTGATGACGCCGAACCAGCGCGAGGCCGAATCGCTGTCGGGCGTCGCGATCCACGACGACGCCAGCCTCCGGAAGGCCGGCCGGCGCCTGCTCGAGCGATTCGGATGCCCGCACGTTCTGATCACCCGCGGCGACGAGGGGATGGCGCTCGTCGGGCCGAAAGGGATCCACGAGATACCCGCGGCGGCGCGGGAGGTCTACGACGTGACCGGCGCCGGCGACACCGTGATCGCCACGATGGCGATCGCGCGCGCCGCCGGAGCGACGATCGAAGAGGCCGCCGGGATGGCCAACTACGCCGCCGGCGTGGTCGTCGGGAAGGTCGGTACGGCGGGCCTGACCCCGCCCGAACTGGCCGCCGCCATCCGGTCCTCCCGGCCATGAACATACTCCAGGTCTCCTCGGCCGACGTCATCGGGGGCGGAGAGGTCCACGTCATCCAGTTGACCGAAAGGCTGCGGCGTCGGGGTCACGGCGTCCGGATCGCGGGGCGTCCGGGCGGCCCTCTCGAACCGGACTACGCGCTCGGGTTTCGCAACGCGCTGGATCTGCCGACCGCATACCGGCTCCGCCGCATCGTGCGGCGGGAGCGGTTCGACGTGGTCCACGCCCACGTCGCCCGCGACTACTCGATCGTCGCCGCCGCGCTCTACGGACTGACCGGGCCGAGGCTGGTCTTCACGCGGCAGCTCATCTTCCCCATCCGCCGCCATCCGTTCTATTCGCGCGTGGACGGATGGATCGTCACGACCGGCCAGATCCTGGAGTCGATCCGGCATCTCGCCCCCAGGGCTGCAACGATCGTGCCGAACTGGGTGGCGGCCTCCGAGCTGCCCTACCAGGACCGGCCTCTCCGCCAACCCGTGACGCTCGGGCTGCTCGGACAGGTGTCGCCTCACAAGGGTCATGACGACGCGATCGAGGCGATGCGGCGCCTGGACGGCGGCTTCCGGCTGTTCGTCGCCGGACGCGGGCGCCCCGACTACGAATCATCGCTCCGGACGAAGGCGCGCGGGTTGCCCGTCGAGTTCGTGGGATGGGTCCGGCCCGCGGAGTTCCTTCCGCGGATCGACATCCTGATTCTTCCCTCCTGGGAGGAACCGTTCGGCATCGTCGTGCTGGAAGCCATGGCGGCGGGCGTCAGCGTCATCGCCACCGATGCCGGAGGCCCGCCCGAAATCCTGGACTACGGCCGCGCCGGCGTGCTGACGCCGCCGCGCGATCCGGCCGCCCTGGCCCGCGCCGTCCGGCGGCTGGCCGAAGACGCGGCCCTCCGCCGGACCTTGCGGGAACGGGCCCTGGAGCGAATCCGGACGCGGTACGACATCGACTTGAACGTGCCGCGGATCGAGGCGTTCTACCGTCAGTTGGGAAGGCCGTAGATCGCCTCGCGGATGTACTTGCTCGTGGGCGAGAACGACAGGAGCCGGGTTTCCTTGTCGACGCGGAGCGGCGTCGGGGTCTCGTCGTCGGGATGGATCGCGACGTACACGATGACCGCGCCCCCGCTGTTGTCCGAGTCGACGACACGCAGCATGGTGTCCGCGGTGTAGTACGCTTCGGGACCCCAGTCTTCCAGGAACCGATCCATGTCGTAGGCCTCGCCCCCGTCCCACATCGCGAAGGCCTCGTCGTAACGCTCGGCCAGGACCGCCTCGAGGAACAGCCGGACCTGCCGTTCTTCGGGATAGTTGATGAACGTGTACAGCAGCCCGCCGCCGACGGCGAGAACCAGCCCGATCGTCACCGGGTATTTCAGGCGTTCCTTCCATGGCCGGGCCTTCTTCGGCTCCGGATGATCGCCGTAGACGAGGCTGCCGATCAATCGCTCCGACATGACGTCCACCATTCTACCGAAACGGACTTCAGTGGAACCATTCCGCGATCGCGTCGTCGGAGACGCGCACCGACGCCTGGATCCGGCGGCGTTTTCGGTACAGCCGTCCCCAGTGGCGAAAGACGTACCAGAGCCCCGGAATCGAGGACCACTCCTTCAGGAGCACGTAGCCCACGACAGCCAGGTCCCGGGCCGTGATGTCCCAGAACAGCCGGCGATAGAGCCCCGGCGTCAGGTTGTTCATCCGGAGCAGAAAACGATTCTTGACGGCGTGACGGTTGATCGTCTTCGGCAGGCTCGACCGGCGCTCGGGGGTCACGCGGCGGCGGTGACGGGCAACCGCCGCCGGGACGTAGAACGATCTCCAGCCCATCAGGCGGCATCGCCAAGCCAGGTCGGCGTCTTCCCGGTACGCGAAGAAGTCCTCGTCGAAGAACATCCCGTCCACCCCGACCGCTTCGAGACACGCGTAACGGTACAGTGCCGCGGCGCCGCTGACGCCGAACACTTCCCCGGGGGCGTCGTGCTGACCGGTGTCGACTTCGCCGGCCCCGCGATCCAGGTGCCGCTGGTTCCGCGTCATCACGATGCCGGTGGAATCGATGGTCCGGCCATCCATCCTGAGCAGCTTGCCCGTCGCGGAACCCGCGTCCGCACGGTCATCCAGGACGCCGGCCAGCTCTTCCACGAAACGCGGCTCCAGGACCGTGTCGGGGTTCAGGAACAGCACATACGGGGCGGGATATTCCCGGGCAAGGCGGTTGTGGCCGGCGGCGTAACCCGTGTTGGCGTCCATCGGCACGATGTCGGCGTCGCCGGCCGCGTTTCGGACCCGCTCGAGCGTCGCGTCCGAGG
The DNA here is from genome assembly GCA_022821265.1 of Acidobacteriota bacterium. Taxonomy (GTDB): domain Bacteria; phylum Acidobacteriota; class Terriglobia; order 20CM-2-55-15; family 20CM-2-55-15; genus JAJEDW01. The sequence goes on from JAJEDW010000069.1 coordinate 5,714, forward strand.
ATGCGTTGTCGAGGATGCGAACACGAAGATCGGAGTGCGTCTGGCGCCGGATGCTGTCCAGGCACGCCCCCACGACGTCGGCGCTGTTGAAGGTCACGATCTGGACCGCCACCCGCGTCATGCCGCCATCACCTGGCGCAATCCCCTCCAGTAGCCGGCGGCCCGCCGGGGCCGGACCACACTCCGGGCGACGACGCCCGCCACGAGGGCGGCCTTCAGGACCGGCACGCCCGCGGCGCCCAGGTGCTTGCGGACGTAACGGAACTGGTTGGTGTAGTAGGCGCTCATGAAGCGCGCCGGTCCCATCGCCGCCGCGCTGTACCCGCCGTCGTGATCGAACTGCGCGGCGGGCTCGAACCAAGCCTCCCAACCCGACTCCGCCAGGGCCTTGGAGAAATCGACGTCGTCGTACCAGGCCGGATGGAAGCGTTCGTCGAAGCCGCCGACGGCTTCGTAGGCCGCGCGGCGGATGAGCAGCGCGGCGCCCGCCGGCTGCTCCACGCGCGCCAGCCCGCGGGGGCGTTCCCGAACCCGGCGGCCGAGGCCGAGGTTTTCCCGCGCCAGGCTGCCCAGCGTTGGAAGCGGACGCGGCAGATAGCGGCGGTTGACGAACCCGCCGACTGCGCCCACCCGCGGGCGGCCGTCCAGAACGGCCGCCAGGGCCGCCACCGCCCCAGGCCGGGCCCGGACATCCGGGTTCACGAGCAGAACGTACGGCGCTTCGGTTTCGGCGAATCCGCGGTTCACACCGCCCGCGAACCCGGCGTTGGACGCGTTGCGGACGATGCGAAGGCGCGCGGCGCCGTCCATGGCGTCGACGGATCCGTCGGTGGATGCGTTGTCGACGACGAGAACCTCCGCATCGGAGGTCTCCAGCACGGATCCGACGGCGGCGGCGAGCCGCTGCCCCGCGTTCCAGTTGACGATGACGGCGGCGGTCCGGCTCATGACCGACGGATGGCCAGCGCCAGCAACACGTCTCTAGGGTTGATTCGAATCGTCCCGGGAACGCGGAGCCGGCCCGCACGCCTGAGGATCGGGAACTGCCGTCCGAGGCGGTTCAGGAAGAGGCCGAGCGTGGCGTGCTTCCCGACGTGCTCGAGCCGCACGACCCGGAAGCCGCATGTTTCGAGCAACCGGGTGAGCGTGCCCTTGTCGAAAAAAAAGTAGTGCTCGGGAATGAACTGCCGCCACCGGGCGCCGAAGAAGCGGTAGTGCGCGGAACCGATGTCGGGTGTCTCCAGGACGAGAAGCCCGCCGGGCCGGAGGCGCCGGCCGACGTCGCCGACGAACCGTACCGGTGAGTCGACGTGTTCCAGCACGTGAAAACTCGCCGCGGCGTCGAAGTCCATCCAGGCCGCGTCGCGCGGCAGATCCTCGATCCGGCCGCGATGCACGCGCGCGTACCGGCCCGCTTCGGCGGCCAGTTCGGGATGGGGCTCCACGCCGGACACGTCGAACCGTTCCGCCGCGACCCGCAGGAAGTCGCCCCGGCCGCATCCGACTTCCAGCAACCGGTTGGCGCCCGAGTCCGCGATCCACTCCATGCGCCACCGCGCGTTGAGCGCGTTCAGCCGCCGCTCCTCGACGAGCGGGCGCGCATCGAAGGCGCGGTTGGCGGAGCGGATGCGTTCGGCGGTGTCTTCGGACCCGTTCGCTCCGAACGCAAGGTCCGACGCCCGGTGGGCGATGTAGTGCAGTCCGCACTGCCGGCAGCGCACCAGCGGCCCGTCGAGCCGCGAGGTTTCCAGCACCGGCACCGCGTCGCCCGAACCGCACAGGTCGCAGGCCTCGACGCGGGTGCCGGACACGGTTCGGGTCTCCTCCATTATCGGAACGAGGTCAGCGTGCGGTCCCTGTGCGTGTAGTGCCGCTCATAGTAGCTGCGGTAGGACTGGTCGCGGACCCCGCGCACCCATTCCGGGTGCGTGCGATACCAGTCGATCGTCGCGCGGATCCCATCCGCGAAACCCGTCCGCGCCGCCCACCCCCACTCCCGCTCGATCTTCGAGCAGTCGATCGCGTAACGCCGGTCGTGGCCGGGGCGGTCCGCCACGAACTCGATCAGCGTCTCCGGTTTTCCCAGTTCCGCAAGGACCATGCGCGCCAGTTCGATGTTGGCCGTCTCCTGACCGCCCCCGATGTTGTAGACCTCTCCGGGACGGCCCTTGTTGACGGCGTCCCACACGCCCCGGGAATGATCGTCCACGTAGATCCATTCGCGCCGGTTCGACCCGTCGCCGTAGACGGGGATCGGCCGGTCCTCCATCGCGTTGGCCAGCATCAGCGGAACGAACTTCTCGGGAAACTGCATCGGTCCGTAGTTGTTCGAGCAGCGCGTGATGAGCGCCGGCGCGCCGTGCGTTCTCGCCTCGGCCAGCACCAGCAGGTCGGCTCCGGCTTTCGTCGCCGCGTACGGGTTGTTGGGGTGAAGCGGCGTATCCTCGGCGAAGGCCCCGTCCTCGCCGAGGCTCCCGTACACCTCGTCGGTCGAGATCTGGACGTAGCGCGACACGCCGGCCCGCCGGGAATGCGCGAGCAGGCACGCGGTTCCCTGCACGTTGGTCCGGACGAAGGGCGCCGCGTCTTCGATCGAACGGTCGACGTGGGTCTCGGCGGCGAAGTTGACGACGACGTCGATGCCGGCGCCGGCGAACACACCGGCCACGTCGGGTTCCGCCGCGATGTCGCCGCGAACGAAACGGTAGCGCGGATTCGTTTCGACGTCCTCGTTATTCTGCAGGTTCCCGGCGTAGGTCAGCCGGTCGAAGTTCACGACGCGAACGCCGGGCTCGGCATCGAGCACGTATCGAATGAAGTTGGACCCGATGAAACCGGCGCCGCCGGCCACCAGGACCGTCCGGTTGTCTGGGGTCTTGGACACGTCTCTGCCGTAACTGCCCGCCCGCGCCGCCTACTGCTCGAAGAACGCCCGGAATCCCTTGTAGAGCTCCCAGAGATCCACCTTCGACGACACTTCGTAGGGCGAGTGCATGCTGACGATCCCGATGCCGACGTCGATGACGTCCATGTTCTGTCCGGCGAACCAGCCCGCGATGGTGCCGCCGCCGTAGCCGGCGTCGTAGGAGTGCGTCTGCCACCGTACGCCGGCGTCGTCCAGGATGCCTCGCACGCGCGCGAAGAACTCGGAGTTGGCCTCGCGGCCCGCGCCGTATTCCTTCACGACCAGGCCGTAACCCAACCGGGACGTCAGCCGGGCGTTCTGCGGCCGCGGGAACAACGGGTTGAGAGCGGTCGTCGTGTCGCTGACCAGCACCTCGGTATTCGCATATGCCCGCCGCAGGTCCAGGCCGCTGAAGTCCCCGGACTGCGCCGCGATCACCTCGGACACCAGCGTCGAGAACCACTCGGAGTTGACGCCCGTGTTCCAGGACCCGGCCTCCTCGTTGTTGACCGCGTAGGCGACGGCCGTGTACTCGGGCGCGGCGGTCCGGAACAGCGCCCGCAGGCTGACGTAACCGGACGATCGGTCGTCCTGCCCGTAGGCGGCGACGAGGGCGCGGTCGAGCCCGACGTCGCGCGGCGCCATGGCCGGAACGATCTGCAGGTCGGCCGAGAGGAAGTCCCGGCCCTCGATGCCGTACTCCTCCCGCAGCAGGCCGAGCAGCCGGTCCAACGCGCCGTCCGTCCCGCCATCGCCGGCGGCCGGCATCGAGGCGATGATCGGTTCCAGCTCCTCGGTCCGAATGACGTCGCGGCTGGTCCGGTCCCTGTAGTCGGCGTCCACGTGCGGGGCGATGTCGGTGATCAGCAGGACGGGATCGCCGGGGTCCGTGCCCACCTCGACCCACACCGTCGTCCCGTCGGTCTTGTCGACGCGCCCGATGACGGCCAGCGGGACGTTCGCCCACTGGTAGTTCTTGATCCCGCCGTGCACCTGGGCGTCGATCACCACGATCCCGTCCCGCTCCCGCAGGGGGCGGGTCTTGAACTCGAGGCGCGGGGAGTCGATGTGCGTGTTGACGATGCGGAGCCCGGAGGAGACGGGCTGCCGCCCGATGACGAACAAGACGATGGTCCGGTCGCGGTTGACGGCGTACCACCGTGATCCCGGCGTCAACGCGGTGGGCGCGACGTCCGGCGGCCACGGCCGGAAGCCCTCGGCTTCGGCCAGCGCCGCGGCTTCGCGCACGAACCACATGTGACTCCGGACGCGGCCCATGAAGGCCTTGTACTCCTCGCCGAAGGCCATGACCTCGGCGCGTTCGGCGTCATCCAGCCCCGGCCACGCCGAACCGAAGCCGAAGTCCTGCGCCGGCGCCTGGACGGCGGCCAGCAACACCGCCGCCAAAAGCAATGGATACTTCATATGGATTCCCGCCCCAGACCGGATTCTATCCCGGACGGCCGGCTCAGCCGAAGCACTCCGGACCGTTACGCCGCGTTTCCCCCGGACACTACCGTTGGCGGCAGTAAGCTCGGTGCGGTCCCGGTGGCGTGTTCCGGAACCATGGCGTGGTCGTCATCGAGCAGAGTGACGCGCCGGCTTGCCGGGATTCTCGGGAAGCGTTCACTCCACGGCCCGTCCGCCGAAGTACTGCTCCCGATGCCGCACCCGGTAGGCCGGGTATCGGGTCGTGATCTCGACCGTGTGCCAACGGCCGTCGTCGGGCGAGTGGGCGGGGTAATACCCGATGGTGTACTGGCTTCGAAGCTCTTCGGCCAGCACGTCGAGAGCCTCGGAGATCCGGTTCTCCCGACCCGAATCCGACCAGCCGGACACCATCCAGGTCCTCCCGCCGCTGATCTCGGCGAAGAGTTCGAGCACCTCCATGTTCAGCACGTCGGCGGGAGCCGTCGGAGTCGCGGGTGGCGTCCTCGGTGGAGTCCGTGGCCCGCCCGGGCCACCGCCCGGAAACGGGATTCCGACGGGCCCGCCTCCAGTTCGGGGAAAGGTCGGGGGCGTGCCTCCCGGGAACGGAATCCCGACCCTTCCGGTGGGTCTGCCGGTGGGAAAGGTCGGGGGCGTCGGCGTGACTCCGAACGCTTCGGGCGCGATCCCGAGAGAATAGACCAGCGTCTCCGATTCCCGGACGAAGCGTTGGGCGCTCTCCAACGACCTCGCGCTTCCCGTATCCTCCCCGTCGCTGATCACGAGAATGGCCCTTTTTTCGTGGCGCCCGGTCCGCACGTGTTCGAGACCGAGGATCAGGGCGTCGTACAAGGCCGTCCCGCCCCCCACCCGGACTCTCCGGAGGGCCGCCGCCAGCCGGGAACGGTCATCGGTGAAGTCTTCCACCAGGCGCGCGCTGTTGTCGAAGGTGACCAGGAAGATCTCGTCGTCGGGGTGGATCTGGCGGAAAAAACGATCGACCGCGGCGGTCGCGGTATCGATCTTCCGATCCATGCTCCCGCTGGTGTCCAGGACCACGCCGACACTGACCGGCAGATCGTTCGACCGCGAGAAGTGGCGAATGGGCTGCGGCTCGCCGTCTTCATGGACGAGAAAATCGTCTTCGGTGAGGTCGGCCACATAGCGCCCCCGTTCGTCGAGAACGGTCGCCACGACATCGACCAACCCGACGTCTACCGCCAACTGGGCCCACAGCACGCCCGCGGAAACCCCGGTCAGGACGACGGCGAGGATGAAACGGTTCATGATCACGCTCCCATGAGGTATGCGGCCAACCTCTCTGGTTCTTGAGACTCCGAACGCGACGATTCGTCACACGGCGCCCGGTATCGGCCGGCGGCAAGCCCCGGGCCGCCCGCGTGGCCGAAGCGCAACGCAATTGATTATTCATCGGAATTCCCATCGAACAAGACTCTTCGGTCGGCGGCATTCTCGCACGGCGATCGAACGAGTTCGCCGCTTCATGGGAGAGTGCCGATCACTTGGTTGATCACCCCGCCGAGTTGCGGGACAAAAACACCTTGCCGGTGTTGCCGGCTTCGAGAACATGCATCATGCCGGATTTCCCATTGGTTCCGACTTCCCGGCCGGTAGACTGGAGTCTTATGCTGACAGGAGGCGTGAGTACGTGCGCGCGAAACTTCAGGCGACCGCGATTCTGATCGCGTGCATCGCTTCCCACGCGACGCCGGTTCGGGCGCATCATTCCATCGCCGGCGCCTACGACACTCGACGTGAGGTGACGATCGAAGGCGTCGTCACGGAGTTTCACTTCGTCAACCCGCATCCGACCCTGAGCGTCCGGGCGGGATCCAACGTCTGGCTGCTCGAGATGGACAACCGCTCGGAGTTGAGCCGTGCCGGCATGGCGGAGGATTCGTTCCTGGTGGGCGACCGCGTCGTCGTCGCCGGCAACCCGTCGCGGAGCGAGGCGCAACGGCTCTATATCCGCCGGCTGGACCGTCCTTCGGACGGGTTCGTCTATGAACAGGTGGGAACCCGGCCGAGAATCACCCGAGCTGGGAGATAGCGTTTCCCGAACGTTGGTCATCGCACCGCCAATCGCCGCCCCGCGGCACGGCGTCAACAAGGCGTTCCTGCCCTGAGCACGCCTGTGCCCGTTGACTGTCCGAGGTGTCCACGCTTTCCGATCCAGGGCATGCTGGACCGACCGTTGCTCAGGCAAACGTCCGCCAACTTCAGCGAATCGGCAGGCCACGGCGGAAACCGTTGGTATTCGTCGACGAGACGATCACATCATGCGCCTCGCACGCCGTCGACTGGCCGGCGGAACACGGGCCTGGATGTCATGCACCCGGGATAGGCCCGAGATCGTCCACACTGACGAAGGGTCGACCCGTTTCGGCTGCCCTTCGAGCCTTCATGGCGAACACGGCCGCGAGGTCGAGCCGACGTGACAGGACCGCGTGCAAGTCGAGGCCGTCCATGCAGATCAAGCTCTTGCCATGCCCGAACGCGGTGAGCCCTTCAGGAGAGAAACCGCTATAACTCAACAAGAGACCGCGGGACCACCTCGCCTTTTCTTCTACCTTCGCGTTGAACGAACGAAGCGTCGCTGCGCCGACCGGGTCATTGGTCCATTTCGCTTCAAGCAAATATGTGTCGCCTCTCAGCATGAAGCTGCCGTCGATTTGCTCGCCCACAAGGCGGAAGGAGTCGCGCGCGGACAACCCGTATGCATCGAACGTGTCCTTCAACAATTTTTCGAACGCGTAGCCGCGGGGCTGTGGATCCAACTCGGAAACCTTTAGCAATCGATCGGCCAGAGACGAAGCGGCCGTCGCGTCAATTCGCGATTCTGCGGAAGCGCGGGACGCTGTTTCTTGTCTCGGCGGCGTGCCGCGTAGTCGTTCGAGGATTTTGAAGAAGGCAACTCGTACCGTATCGTTCAACTCCGTATATTCTCGAGTCGCGCTACTGGCCTCCCGGTACTCCCAAAGCGCGTTCAGCGCCCCAAGAGCGGCTTCGCGATTCGCGTGTCGCAAGTAATAGCGCAAGCGCTTCGCCTTGCTCGCGCCCTGTACCGCCCAACGGGGATCGTCGATATCGACCCCGAGTTCTTCTCGGAAGAATTCCGCGAAGGTCTGGTTCGTGAAATCCAATACATAGCCAGATTCCATGCCAAATACCCTGTCGAGGACCGGCATGTCCGCGGTGCGGATCGTGGCGGGCGATCTTCGGCTCATGTCTGCCTTAATCCGAGTCCTTTGAGCCAAGCGTCAACCTGTCCGAAGGCGTCCTGTTGCCATTGATCCGCAGTGCGACCGCCCAGCACGTGGGAACCTTCCACGAATCCTCTGACGCTCGTTGGTCCGAAGTCTTCGACGTCGCGGAATTTCTCGGAGATCAGGCGGTAACCTCGCCGGGCCGATCGAACATCGAGGAGTGGCCGGGTCGCCTCGACAAGCGCGTCGATGCCGTCCGGGAAATTTCGGATGGTGAAATAGATGTCGTAGGCGTCCTTTTGTTTCAGACGATTGGCAATGGCGTAACCCTTCATGGACAGGAAAGCCGGAATCGATGCGACGGCGATACGAACGAAATTCCGGACACCATCGGGCATGTCGCCATCGATGGGAACTATTCGACGGAACCTGAGAGCGAGGTCGGCGCCGTCGGCGCGCTGGACGGCGAAACCCCGGATGAGCGGAGGTCGGTTTCTGCTAACCTCCGCGTCGCGCGGCATCAGGAAGTCCACAACGACGTCGATGTCGGGCCCGCCGTCTCTGGCCGGCACGGTGCGTACGAGTTGGAAGCGCTGCAGATCGTCCCGTGGATGATAGCCGTGTTTCTGGAGGGCTTCGACAAGCCGAACATATTCGCCGTCGTCCAGCGCGGATGGGTCGAGACCGAGGTCCACGTCGCCCGTGCCGATATGGGGCGTTTCGGCTTCCGTCAGCGAAAGCCAGGGAACGGCGCCGCCGACAATCACGAACTTGCCTTCGAAGCTTCCGAGGATCTGGCCGATCTCGATCAGCACGGACTTGACCGCCCGCGTCGTCCGGTCATCGTAATCGCCTGCCGATCGACGTTCTCTTACAGCCATGGGAAGCACTTTGAGGCCAAATGGTCGGCAGCCTCGCGGTCGCGATCTCTGCCGTTCCAGAGTTCGAGATATGTGACGATCGGGCTGGCGCAGAAGACGCCCGGCGCCGGCTCGACCGCGTCCTCGAACAGGCTCTCGTCGGTCGGGATGAGCAAGTTGACATTCGCTCCCCGTTCGGCGTGAGTCAGCTTCAACTCCTTGGTCAGCATTCGAGCACCGGGTTCGTCGACGTAGAAGCCATATGTCCCCCCCCGTGCGAACGGCGCAAGCCACTGAGCGGCAGAGTTCGACGCAAAAATCGCGCGTGGGCGCTGTGGTTCCGGATTCAGCTTCCCCAACAACCGTGCGTTGAATGGGTCGCCGTGGAAGGGCGTATATCGGCTCATGCGATGACCGGCCGGCTGGCGGTAGTTCTCACGCCAAGTCCGCAAGAGCGCGTCCGGCCGAACCAGGACGATTCCGTCGTCCCGTTTTTCTATCCATTCACGCTCGAGGAGGGCTTTGCGAACGTTGCTCACATGGCCAAGGCTCGCAGAGGCCGCCTCCGCCAGGTCGATGACACGCCATGCCCGATCCCGGTTGCGAAGGAGAACCCGCAAGATCGCGGCGGCCTTCGGGGTGAAGACCGACCGCAGAGCGCGGCTTTCGGACTTTGGCCGGCGTGCGACGGCTCGATCGATATAGACATTGTCGAATGCCACGTGAGCGTTCCCGACCAGATCGAGGTAGGCGACGTCATGATCCATGCAGATGGACCGAGACTCGAGAGACAGGTAGGGACTCACGAGCATCGGGATCGAACGTGGACCGGAGTCCCCGTGACCGGTCTGACGAGCATGCGCCAGGTAGCCCAGGAGTTGATACACGGCAGACCGGACGGAACGGGGGGCTCCGTTCGACTTGACTTCGATGATCAGCGCGTATGTATCGTCGCCGTGCTCGAACTCGATACGACCGTCTATCGGATAATCGTGTCCGCTCTCCTGGCCAAAGCGAACGGAACTGACCTCAAGGCGTGGCACATGGTGGAGCAGTTGGCGGGCCGCTTTCACGGCCGTGGCGTCCAGGTCTTTCACTGAATTATAAATTTTCATCACATTCTGAAATTAGACAAGATGATGAATACTTGCAAGACTTTTCGCTCATATGGCGTTTTCATCGTTTCGGTGATACTTCGTTCAATTGGCCGGAATCGTGGGCGGCACGACGATACGCACGCCCCGGCCAGTCTTCACCGGATTGCGCAGGATGAGGATCGGCAACGACGTGATACAGTGAATACTCGTATTCACGAGACCATCGGAGGTCTTGTACCATGGCGACATCGATTCGGCTGGCGCACGAAACCGAACGACGGCTCGACTTTCTCGCATCCCGGACCGGGCGCACGAAGGCGTTCTACCTACGGGAAATAATCGAGCGCGGACTGGAGGAGATCGAAGACTACTATCTTGCTGCTGACGTGCTGGAACGCCTGCGCCAGGGCAAAGAGCAAGTGTACTCGGCCAGCGACGTGAGGAATGCCCTCAAGCTGGACGATTGAGTACGCTGCATCCGCCCGGAGCCAGCTTCGCAAACTCGACCGGCAAATGGCTCGACGCATCATCGACTTCATGAACGAGCGGATCGCGGGACTGGACAACCCACCGAGCCTGGGAAAGGCGCTGAAAGGGCCGTTGGGCGAGTTGTGGCGTTACCGTGTCGGGGATTGCCGCGTGATCTGCGACATTCGAGATGACCGATTATGTGTTCTCGTTGTGAGGGTCGGCAGCCGCGACAAGGTGTACCGTTAAGCGTGTAGGCCCCGATGGGCGCGTTGCCGCCGATGGGTGACCGCCCCCGGAAACACGGGGACGCGGCCCCGTCCGGCCCGGCCAACGGCGCGTGCGACCGCGGCGGCGTTCCATTTGACACGGAGGAACCCTGGCATGAATCATCCGCATCGATCCCTTGTCGTGGCGCTCGCCGTTTGCGCGGCCGCTTGCACCACGCCCGAGTCCGCCCCCGAACCGGGCGCCGACCCCGAAGCGGCCGTCCGCGAGCACGTGGAAGCCGCCCGCGCGGCGGCCGGATCGGAGCACGCGTTCCTGCTCGGGCAACTCTGCGCCGGTCCGATCGAGGCGGTGAACGCCGCCGCTCCGGAAATCACGATTCCCGACTCCCTGCCGGCGACCGATCCCGAGCGCGACTGGTATACCGATCCCGTCCAGGTGTTCGACGACCTGTTCTATCTCGGGCAGACCCGGTTCTCCGCATGGGGGCTCCGGACCTCGGAGGGGATCGTCGTCGTCGACGCCATCTTCGACTATTCCGCCGAAGCCGAGATCATCGACGGCCTGCAACGGTTGGGAATCGATCCGGGTGAGATTCGCTACGTCATCATCAGCCATGCCCACGGCGACCATTCCGGCGGCGCGGGCGTGCTGCAGCAGCACGGCGCGCAGGTGGTGATGTCGGAGGCGGACTGGGACCTGTACGAGATCGATAACACCGACGCCGTCGTGGCGACGCGCGACATCGTAGCGACGGACGGCATGGAGCTGGTCCTCGGCGACCACGTCATCCGGACGTACCTGACGCCGGGGCACACCCACGGCACGCTCTCGACGATCCTTCCCGTCCACGACGGCGGGGAACCCCACGTCGCGGCGCTCTGGGGCGGAACGCTCTTCAACTTCCGCGACGCTCCCGACGACCCGAGGCTCGACCGCCTGACCGCGTACGCCGACTCGGCGCGCCGGTTCCGCGAGCTGGCCGGGGACGCAGGGGCCGACATCGTCCTGTCCAACCACCCGACCTACGACGGATCGACGGCGAAGATCCCCGCACTGGCGGCGCGTGAGCCGGGTGATCCACACCCCTATGTGATCGGGAACGACGGCGTCGGCCGGTATCTGACCGTCGCGGAAGAGTGCGCCGAGGCGACGCTGGTCGCGGAACGGGACATGGAGTAGACCGGGACGGGTGGCGATCCCGTCGACCGCCGGTCATTTCGCCGCGCCCGCGATCCGTTCGAACAGCGCCTCGTATTGATCGGTCACCGTGTCCCAGGAATACCGGGACGCGGCCCGCTCCCGCGCGCGGCCGCGGAGCCGCGCCGCCAGTTCGCCGTCGCGCAGCACGCGTGACATCAGCGCCGTCAGGTCCCCCGCGCCGTCGAAGTACAACCCGTCGTCGCCCAGGACTTCCCGGTGCTCGGGCCGGTCCAGCGCCAGCACGCAGTTGCCCGCGCCCATCGCCTCGAGAAGCGCCGGGTGCGTGCCCCCGACTTCGGTGGCCTGGATCCAGGCGTAGGCGTGCGAGCGGAGCTGGCGGCAATCGCGTCCGTAGATCGCGCCGGGAAACAGCACGCGCCGATCGGCCGCCGCCTTCAGCCGGCGGATGTAGGCGTCCGCGTACGGCGCGTCGCCCACGATCACCAGCGGCCGGTCGGTCTCGACGGCGCGGTACGCCGCCACGACCAGGTGCGCGTTGTTCTCCGGTTCGAGACGGCTCACGTAGAGCAGGTATTCCCGCGGCTGCAGGTCCAGCGCGCGGAGCGCGTCGACGCCTTCGTCGCGTTCGCAGTCGGCGCCGTAGGCGATCATCACCGGATCGGCCGCGTACCGGCTCCGGTAGTAGTCCTCGATCACCCGCGCATCGGCGACGACGACCGACGGGACGCGCGTCGACAGGCGTTCCGAAAGCTCGTAGACCATCCGCGCGGCGCGGCCCCATTTCTTCCGCAAGCGCTCGATCCCGTCCACGTTGAGAGCGATGGGCGTGCCGGCCATCCGGGGCACCACGCAGAAGACGGCGTTTGCGGCGTGGCACATCAGGATGGCGTCGACGCCCTGGCCCAGCGCGTTCAGGACCGACAGGAACGTGTGCGCGGCGGTGTCCAGGTGCTTGGTCGGGATCGTGGGCAGCACGACGATGCGCACGCCCCGGTAGGTCCTCACCGGATCGCGCAGGTTGTTGGAGCGCGCGTAGACGGTCACATCGTGACCCCGCGCCGCCAGCCGTGTCGCCAGCTCCTCGGCGAACGTCTCGAAACCGCCGTAGTTGGCCGGTATGCCGCGGATGCCCAGAATCCCGATCTTCATGTCGTCTATAGTAAATGGAAGCCCGAGGCGGCCGATGGTGAACGATCTTCTCAAGGCAACGGAGCGCCGGCTGGGCGAGTGCATGCGGCTCCTGGAAGAGTGGGTCGGCATGGAATCGCCCAGCTTCGACGCGGACCGGGTCAACCGCCTGGGAGACGCGGTCTCCGGGGAGTTCTCCCGGCTCGGCGGGCGCGTCGAGCGGCTGCCCGAGACCGACCGCGGCGACCATCTCCTGATCCGGTTCGGCGAACAGGGGGCGGAACGCCCCGTCATGCTGCTGGGGCACCTCGACACGGTGTGGCCGGCGGGCGAGATCCAGCGGCGGCCGTTCACCGTGGACGGGGACGTCGCCAGCGGACCCGGCGTGTTCGACATGAAGGCCGGGGTCGCGATGATGTGGCTCGCCCTGAGCGCCCTCATCGACGTGAGGGGCGGGCTACCCCGGCCGGTGACGATCCTGCTGACCAGCAACGAAGAGGTCGGCAGCCCCAACGTCCGCGAACTGGTTCCACGGCTCGCCGCCGGCGTCCGCGCCGTCCTTGTCCTGGAGCCGCCGCTGCCCGGGGGCGTTCTCAAGACCGCGCGGAACGGCATGGGTCGGTTCCTCATCCGGGCGCTCGGCCGTTCGGCGCACTCCGGCGTCAATCCGGATGACGGCGTCAACGCCGTCGAGGAAACCGCGCACCAGATTCTGAGGCTCCGGGGGCTGGCCGACCCGGACGCCGGGACGACGGTGACGGCGACCATGGTCCAGGGCGGCACGCGTCCCAACGTCGTTCCGGCCGAGTGCTTCGTCCAGGCCGATTGCCGCGTCCCGTCCACCGCCGAGGCCGAGCGCGTGACGCACGCGATCCGCGCGCTCGCGCCGGTGCTCCCGGGTTCGCGGATCGAGGTCGAGGGCGAGTTCCGAAGGCCGCCGCTGGAGCCGACGCCCGGCAACGTCCGTTTGTTCGAGCTGGCGCGGCAAGTCGGCGCGGAGATGGGCCGCGAGATCAGCGGCGGCCGGACCGGCGGGGCGTCCGACGGCAACCTGACCTCGGGTGCGGGAATCGCGACGCTGGACGGCCTCGGCCCGGTCGGACTCGGCGCACACCAGGTGGACGAGCACATCCGCGTATCCTCCCTGCCCTGGCGAACCGCACTCGTTGCCGGGCTGATCGAGAACCTGGACTGACGCCGCGCGCTTCGAAAAAATCGGTGGACGTCGGTGCTTTACTTCCCGGCGTCCGAGGCCTAACATTTAAGGTTGGCTGGCCGCTCCGATTGCGGTCGGGAGTGACGGGCGCACGCGGCATGGGAGCGCGTCCTCGTTTCTACCCAGCGGGGAGGATGGCCGGCACGGCTCCATGCGTTCCGTCGCTTTTATCGAAGAAGATTATCTGGCGGGCCTTCTCAAGGACTATTTCTCGGGAAACGGACGGACCCGCTACGTCGTCACCGATCCCGCCGCGAAGCGCTACCTCACGTCGCAGGGCCAGGACGTGTCGCTGCCCGGACGCAACAACGCCGCGTTCCGGAAGACGCTGACCGTCGAGAGCCCCGACCTGCTGCTGATTCAGTCCGACGACTTCGAACGTATCTCCGATGCGCTGACGCTTGCGGAAGACGCGGGAATGCGCGTCCCGACGCTCGTCATCACGAACGAACGGGACCGGGTCGCCGAACAGGCCGGCTACGTCCACTGCATCACGATGCAGGAGTTGCTGGAAGGCAACCTGCGGTGGCACATCGTCCTGGCGCGAACGGCCCGGCGCATGGAAGAAATACGCGCCCAGTTCGAACACGCGCACCACGTGCTGATCCTGCTTCAGGACGATCCCGACCCGGACGCCATCGCCAGCGGGCTGGCGCTGCGCCACGCCCTGGGCCGGCACCGGCAGACGGCGACCATCGGCAGCTTCGGCCGGACGACGCGGCCCGAGAACATCGCGATGGAACGGCTGCTCGACATCGAAGTCGCCGAGCTCCACCCCGAGGACGTGCCCGAATACGACCGGATCGCCATGGTCGACTTGCAGCCGCCCCACATCCGGACCGTGCTGCCCAGGCTCGACCTTGTGGTGGATCACCATCCGGAACAGTTTGGCTACGAGGCCCGTATCCGGGACATCCGCCCCGATTACGGCGCGACGTCCACGATCCTTCTCGAGTACCTGCTGGCGACGCGGCACAGCGTCGGACACCGCCTGGCGACGGCCCTGCTGTACGTGATCAAGAGCGACACGTTCCTGCTCGGCCGGCAAACCAACGAATGGGACGTCGAGGCGTTCTCCTATCTGTACCCGATCGCCAACCACAACATCCTGCGCCGCATCGAACGGCCCGAGCTCCCGCCGGCGGCGATCGACGCCCTGGGCCACGCGCTGAAGACCCGGCATGTCGTCGGCAAGGTGGCGTTCGTCCACCTGGGACGCGTCGAGCGCGAGGACCTGATCCCGCAAATCGCCGATTTCAGCCTGCAGTTCGAGGGCGCCGACTGGGCGGTGGTCAGCGGAATCTACGATTCCGACCTGGTCATCTCGGTCCGCAACGTCGGCCACGTCCGGGCCGCCGGCAAGGTGCTCAAGGACGCTTTCGGCGCGATCGGCGCGGCCGGCGGGCACGAGTCGATGGCCAAGGCCATCGTGCCGATTTCGAAGGCCTGCGAACACTGGCGCATGGCCCCGCGGAACACGCGCGGCCTCAACACCAAGCTCGAAGAACGGTTCCTTTCGAGTCTCAACAACCATTCGAAATAGTGCGGGCCGTGGTCCAGCGGGTCCGGGACGCCGCCGTGCGGATCGACGGAACTGTGCACAGCCGCATCGGCGCCGGCCTGCTCGTGCTCGTCGGCGTCGAGGACGGCGATTCCGACGACGACGCCCGGGTTCTCGCCCGGAAGATCGTTCACCTGCGCATCTTCGAAGACCCTGCCGGCCGCATGAACCGGTCCGTCGTCGATGCGGGCGGCGCGATTCTGGCCGTGTCGCAGTTCACGCTGCTCGGGGACTGCCGCAAGGGGCGCCGGCCCTCGTTCGTTCGGGCGGCGGAGCCGGAGCCGGCCAACCGGCTGTACGAACTCTTCGTCGGGCACGCTCGGGAGTGCGGGGTGAGGGTCGAGACCGGCGTCTTTCGGGCTGCGATGGACGTCGAGCTCACCAACAACGGACCGGTGACGGTCCTGGTCGACACCCGGGGAAGCTTCTGACGCCGCGCCGTTGCGCTCCGTCGCCGAAAGGCCGCAAATTGTCCACTTTCGAGGCCGGGTGCGGTTGACGCGGTACGGTCAGTTTTTTTATCCTGCCTTGTTCGCTTTGTTGCCGTCTCGGGTCGAGTCTCGCGCCGGCACGGGGTTTCCGTAAACGCATGGAATCCAAGGAAAATCCCATCGCGGTTCCTCCGGAGGAGGAGCTGGACAGCTTGACCGAAGTCCGGAAGCCCACGTCGCTCCTGGTGGCGCAGTTCTTTCTGTTTCCGCTGATCATCATCGCCTTCGGAGTCGGGATTTTCGTGCTCTTCGGATACATGGCCTACGACGAACCGCCGCCGGAGGAATATCTCGCGGTCATCCGGAGTTCCGGCGGCTACTTCGACCGGCAGCGGTGGCAGGCCGCCGCGCAGATGACCAACGTCATCGCAACGCGCACGGAAGAGCTCCAGGGGTCGGCGTTCGCCGACGAGGTCCTGACCGCATACGTCGACGCCCAGGCAACGACCGAAACGGGGCGCGAAGCGGCGGCCTCGGATCCCCTGATGGGGTTGTTGTCTCTCGACCCGGACGAATCCCAGCTCCGCCGTTTTCTGGCCATGAGCCTCGGCTACCTCGAGCATGCGCCCGCGGTGCCGGCGCTGACCCGCGGACTGGGCGATGCGAACGCGGAAACCCAGATCTGGACGCTGTGGGCCCTGGGAATGGTGGGTGAACCGTCGGCGGCGCCGGCGGTGGCCGGAATGCTCGGGTCCGGCGACGCCGGCGTCCGGCAGATGTCCGCCTACGTGCTCGGCGTCCTCGCGAACCCGGCGGCCAAGGAAGATCTCCGGGACGCCCTCGGGGATCCGGCCGCCGACGTGCGGTGGACCGCGGCCATGTCGCTGGCGCAGATGGGCGACGACAGCGGCGCCGATCTGCTGATCGCGGTGACGGACCGCAGCTTTTTCGACGGCTTCGCGGAGATGTCGGACGGCGACAAGGAAACCGTCATCACTAACGCCGTGCATTGCCTGGGTCTACTGAAACTGGACCGGGCGCGCGGGCTGCTGGCCGAGCTCCGCGAGAACGACCCGAGCCTCAAGGTGCGCGCGGCCGCGATAGCCGCCCTGGAGGCGTATTGACGCACGATCCGCGTACTCACGCACGATCCGCGTACTCACGCACGATCGGCGTACTTACGCCCGGTTTCGATTTTTTCGGTAGTTGTTTCTGATCGAGCGAGGAGTCTGCGATGAGCAAAGTGAATCCTCCCCTCCGCGCGGCGAAACCCGGCGAGCCCGCCGATGCGGGACGCCGGTCGTTCTTCTCGTGGATGAGCCTGGCCTGGGTCTCCTTCACCGCCTCGATGTTGGCGGCCGGCACGGCCACGGCCCGCTTCATGTTTCCGAACGTGCTGTTCGAGCCGCCGTTGACGTTCCGTGCCGGCCGGCCCGAGGAATTGCAGGTGGGCATCGTGGACGAGCGGTTCAAGGACTCCAACCAGGTGTGGCTCGTGCGCGAGGGCGGCGGGATCTACGCGTTGTCGACCACGTGCACGCACCTGGGGTGCACGCCGAACTGGCTGTCGGCCGAGCAGAAGTTCAAGTGCCCGTGCCACGGAAGCGGCTTCTACATCACCGGCATCAACTTCGAGGGGCCCGCGCCGCGTCCACTGGAACGCTTCGCGATCAGCCTGGCCGACGACGGGCAACTCGTGATCGACAAGGGCCGCAAGTTCCAGCAGGAAAAGGGTCAGTGGGAGCTTCCGGGAGCGTATCTGGAATTCTAGCCGCGGAGTGCGGCCTCACCGGCGGCCGCGCCATCGAGCGTTCCGATTATTCCATCAGGTCTGATTGCATATGAGCCAACTCAAGGAGCTGTTAACGAGTCTCTCGCCGACGAAGCTGGGAGAGGCAATCCAGAAGAGCCAGATCTATCGCTCGGTGTTCCGGGTGGGCGTGCCGGTCTCCGACCGAAAACGGATGCTGGTCATGCTGGGCAACGTCTTCCTGCACCTGCACCCGGTCAAGGTGCGGAAGTCGGGAATCCGGCTGCGCTTCACCTGGTGCATGGGCGGGATCACGTTCTTCCTGTTCCTGGTGCTGACCTTCACCGGCCTGCTCCTGATGTTCTACTACCGGCCGACCATCGAGTACGCCTACGTCGACATCATCGACCTGCGCGAGCAGGTGCCGCTCGGCATCATGCGGGAAATCCATCGCTGGGGCGCCCACGCGATGGTGATCAGCGTCTGGCTCCACATGGTCCGCGTGTTCATGACCGGTTCCTACAAGCCGCCGCGGGAATTCAACTGGGGCGTCGGCGTGATCCTGCTCGTCCTGACGTTGCTGTTGAGCTTCACCGGTTACCTGCTTCCGTGGGACCAGTTGGCGATGTGGGCCATCACCGTGGGCTCGAACATGGCGCGCGCCACGCCGTTCGCCGGGTACGAAGGCCCGGGCGCCAACCTGCTGACCCTGGGCGAGAACATACCGCTGATCAGCAGCACCAGCGACGCGCGGTTCGCGCTTCTGGGCGGGACGCGGGTCGGCGAAATGGCGTTGCTGCGCTTCTATGTCCTTCACTGCGTCGGGCTCCCGCTGGTCGCCGGTTTCCTGATGGCGGTGCACTTCTGGCGCATACGCCGGGACGGCGGCATCTCCGGGCCGCTCTAGAGAACGGGCAAGCGAATGGAAACCATCAAGGACATCATCAACACCCTGACGGCGCCCGAGATCCTGATCACGCTGGCGACGATCCTGCTGTTCGTCTCGGCCAAGTACCGGCACGTCTTCTACACGAACACGGTGGCGCTGGTCCTGTTTCCGGCGATGTTCGTGTTCATGGCGATCAGCATGTTCGACGAGGACTTCTACCTGATCGTCACCAAGCCGGACAACGTGCCGATCGTCGGCATGTTGTTCCTGATCCCGTTCTTCACGTGGTTCTCGATGCGCGAGGCGGTCCGCAACGACCGGCGCACGGACTCGGGGACGCCGCTGATCGAGAAGGAAGAAACAGCCGACAAGGTTCTGACCTGGCCCGACCTGGTCTACACCGAGTTGATCGCGATCGTGCTGTTGACGGTCCTGCTCGTCGGCTGGTCCATCCTGATCCCGGCGCCGCTGGAAGAGTCGGCCAACCCGGCCGCCACGCCCAACCCGTCGAAGGCGCCGTGGTACTTCCTCGGCCTGCAGGAAATGCTGGTCTACTTCGACCCGTGGCTGGCGGGCGTCGTGTTCCCGGGCCTGATCATCGTCGGGCTGATGGCGATCCCCTACATCGACACCAACCCGAAGGGGAACGGCTACTACACGTTCAAGGAACGCAGTTGGGAGATCATGACGTTCCTGTTCGGTTTCCTGATCCTGTGGGTGCTGCTGGTCATCCTGGGCACGTTCCTGCGGGGGCCCAACTGGAACTTCTTCGGGCCGTACGAGTACTGGGACACGCACAAGCTGGAAGCGCTGGTCAACGTGGACCTGTCCGACTATTTCTGGGTGCGGCTGCTCGGCATGGGCCGGCCCGACAACATCCTGATCCGCGAGAGCGTCGGATTCCTGGTCGTGCTCGGCTACTTCCTGATTCCCCCGATGGTGCTCGCCCGGACGATCTTCAAGAGGTTCTACGAGAACCTCGGACCGGCCCGCTATCACATCATGGTCTTCCTGCTGTTGTGCATGGCGTCGCTGCCGATCAAGATGGTACTGCGCTGGCTGTTCAACCTGAAGTACATCATCGGGATACCGGAGTTTTTCTTCAACATCTAGCGATGACGCCTATTCGTATCGGAGAGAACCTTGAGTAGCGAAACACCGAACGGCGGAGTGCCGAAACCCGCCATTCCGCCTCCCGCGAAGAAGGATCCCGCACTCAATATCAGTCAGCGCGGCGATCGGCTGTACGATGACAACGGTCTCCACAAGTGGTTCGCCATCTCGAGCCTGCTGCTGTTCGTCTTCACGGTCTGGATGATCGTCGACGATTACAACCGGGACTGGCGGCGCTACCAGCGGGCGTTCACGCGGTTGAGCGTCCAGCAGACAGAGCTGGACATCGCGGCGGCCGAAGGCGCGATCGACCGCACGGCCGGTGAAGCCATCCTGGGGGAGCTTGCCGCCGCTCAAGGCGATATCGATGGGAATGCCGCTACCATTGCGGAGATCGAGGGGCGTCTCAACGCGCTCAACGACGAGTTCTACTCCACCAACCAAGCCTACCTGTTCGCCCGGGCGGAATACGACGTCGAACGCTACGACTACGAGGAAACACTGGCCAACGACCCGGGCAACGCCGAGCCGCTCCGCGTCGCTGCCGAGAACCGACTCGCCGAGATCAACGAGAACCTGGAAGCCGTCGAAAGGCTCCAGATCCAGATCGACGACACCACGGCCGAATTGGAGGTCTACATCGGCGAGCGTGAGCGTCTCGAGGCGGACTTCCTCGCCCTGAGAGCCGAGTTCGACCGGCTTGGCGGCGTCCGCAGCACGCTCGACCCGGGCCTGATCCGGACGTCCATCCGCAACGCCCCGATTCTGGACTTCATGAACCCGTCCGAGACGGTCAACCAGATCCAGCTCCAGAACCTGCACTACGACGCCCCGTTCCTCCAGGTGCCCCGCGTCGACCGTTGCACGACGTGCCACCTCGGGATCAACCAGGAGGCGTTGGGCGAATGGCCCCAGCCGTTCACCGCGCACCCGCGCCTGGACGTCTTCGTCGGCGCCGACTCCCCGCACCCGATGGACGGCTTCGGCTGCACGACCTGCCACGCGGGACTGGACCGGGCCGTCGAGTTTTCGCGCGCCGGGCACGTGCCCGAAAACGAGGAGCAGCAGGCCGATTGGGAGAACCGGTTCGACTGGTACCTGGACCACTTCCTCGAAACACCCATGCTGCCGATGGACCGGATCGAGGCCAGTTGCCTGAAGTGCCACACCGGCGCGGGCGACGTTCCCGAGGCGCCCGCGCTGAACATGGGACGCGACCTGATCCGGACCTACGGCTGCTTCGGTTGCCACAACATGCCGGGCTACGAGGACGTGCGCCGGGTGGGGCCCGACCTGACGACCATCGGGAGCAAGCTGGACGAAGAATGGGTGAAGAAGTGGCTGGCCGACCCGCGAGCGTTCAAGTCGGAAGCGCGGATGCCCAAGTTCTGGTTCAACTCCAACAACGGCGGCGCGGAGTTCGAGGCGCGCAACAACGCGGAGATCACGGCCATAACCGAGTTCCTGTTCTCGCGCTCGCAGGACAACCCGTTGGCCGCGGCCGCCCCTGCCGGCGGAGACGCCGCGCGGGGCCAGGCGCTCGTGGAATCGGTGGGCTGCCTGGGATGCCACGCCGTCGGACCTATACCCGAGGACCCGGCCCGGACGCAGCACCGGCGGCGATTCGGCTACAACCTGGCGAGCCAGGGCAGCAAGACCTCCGAGGACTGGCTGTACAACTGGGTCCGCGACCCGCGCGCCGTCTGGCACGACACCAACATGCCGACCCTGCGGCTGACCGACGCCGAAGCCGCCGACGTGGCCGCGTACCTGGTGTCGCTGACCAACCCGGAATGGGAAACGGAAGCATTCCCCGAACTGGATGAAGCCGCACTCGACGAAGTCACGCTCGAGTTTCTGAGAACCGGTTCGACCGGAATCCAGGCTCAGGAAGCGCTGGCCGCGATGTCGCTCGAAGAGAAGATCATGACGACGGGCGAGGGGCTGATCGCCCGTTATGGATGCTTCGGCTGCCACGTCATCGAGGGTTTCGAGACCGCGCAGCCCATCGGCACCGAACTGACGCAGCCCGGAAGCAAGCTGCTCAACCAGTTCGATTTCGGGTTTCTGGATATCGAGCACACGCGGACCGAGTGGTACGCGGCCAAGATGGCCGATCCGCGGATCTTCGACGTGGACCGCGTCAAGCGTCCCGAGGAACTGCTGCGGATGCCGGATTTCGGCTTCGACGAGACGGAGGTCGGCGCCATCGTCATGATCCTGACCGGTCTGGTCAAGGACCAGGTCACCCCGGACATGCGCAACGTCCTGACCGCCGACATCGAGGCTGGCCGGGGACTCGTCGCACAGCGGAACTGCCGCGGCTGTCATGAAATCGAGGGCGCCGGCGGCGACATCCGGTCGACGATCGACGATGAAGGCCTGTGGCCGCCGCTGTTGAATACGCAGGGCGCCAAGACGCAGCCCCTGTGGCTGCACTCGTTCCTGCAGGAGCCCGGGGAGGAGACCCTGCGCCCGTGGCTGTCGGCGCGCATGCCGACGTTCTACCTGGACCAGGCGGAGGCGACCGTGCTCGGCAAGTATTTCTCGGCAATCGACGACGCGCCCTATCCGTTCATCGACACGGCGATCGCGACGACCGACGAGAGCCTGACGGCGGGGCGCGAGCTCTTCGAGCTGGCGCAGTGCAACCTGTGCCATCCGGCGGGAGACCAGATACCGGACCGCGACGCCGCGGACCTGGCGCCGGATCTGGCCCTGGCGGCGGAACGACTTCGTCCGGAATGGGTCGAGGACTGGATACTGGATCCGCAGGCCATTGCCCCGGGGACCCGGATGCCGGCGTTCTACATCGACGGGGTGACGCAACTGCCCGACATACTGGACGACGACACGCCGCGGCAGCTCGAGGCCTTTCGCGACCACCTGTTCCTGACGATCGGGAACGGGCAGCGCGTCGCGGACAACTGAGGCCCGGCGACCGGACCGGCGCGCAAACGATTCACACGCAGCCCTGATCAGGAGATCTACACGATGAACAGCAAGAGAGCCCTTGGTCTCGCCTTCGCCCTCACGCTGGCCGCCGCCGGATGCGGCGGAGGCGGCGACGAATTCTCGCTTCCGGATGGCGCCGGCTCGGGAGGCGCCGCGCCGACCGGACCGGCCTACGACCCGGCCACAGCCACCGCCGGCATCTCCGGCAGCATCCTGTTCGAGGGCGACGCGCCCGAGATGTCGCTCATCCAGATGTCGGCCGACCCCTATTGCCTGGACGCCGGCGCCGGAACCCGAACCGAGGAGGTGCTGGTCACTGACGACGGGAAGCTGCGGAACACGATGATCTTCATCCGCTCCGGACACGACACGGGGCTCTTCTATGCCCCTCCCGCCGAACCCGTGGTGCTCGACCAGCAGGGTTGCCGCTATATTCCCCACGTCTTCACGATGATGATGAATCAGGACATCACGTTCCGGAACAGTGACGACACACTGCACAACATCCACGCGTTCCCCATGGAGAACATGCAGATCAACGTCGGCCAGGCGGTGCAAGGGATGGAGAACACCGATTCGTTCACGATCGCCGAAGGCCCGTTCGCGATCCGCTGCGACGTGCATCGATGGATGAACTCGTTCACGGCCGTCTTCGACCACCCGTTCCATACCACTTCGGGCGACACGGGCGACTACACGATCAGCGTGCCTCCGGGCACCTACGAAGTCGTGGCCTGGCATGAGCGGTACGGCGAGATGACCGGCAGCGTCACGGTGGCCGCCGGCGAAACCGCCGAGCTGAGCTTCACGTACTCGGAACCGGCGGCGTAGCGGCGGCCGTGGGCCCGACGGCGCCAGCACCGGACAACGTCGGGCTTCACCGGTTCGCCGTGTTCACGGCGCTGGCCACCACGTTTCTGATCTTCGCCGGCGGTCTGGTCACGAGCACGGGCTCCGGCCTGGCCGTTCCCGACTGGCCGCTTTCCTACGGGATGTTCTTCCCGCCCATGGTCGGCGGCGTCTTCTACGAGCACGGCCACCGCCTGGTGGCCGCTTTCGTGGGAATCCTCACCTGCGTGCTCGCGGTCTGGGCCGCGCTCAAAGAAGAGCGGCCGTGGGTCCGCTGGCTTTCGATCGGCGCGTTGCTGGCCGTCATCTCCCAGGCGATACTGGGGGGGATCACGGTCCGTTACCTGCTCCCGACGCCGGTCTCGGTCAGCCACGCGATGCTGGCCCAGACCTTCTACTGCGTCATCGTTTCCCTGGCGTTGTTCACGTCGCCGGACTGGAAGCGGGGCCTGCCCGTCGCCGGGCCCCGGGCGGGCGCGCCGAGCCTGCCCTGGCTGTGCGCCGTGATGTCCGGCGCCGTGTACCTGCAACTGCTCCTGGGCGCCCTGATGCGCCACACCGGGTCCGGCCTGGCGATCCCGGACTTTCCCCTGGCCTTCGGCCGCTTCATTCCGGATTTCGATGCGTCGGGCGTCTCCATACACTACGCCCATCGCGTCGGCGCCGTCGCGGTGACCGGGATCGTCGTCTGGACTCTCGTTCGCGTCCTGTCCGGTTACCGCCGCCACCCGCGCCTGGTCCGTCCCGCGGTCCTGATCGCGGCGCTCCTGTCGGTTCAATTGACGCTCGGGGCCTTCACGGTCTGGAGCGCGAAGGCCGTCATGATCACGACGTTCCACGTCGCCAACGGGGCGGTCATCCTGGGCGCCTCCGTGTTCCTGACGATCCGGTCCTTCGCGATGCTGCCCCCCGGGAGCGCCCGCCGGGGGACCGCCTGACCCGCCGTGAACGCGCGAACGCACCCGGCGGCCGTGCCCGCGCGGTCCGGACGGATCGGGCGTTACCTGGAGCTCACCAAACCGCGCGTGACGTCTCTGGTCCTCGCCGCGACGCTCGTCGGTTTCTACATGGCTTCGGATTCCGGCCTTCGGGACTGGGCGCTCCTGCACGCGATGCTCGGCACGGCCCTGGTCGCGGGCGGCGCCAGCGCGCTGAACCAGTACCTGGAACGGCACCATGACGCGCGGATGGCGCGGACCCGCGGCCGTCCACTGGCCCGCGAACGGCTCACCGAAAGCGAAGCGCTGGCCTTTGCGCTGGCGATCTCCGTCGGCGGGACGCTGTACCTGGCGCTGACGACGAACGCCCTGACCGGGCTGCTGGCCGCCGCCACGCTCGCGCTCTACGTGTTCCTGTATACGCCGCTGAAAAAACGGACGGCGCTGGCAACCCTCGTGGGGGCCGTGCCTGGAGCCGCGCCGCCCGTCCTGGGATGGACCGCGGCCGGCGCCGCGCTGGACGGAATGGCGCTGGCGCTATTCATGATCGTCTTCCTTTGGCAGTTGCCGCACTTCCTGGCCATTGCGTGGATCTACGACGCCGACTACCTGAAGGGGGGCTTCCGCCCCCTGACCATCACGCACAGCGGCGAGGCGGGCGCCTCCCGCCAGATCATCCTGTATTGCGCCGCGCTGGTTCCGATCAGCCTCCTGCCCACGACGCTGGCCGTCACCGGGCGCGCCTACATGTTCGGCGCCCTGGTCTGCGGGTTGACGTACCTGGGTTATGGCGCCGCGGTCGCCCTGTTCCGCACGTCCGCGGCCGCGAAGCGACTGCTCCGCGTCTCGGTGATCTATCTGCCGGTGCTGTTGGCGCTGATGGTCGCGGACAAGGCCTTCTGATGCCCGCCGTCGAAGTATCCCGCGTCCGGCACGCCTACGGCGGGCGCATCGCGCTCGACGACGTGTCCTTCCAGGTCGAGCCCGGGGAGATCTTCGCGCTGCTCGGCCCGAACGGGGGCGGGAAGACGACGCTGTTCCGCATCCTCTCCACCCTGATGCCCCCCGACGCGGGATCGGTCCGGGTATTCGACGCCGACGTGCGGACCGAAGCCGCCCAAGTGCGGCGCAACATCGGCGTCGTGTTTCAGAATCCCAGCCTGGACGGCAAGCTGACGGCCCGGGAAAACCTGTTGCATCAGGGACGCCTGTACGGCATGCGCGGAGCGGCCCTCCGGAGTCGAATCGACGAGATGCTGGCGCAGATGGCCATCGCCGGGCGCGCCGCCGATCGCGTCGAGGCGCTGTCGGGCGGTCTCCAGCGCCGGGTCGAATTGGCCAAGGGACTGCTGCACGGCCCGCGCCTGTTGATCCTCGACGAACCCTCGGCGGGTCTCGACCCGGGGGCGCGCCTCGATCTCCGGCGGTATCTGACCCGGCTGCGAGACGAGCGCCGGGTGACGGTCCTATGGACGACGCACCTGATCGACGAAGCCGAGGACGCCGACCGGGTGTTGATCCTCGACCGGGGCCGCGTGGTCGCGACGGGCAGCCCGAACGCGCTCCGGGAAGAGATCGGAGGCGACGTCATTGCCCTGGCCACCGCGGACGCGCCCGGTCTGGGCGGACAGATCCGCGAGCGGTTCGGAATCGAGCCCATGATTCTCGACGGTTCGGTCCGCATCGAAAAGGAAGACGGCCATCGCTTCGTCGCCGCGCTGATCGAGGCGTTCCCGGGACGGATCGACTCGGTCACGCTGGCCAAGCCCACGCTCGAAGACGTGTTCATCGACCGGACGGGCCACCGGCTCTGGGAGGACCGATGAGCCTCACCCTCGGCTCGGCGACGCTCTGGCAGCGGGAGCTGGTGCGTTTCTTCAGGCAACCCAGCCGCATCGCCGGCGCGCTCGGGACGCCGCTGGTCTTCTGGCTGCTCCTGGGTTCCGGTATCGGCCGTTCGTTCAGCCTCCCCACGGCCGGCGGCGACATGTATTACATGGAGTACTTCTTTCCGGGCGTGGTGGTGATGATCGTGCTGTTCACGTCGATCTTTTCGACCATATCGATCATCGAGGACCGGCGCGAGGGCTTCCTGCAGGCCGTGCTGGTGGCCCCGACGCCCCGGGCCGCGATCGTGCTGGGAAAGATGGCCGGATCCACCTCCCTGGCGCTGATCCACGGCATGGCGTTGCTGATCCTGGCGCCGTGGGTCGCCGGCGCCTCTCCGGCGTCGATCCCGCGGATCGCCGCCGTCGTCGCCGTGATCGCGTTCGGTTTGACCGGGCTCGGTTACCAGATCGCGTGGCGCATGGAGTCGACCCAGGGATTCCACGCCATCATGAACCTGTTTCTCATTCCCATGTGGATGCTGTCCGGCGCCGTTTTCCCGCCCGACGGCGCCCCGGGGTGGCTACAATGGGTGATTCAACTCAACCCCCTGACCTACGGCGTTTCGGCGCTGCGCTGGAGCATTTACGGAACGACGGACTACCTGGCAATGGATGGCCCGAGCCCGGGCGCGGCGGTGGCGGTAATCTCGGTCTTCGCCGGGGCCATGTTCGTCGCGGGGCTGGTCGTGACCCGCAGGCGGTCGATGTGAGCAAGGAATCGTCATGAGTCGTCTCGATCGGACCGGGTGGGCGGCCCTCGCCATCATGGCGTCGAGCCTGGCGTTCGCCGTCATCCTGACGTATACGACCGAGGACCCCGCCCCCGGCTTCGGCAGCGTGCCCGATTTCGAGCTGGTCGAACGCGGCGGGCGCATGGTCACGCGAGCCGACTTCGACGGCCGGGTCTGGGTGGCGGACTTCATCTTCACGCGCTGCGCCGGGACCTGCCCGATGATGACGTATCAGATGGGACAGTTGAACGACGCCCTCCCCGGCGAGGTGGGTCTGGTTTCGTTCACCGTCGATCCCGCGCACGATACCCCGGAAACGCTGACGCAATACGCCATTCAGCACGACGTGGACGGCGGCCGCTGGCTCTTCCTGACCGGCGCCCGCGACGCCCTGTACCGCCTCGCCCGCGAGGGTTTTCACCTGGCCGTCGACGATACCGTCGGAACGGCGTGGGAACCGATCACGCACAGCAGCCGCTTCGCGTTGATCGACGTGGACGGGGTGATCCGGAACTACTACGACGGGACGTCGCTGGAAACCGTCGACCGGATCGTCGCCGACGTCGAGGCGCTGCTCGCCGAGTAGTCGTGGACTACACCGACCTGCCGGGCCTGAACGCGATCCTCAACAGCGCCTCGGCCCTGCTGGCTTCGGCCGGCGTCTATTGCGTCAAGCGCGGCCACGTCTCCGCGCACAAGACGTTCATGCTCGCCGCGCTGGGAACGTCCGCGCTGTTCCTGACCTCGTACCTGGTCTATCACTACCAGGTCGGGTCGGTCCGATTCGAGGGAGAGGGACCGGTCCGCGCGGTCTATCTCGGAATCCTCCTCACCCACACGATCCTGGCCGCCGTGATCGTGCCCCTGGTTCTGCGGACGGTCTACCTGGCCTGGAGGGACCGCCTGGACGCGCACCGGCGCATCGCGCGGTGGACGTTCCCGATCTGGATCTACGTCTCGGTGACGGGCGTGGTCGTCTACCTGATGCTGTACCAGCTTTGACAGGGCGGGCGACGGCCGGGCTTCGTCGAGCCTAACGGTCCTCTTCGGCGCACGGCGCGATGACTCCGTCATCTTGCGTGCACAACCGGAATGGCGTCACGGGAGTTCCGGGATCGCTTTCCCCACTGCCCGCGGGAGCGTTCTCCCCGGCGTCCGAACGCGTCCAACCGAAACGATCGGGAGCGAATTCGAGGTCCGGTTCAACCGCGGCGCAGGACGGCGCCGGCGGCGCGACGTCGCGAATGGTTCCCGACGCCGGCGGCGGCGAGGACCTGAGCGCGAACGAGCGATCCCGGGGAATCGGTACACGCGGCATCTCGATCGCGCATGGTGACTGCGAGACCTCCGGCAACCGGCCCCCGAATACGCCCGCGACGTCGAACTCGTAAACCCGGATTCGCGGTTCCGGCGATTCCTGGCCGACAGTCGTGCTCGCGCCCGCCAGCAACGCGATCATCGACGACAAGAATAACCGCATGAATGAAACGCTACGTGGGAGGACGGCCGGTTGTCAAAGTTATTGCATCCAGCGCGATCGGGACGCCGGAAGGCCTATCGGGAATCGTCGCGTGGAGCGGGCACATCGTCCCCGGGCGTATCCTGCGGCAGGGGTGTTCCGGGAACGTCTCCGCTACCTTCCAACGGCAACTCGTCGAAGGGAAACGCCGAGAGGCCATGGCGCAGGTACCGGCCGCGGACACCGCAAGGCCCCAGGTTCCGGATTATTCCGTTCGCCAACGGCGGCAGTACGCGAAGTGTGTACACACGATCCTGCGGATTCGGAACCGACCGCGTCGCCCCTGAGCACGGCCAGGAGCTGGGAGGCTCGCTCGGCCAGCCCTCGTCCAGGAGTTCGAACACGTCACGCGTCGCCGACGGCAGTTGCTCGATCGCCGCTGGCGGTTCCTGGTTCGCCAACGGCGATTCCTGGGCGTTGGCCACGCCCGGCAACGCCGTGAGCGCGACGATCGAGAACGACGATAACCGCATGGTCAGAAATTACGTTCGGGCCGACCGCATGTCAAACACTTCCCCTTCCGGCGCGATCGGGACGCCGACGCCGCTCCGGCCTACTCCCCGCCCAGCATGACCGGCTGGGCCGAGCCGTAGTAGATGCCGTTGAACAGGAACTTGAACGTGCCGTGCGGCTGCGCGCGGAACGCGATCTCCGGGCCGAACAGCAGGAGCCGGCCCGCGCCGACCTCGACGTCGACGACGGCCACGGCGTCTTCAAGATGCTCCTCGCCCCACGCCCAACCGCTTCGAACGGGTTGGGAACCGAAGCGCGCGACGGCCTGGACACCGGAGGCGCCCTCATCCAGCCGGAACGCCGGGCTGTTGGCGAAGACGACGTCCACGCGGTCGTCGAGCCCGTAGGCCAGCGGGTGCGCCGTGTCCACCTCGACCTCCAGGATGGATCCCGGAACGTAGAACTGCTCCGGCTCCAACCGGCGAGCGCCTCCCCCGGGCGTGGCTTCCGTGAGCGCGCTCGACACCGGCAGGCCCAAGTGCTCGGCCAGCGACGTCGAGCCGCCGATGGCCAGAACCGTGCCGCCCGACTCCATGAACCGCCGGAGCGCCGGCACCGTCGTCTCGATGGATACGTCCCCCACGCGAGACGCGTATTCCTCGGGAACGTCCCCTCCGGCGCCGCTCCGGTTCCGGTTGCGCGAGCGTTCCCGGGCGGGGATGGCGCCGTCGACGAAAATCAGGACGTCGAAATCCTCGGCGAGCGCGCCCGCATCGAGATCGGGGGCGTAGACGACGTCGAACGGGAACTCGAAGTTTTCCAGTATGAACCGCGTCCAACCCGAGGGCGCCGAGCCGCCGTAACGGTCCCACAGGCCGATGCGCACGGGCTGGAGCCGGAGCGCCGCCGCGTCGGGCCGGGAAGGCGCGGCTTCGAACCGCAGGCCGCGCTCACGGGCCAGTTCCGACAACCGGGACGCCGCCCCGGCGCCGACGTCCAGGTAGAGCGTGCCCGCCGGCCAGACGCGGCCGTCGTTCTCGACCGGCTCGCTCAGCCAGTAGACCCGCTCGGACGCGACCAAGCGGTTGATGGCCACGAACGCGTCGTTCACGGCGTGACTCAGGAAATAGCCCCGCGGAGAGGTGGCGTCCACGCGGCCGGCCGGCACGTCGACGAGGCCGGACACGCGTTCGAAGGGGCCGTCGAAGGCGTCCAGCACACGGTCGAACTCCACGCCCATCTGGTAGGCGAGCGTCCACCCCGTCGTGTCGTAAGGCGGCGTGGGCGGCGCGCCCGGATAGGCGAAGTCGTCCGGGTAGTCCTGGGGCTCGAACATGTCCATGACATGCGGCCGGAACGCCTGCGCGGCCCGCACGACGTAGGACCCGGCCGGGTAATCCACGCCGCCGACCTCGAAGTCGGCCGCGGCGCGTTCGATCGCGATGCCGTTCTTGATCAGGACGTTGACGAACCGGGTCGCGGTCGTGAAGTCCGGCTGATCGGCCGGAAGGATGTATCCCCTCGGATCCCGGAACTCCGGCGCCCGCAGGCGCTCGAACGCGTCGCCGGCGTCGGCGGGCGCGTCCCCGATCCGGGCCACGCGGTCGGGCGTGATGGTCCAAGTGTCCCGCCGGCCCCGTTCGATGGAGTTCATCCCCATCCGCCATATGTTGAAGAGCAGCGCGTCCCGGTAACGCGACGCCACGTCCAGAACCGCTCTGTTGGCCGTGATGGAGTAGTCCACCGACTGCCGGAAATGCCAGACCTGGGGTTCGACCGGGCGCGGATAGTCGCCTCGGGGCACCTGCAGGTCCAGCTCGAACGGAATCTCCATCGGCGTGGGGTGGCCGATCATCTCGGTCAGGAGCCCGATCATGTTGTGGAAATACGGCGTGGTCCGCAGGCCCCCGTTCCACCACGTGGAATAGGACGCGCCGGACCGCATCGTCGCGCCGGGCTTGCCTTCGGCAAGGAAGCGCGTGTGCATGGCGCCGGCGATCAGGTCCAGGCTGGTCACGATCAACGGGTCGAAGTTGTAGTTGAAGGGATCGCGGAACGGGGGCGCGAAGAGAACGGTGCCGTCGGGCCCGGACTGGTGGTGGTTGTAGACGATCTGGGGAAACCACTCGCGGTAGAGCACGCGGTTGACGGCTTCGGTCTCCGGTTGCGACGACATGTAGAAGTCGCGGTTGTTGTCGTGCCCCGTGTATTTCTGGTAGAGCCGGGGAAGACCGTCCAGCGTCCGCAGCTCGGGATCGGGTTCGCGCATGTACCAGTCGGCCACCAGCTCCAGGCCGTCCGGGTTGACGCAAACGGCGAGCAGAATCGTGTCGTCCAGGAATCGCAGCGTTTCCGGATCGTCGCGGCTCACCATCCGGTGGACCCACTCCATCAACTGCTGCGCGCCGAGCGTCTCGTCGGCGTGCAGCCCCCCGTCGATCCAGACCACGGCGCGCCCGCGCGCGGCCAGCTCGCGCGCCTCGTTCTCGTCGACGCCTTCGGCCAGCGCCAGGCGCCGCGCGATCGACCGGTACTCGTCCAGGTTGGCGTGATTCTCGGGCGAGGTGATGATGGCCATGTAGATCGGGCGGCCCTCGGCCGAATGCCCGATCACGTCCAGGCGCATCCGGTCGGACTCCTCCGCCAGACGCGTCCAGTAGGCCGCGAGCTGGGTGTAATTGGCCAACTGGTAATCGTCGCCGAGGTTGAAGCCGAACTGCTCCAGCGGCGAGGTGACGCCGGTCTGTGGCGCGCCGGCGGCCCACGCTGGGAACAGCAGGGCCAACACCAAAGTCGCACCGTGGACCCGGAGTGGTGGCATGAGAAAGGCCGTGTACCCGTGAACGTCGATCGTTCCGGTCTTGATTGTAGGAACTCGCACCGGGGTGAGCCACCCCAAATGTGCTAAAAACACAGGACGGACCGTCCGCATCCAGTGATCAACACGGACGCTTCGACTCCAGTATGCCGATCGATCCCGCGTTTCGCCAGATAATCGCCTCACTCCGACAGTCCCCCGAGTGGGACGAGTCGCTCGATCTACGCCTGCTCCAGGCGCTGTGGCCGACGCTGGTCGGCGCCTCCCTCGCCGCGTCGACCTCGGTCATCGGCATACGCGGCTCGAGGATACTGGTCCAGGTGCCCGATCGGAACTGGGAACGGCAGTTGACGTCCATCCGGGGACGCCTTCTGGCGAGGGTCAACGAACCCTGGCCGAACCGGCGGATCAACGACATAGGATTCACGTATGAAGATCAGCGCCGCTGACGTCGCCTATGTCGCCGAGCTCGCCAACCTCGAGGTCGGCGACGGCGAAAAGGACGCGTTGGCCCATCAACTGAGCCGAATCGTCCAGTACGTCGAACAGTTGGAGCAGCTCGACACGGCCGCCGTGGAACCGACGGCCCAGGTCGTCGCCGACGGGGCCCGCGCCGAGCGTCGGGACCGGGTCGAAGCTCGCGACGGGAGCTCGGAAGCGGCCGAGACCGTCGGGTTGTTTCGAGTACCCAAGGTGATCGCCGAGCGATGAACCCGAAACGCGCCCCGATCGCCGAGCTCGCGCGCGACTACCGGGAGGACCGCGCCGAGGCGAGCGACGTCATCGGCCGGACGATGGACGCCATCGAGCGGGCCGAACCCGGCCTGCACGCCTTCGTTTCGACACGCCGCGAGAAGGCGATGGACGAAGCCCGCGCCGCCGACGCGGCCTTCGCCGAAGGCCGGCCGGTGGGTCCGCTGGCGGGGATTCCCATCGCCGTCAAGGACAACATGCACATTCGCGGGGAGCCGACCACGTGCGCGTCCCGCATCCTGAAGAACTACGTTCCGCCGTACGGCTCGACGGCCGTCGACCGGCTGCGGGCCGCCGGCGCGATCGTCGTCGGCAAGACGAACATGGACGAGTTCGCGATGGGATCCTCCACGGAGAACTCGGCGTTCTCGCCGACCCGCAATCCCCACGACCCCGAACGCGTGCCGGGAGGTTCCAGCGGCGGTTCGTCCGCGGCGGTCGCCGCCGGCCTGGTGCCCGCGGCGCTGGGTTCCGACACGGGCGGCTCGATCCGGCAGCCCGCGTCCTTTTGCGGCGTGGTGGGCCTGAAGCCGACCTACGGGCGCGTCTCGCGTTACGGGCTGGTCGCCTTCGGATCGTCGCTGGACCAGATCGGCCCGTTGTCGGGCTCCGTCGCCGACACGGCCCGGATCCTCCAGACCATCGCCGGATTCGATCCCATGGACTCGACGTCGTCCGACGTACCCACCCCGGATTGGACACAAGCACTGGACGCGCCCATCCGGGAAATGAAGGTGGGTGTGCCGAAAGAGTATTTCGTGGACGGGATGGACGCCGGAGTGGCCGAACGCGTGCGCGCGGGCATCGACCGGCTGGAAGGGCT
Organism: Acidobacteriota bacterium; assembly: GCA_022821265.1. Lineage (GTDB taxonomy): Bacteria > Acidobacteriota > Terriglobia > 20CM-2-55-15 > 20CM-2-55-15 > JAJEDW01. The sequence continues at coordinate 38,907 of JAJEDW010000069.1, forward strand.
CGGCTGCCGGATCGAGGAACTGAGCCTCCCCCATACCGAGTACGCGGTGGCGACGTACTACCTGATCTCGACCGCCGAGGCCAGCTCCAACCTGGCGCGGTACGACGGCGTTCGTTACGGGCTGCGCGCCGGCGGCGACACGCTTCAGGCGATGTACCGCCGAACGCGCATGGCGGGCTTCGGACCCGAGGTGAAACGCCGCATTCTGCTGGGAACCTACGCCTTGAGCGCGGGATACTACGACGCGTACTACTTGAGGGCCCAGAAGGTGCGCACGCTGATTCTAGAGGACTTCCGGAAAGCGTTCGAGAGCGTGGACGTGCTGGTGACGCCCACGACGCCGACCCCGGCGTTCCGGATCGGGGAGAACATCGACGACCCGTTGGCGATGTACCTGAACGATATCTTCACGACCACGTGCAACCTGGCCGGGTTGCCGGGCGTGTCGGTCCCATGCGGCCGCATCGGGGGCCTTCCGGTCGGAATGCAGTTGATCGGAAACCATTTCGACGAGAGCGCCGTGCTGCGGGCGGCGCATCATTTCGAGCAGGACGGCGGCTTCGATGGTTAGCCGCCTGTGGATCTCCGGCGCCGTGCTCTTGCTGTCCGCCGCCGCCCTTTCGGCGCAGGACGCGGCGTTCAAGCTCGGCGTGGTGCACATCGAGGAGGTGGTCGAAGGCAGCCCCGACTTCAGGCGGGCGTCGGAAGAATGGGCCGCCGTTCTCGAGGAGAGAACCGGCGAGATCCAGCAACGGCAGCTCCAGTTGCGCGACGCCGAGCGGCTTCTGGTCGGCGAGGGGCCCCCGGAGGGAGTCGACCGGTCCGCGTTGATCGACCGTATCGACCGGTTGCGCATCGAAATCGAGCGCATGAGCGCGGATGTCCAGCAAGAACTCGACATCGTGCGCCGAGGCCTTCTGGAACCCGTCGTGGCGAGTGTGCGCGCCCTGGTTGCGGACTACGCCGAGGAGAACGGCTTCGACCTGATCCTGGATACCTCCGCGCCCGAAATCGCCTTGGCGCTGGCCGTCCGGGACATCGACATCACCGACGCGCTCCTGGCCATCCTCGAAACGGCCGAAACGCCCGAAGAATCGGCCCCGACGGACACTCCCCTGGAGCGCTGATCCGCCCGCCGAGCGCGACCATGACGACGGCGCCCGTCACGATTCGTCCGCTCGAAGAGAGAGATCTGGACGCCGCGGACCGAATCGTGCGGCTGGCGTTCGGTACGTTCAACGGATTGTCCAACCCGCTGGAGTTCATGGGAGACGCCGGGTACGTCCATACCCGCTGGAGGGCGCGCCCCGATTCCGCGTTCGCCGCCGAGGTCGGAGGACGTCTGGCCGGGTCCAACTTCGCCGCGCGATGGGGCACGTTCGGTTTCTTCGGACCGCTTTCGATCGATCCCGAGTTCTGGAACCGGGGCTACGCCGGCGCCTTGATCGAACCGGTGATCGCCCGGTTCGAAAGCTGGGGTATCACTCACGCCGGACTCTTCACGCACGCCCAGAGTCCCAAGCATATCGGCCTGTACCAGAAGTTCGGCTTTCGACCGCGATCGCTGACCCTCATTCTCGAGAAGACGCCCCGCGGCGCCGGCGACCCGGGCGGCTGGACACGTTATTCCCGGCTGGAAACCCGGCAGCGACGGGAAGCCATGGACGTCTGCCGGCGGTTGACGGACCGCGTCCATCCGGGTCTGGACGCCACGTCCGAGATCGAGTCGATCCGGCGCCAATCGCTGGGCGACACGATCCTGCTGACAGGCGGCGCGATCGACGGTGTCGCCGCCTGCCACGCCGGCGCCGGCAGCGAGGCCGGCAGCGGCGCCGTCTACGTCAAGTTCGGGGCGGTCCGCCCCGGCGCTCGCGGCGCGTTCCGGCGGCTGCTGGCGGCCACCGAGGCCTTTGCCGATTCCATCGGCGCCGTGCGCATCGTCGCCGGCGTCAACACGGCGCGTGAGGAAGCCTACGAGGAAATGCTGACGGCCGGATTTCGCGTGCTGCGCACCGGCATCGCCATGCACCGGCCCAATGCCCCGGGATTCAATCGGCCAGGCGTGTTCGCGATCGACGACTGGCGTTGACGGGCGCCATCCGGACAGGACGGCGCTCTCGCGTTCGACAATCGCGCCGAGCCCTGGAACGACGCCGGCCGCTTCGCTTTACTGTGGCGGATCCGACCGAGCCGCACTATGCTATTTGGGCCCTAGGAGCCTGTGGTGAAACTCCGCGTCGCACCGAGACCGGTGAGGCATCCCGTCCGGCAAGGCGCGAGAAGGGAGCATATTCCCGATATGTGACCGACGAGCAACGCAGTCCAGACGGGACGCGTCGCCGGTCGAATGCAGCGGGTTCAACACAGGCTCCCAGGAACGAACAGGAGCGAAGGATATGAAACGGACACGGACCGACGCCCGACAACGCTTCCGGAAAACCGCGACGGCTTTCGCGGCGGCGCTTCTGCTTGCGCCGGCGGCCACGGCGCAGGACATCCCGGTTCAACGTGACATCGTCTACGGCAACGTCGACGGCATGACGCTGGGGCTGGACCTCTACGTGCCGCCCGGCGTCGAGGCGCCCCCGCTGGTCGTGTTCGTCCACGGCGGCGCGTGGCGCGCCGGCACCAAGGACCGCGCCCCGATGGTGTTCCCGGAGAACGGCTTCGCGATGGCCAGCCTGGACTTCCGTCAATCCGGGGACGCTCGGTTTCCCGCCATGGTCCATGACATCAAGGGAGCGATCCGGTTCCTGCGGTCCCACGCCGACGACTACGGCTACAACGCCGAGAAGATCGCGATCACGGGCCAGTCCTCGGGCGGGCACTTGGCGGCGCTGGTCGGCGTCACGAACGGACACCCCGAGCTGGAAGGCAACGTCGGCGGACACGAGGGCGTATCCTCCGACATCCAGGCGATCATCAGTTACTTCGGCGCGTCCGACCTGACGACGATCCTGGACCAGTCGACTCCGTTCGGCATGAACATGCGCCCGCCGGCGCTGGAGCAACTGCTGGGCGCTCTTCCCGAGGACGCCCCCGAGATCGCGCGGTTGGCGAGCCCGGTCTACCACGTCGACGCCGACGATCCGCCGCTGTTGCTGTTCCACGGGGACCGCGACCCCCAAATGCCGATCAACCAGGCACACCAGCTCGAAGGGGAATACGAAGCGCTGGGACTGGACGTCGACTTCGACACCGTGCACGGATCCGCCCACGGCGGGCCGGGGTTCTTCGATGCGCTGCACCTGCCGCCCGCCATCGAATTCCTGCAACGAACGATCGGGGAGTAGCCGCTGCATCGGCAGCGCGCGTGTTCGCGCCGCCGGCGCCACTTCCAGCGATGCCGACAACTTTGACGGCCATCGATGACCGTGTACGGGAATTCATCGAATCACAACACGTGTTCTTCGTCGCGACGGCGCCTTCCGGGGCGGACGGACACGTCAACGTGTCGCCCAAGGGAATCGACGGGCTGCGCGTACTCGACTCCAGGACTCTCGCGTACCTCGATTACGTGGGCGGCGGCGTGGAAACCATCGCCCATCTCCGCCAGAACGGACGCATCGTCATCATGGTCTGCGCTTTCGAGGGAGCTCCCCGCGTCATCCGGGTCCATGGACAAGGCGTCGTGATCGAGCCGGGCGATGTCGAGTTCGGCACCGCGGTTCGGCGGTTGGGAAAGACCCCGGACACGCACGGACTTCGATCCGTGATCCGAGTCGCCGTCGAACGCGTCGGCGATTCCCGGGGTTACGGCGTTCCGAACTACGTCTATCAGGGCCCGCGGACGCAACTCGACTCGTGGGCGTCGCACAAGGACCCGAGCGAGATTCGAGACTACCAGCGCCGTCGGAACGCATCGAGCATCGACGGCCTGCCGGGTCTCCATTGGACGGACCCGACGGAATAGACACCATGGACCTGAAATACCCGATCGGCCGGTTCGAATTCACCGGGGCACTGACCGAAGACGAGCGGCGGAAATGCATCCACCAGATCGAGGCGGCGCCGGTGCGGCTGCGCGCCGCCGTCGAGGACCTGTCCGAGGAGCAACTCGACACGCGGTACCGGCCCCGGGGCTGGACCATCCGCCAGGTCGTGCACTATCTTCCCGACAGCCACCTCAACAGCTACACGCGTTTCCGGCTCGCGCTGACCGAAGACGATCCGACCATCCGGGCGTACGACGAGGCGGCATGGGCCGAGCTCCACGACGCCCGGACGGGTCCCGTCGGCGTTTCGCTCGACCTGCTGGACGCGCTGCATCGCCGATGGGCCGGCCTGTTGCGCAACATGGACGACGGCGATTATCGACGCGGCTTCCGTCACCCCGAGTTGGGAGCGGTCACGCTGGAAGCGAGCGTCGCGCTGTATGCGTGGCATGGCCGGCACCACATCGCCCAGATCACCTCGCTGCGGCAGCGGAGGGAGTGGTAGAGAAACCGATGTCCGAGCACAGAGCGCTCTTGAACTGGACACTGGACGAGGACGGCGAGTTCCTCAAGGGACGGTTTTCCCGAAAACATACCTGGACGTTCGACGGGGGCCTGACCGTGCCGGCGTCGCCGTCTCCGGCCGTCGTACGCGCGCCGTTCTCGGACCCCGGAGCCGTGGACCCCGAGGAAGCCTACGTGGCGTCGATCGCGAGCTGCCACATGCTGACGTTCCTGTTCCTGGCGTCCCGCAAGAAGTTCGAGGTCCGGAAGTACCAGGACGAGGCGGTCGGGCGGGTCGAGAAGGGGGACAACGGCGTGCCCTGGGTGGCTTCGGTCGCTCTCCATCCGAGAATCGAGTACGGAGGCGACGCGCGTCCGACACCGGATGAGGAACGGCAGTTGCACGAAGCGGCTCACGCACAGTGCTTCATCGCCAACTCCGTGAAGACGGAGGTCGCCGTCAACGTCTGAGATCGGGGAACGACCCGCAAGCGGTCAACGAAAGCGCGTCCTCAGGCGGATATCCAACCCGACGGCTCCGGTCTCGTCCCGCGACGCGATGAACGAAGTCCTGTTGTTGAGGAAGTACTCGATCAGGATGATTTCCTGCCGGTTCGAGGACAGGTCCTGGGAATAGGTCACGATCAGATCGCGCGTGACCTGCTCCGAGATGGTAATGCGCGCCGCCGGATCGTTTTCCGCGCCGACAAGAAACGGGTCGATCCGAACCAGGCTTCCGAGGCCGAAACGCGATCCCACGCGTTCCGACAACAGGTCCGAAACCAAAGTCGCCGCCGCGCCCTGAAAGAGTTCCTCGCTGGTCGGAACGGCGCCGGCGTTGCTCGCGCCCGCGAGTTCCTCACGCGTGCGTCCGCCCGCCATCAGACTGACGATCTCTAGTTGCGGCAGCGGCGGATCGCTGCTCATGGCCATCTGGATGTCGCTGCCCGTGCCGGTGATCGTCAAGATCACGCGATAATCCCGGAGCTCGGTCTCGGCCTGGACGTCGATGCGCGGTTCGATGCCCACCGGATCGACGAAATCGACCGTGCCGCGGGTGATCAGGTAACGGTTCTCCTGCAGATCGAGAACGCCGTCGATGGATTCGACCCGGCCCGTCAGCGTCGGCTGTCCCAACGTGCCGCCGATGTCCAGGTCCAGCCGCGCGTCGACGCGGGCCAGTTCGTTTTCGATGCGGATGCCCCGCTCGCCCTGCACGTGCACGGCCAGCACCAGGGCATCGAAAAGACCGGCGTCGGCGGACAAGCCTCCACCCGAGGATTCCCCGAACAAGGTCAGAAACTCCTCGAAACTCTCCTCGAAGGACAGGCTCGAGATGTCCGCGTTGCCGTCGAGCGTCGGCGATTCGAGCGTGCCGCGAAGGGAGAGCGAAGCGTCGAAGGCGGCTCGGAGGCCTTGCGGCGTCCGGACGCGGATGTCGCGGCCGTCGGCCTGCAGGTCCAGCCGGGACGGCCGGATTCCCTCGACCCCGATCGCGCCGCCGACGGTCACCGCGCCGCCTCCGGCCACGCCGGTCACGTCGAACACGTTGATCTGATCCCCGGTGAACTGAATGTCGCCGTTCAACTCCGACAGGCCGAGGAACAAGTCCGGATGACTGATCGCGGCGGAGTTCAGCACAGCGAAACCGTCGAGCTCAGGGTTCGCCAACGTGCCCACGACGCTGCCGCTGATCGACAGCGTTCCGCTGGTCTCCAGGTTCGGGAAACGCGCCGACAGCACCGAGGACGACAACAGCGTCAGGTTGACGTCTCCATTGACGGCGAAATCGATTTCGGAGTCGGCGGCGAGCGACACGTCGCCGTCGATGGTCATCGACGTGACCTCGCCGGCGAGCTCGACCCGGGAAAGGCGCACTTCCTCGGCGTCGAAGTCGAACGGAAACGGAGGAGAGGCGATCGCTTCTTCGTCGAGAAAGACCCGCAATTCCGCGACCTCCCCCTCCCCGTCGATCGACTCGAGATCGTTCAACTCGCCGTCGAACTGGGCCATCCCGGTCACCAGGACCGTGCCGGGCGCCATTCCCACGATTCCGGCCGCATCGTAGCGTGTGAACGCGGCGCGGCCGGCAAACGGATAGTTGTCGTCGAAGGTGTCCAGCTCGACGTCGATGCGCAGGTCCGAACCCATCTCGATTCGGGCCGCCGTCAGCGGCGTCCCATCCGCGTCGTCGACCGTCGACACGGTGACGACCCCTTCGTCGAACGCCTGTTCCCGGAACCGGAGATCGTCGATCGCCGCGCGGCCGTCGATCAGGGGATTCGCCGGTGTCCCACCGATGGTGAAGTCCGCTGCCCGGACCGTGCCGCCCAGCGCGTCCGGGACGCCCAGCCACCGGAACGCCGCCAGCTCGTGGCCCGAGGCTTGCAGCGTCGAGTCCAACGCCCCCGTCGCGCGGTCGAATTCCAGATCGCCGGTCACGGTAGACGGTCCTTGACGCAGGCGGGCGTTCCGCAGCCGCACCGTGTCCCCGTTCACCGTCACGTCCGAGGCGGCATCCCCGAGACCGATGCCGTCGTATTCCAGTCCGGCCACTTGAACCAGACCGCTAGCCTCGATGGGCGCGAGGGAATCCACCCGCAGGCGCCCGGAAAGCCGTCCGGCTGCGGGAACGGCGATCACCTCCGCGATGTCGGAAACGTCGACCGCATCCACCTCCACGTCGAGCGCGGGCTCCAGCGTTCGCACGTCGATTTCGCCATCGATAACCAGGTGGGATTCCCCCACGTCGAGGCGGACGGCATCCAACGCGGCGACATCGCCCGCGAGTTCGATCCGGCCGGCAATCCGGTCGATCGGCAACGGGCCGCTCCCTCCAACCTCGAATTCGTAGCCTTCCAACGTGAATCGACCGGCGGCATCGGGGCGCGGCCAGCTTCCGCGCAGGGATCCCTCGAACGCGCCCGTCCCCCGGGCTCTTGGATCGACGAACGCCAAGTCGGTCAGATCGCCGGAAACGAGGTCCACGGTCAAATCCACGCCCTCGGCGCCGACGAGTCCGGAGGCTTCGAGGGACGTGGCGCCCAGTTGGCCCGCCATCCCCTGCAGCTCGACCTCGCCGGGCCGTCCCCGATAGAAGGTCGTCCCGGCCACGGGCAGGTGAAGCGCCGCGCCCGGCGCCGTCCGTTCCGACGGCGAAAACGCGGCCTCGCCGGACAGATCGAAATCGTCGAATCGCCCGCGGAACCACCCGGCCATCGTTCCCGAGACGCTCGAATCCAACACGGGGTCCGGACCCCAGGGATAGAAACCGCGCAACAGGGCGGCGTCGATATCCTGATAGGCGAGATCAAGTTCGGCCCGCGAGGGACCCGGCAATGGGAGCACCCT
>JAJEDW010000049.1 GCA_022821265.1 Acidobacteriota bacterium
GGCACGATCGAGGACACGTTCGCATTGGCCGAACGGGCCCACGCGGGCGGGGCGCTGCTGATCGTGAACGTCGCCGAGGCGGCCTCGTTCGGCCTGCTGAAGGGGCCGGGCATGACCGAGGCGGAGTCCCGCCGGGCCGACATCGTGGTCGGGGAAGCCCAGTCCTTCGGCGTGCCCATGAGCTTCGGCGGCCCGCATGTCGGGTTCGTGGCCACGCGCCAGGAACGGATCCGTCAATTGCCGGGGCGGCTGGTCGGCATGGCCCGCGATGGGGACGGGAATCGCGCGTTCGTCCTGACCCTGGCCGCCCGCGAGCAACACATTCGCAGAGAGAAGGCCACCTCCAACATCTGCACCAACCAGTCGCTGTGCGCCCTGATGTCCACGATCTATCTTGCGGCCCTCGGACCCGGCGGGCTCCGGGACCTGGCCGTCGAGAACGTCCAGAAGGCGGCGTACGTCCGGCGGCGAATCGAGGCGGAAACGCCGCACCGGATCCTGTTCGACGGCGCGCTGTTCAACGAGTTCGTCGTCCGGCTCGACGACTTCGGGGGCGCGTGGGAACGCCTGCTGGCCGACGGCGTCGTGCCCGGTTTGCCGCTGGGCCGGTGGTTTCCCGAACTGGACGGCGCCATTCTCGTGTGCGTCACCGAAACGCATTCGATCGAACAGATCGATCGCCTGTTGAAGGGTTTGGCAGCATGACGGGCGGGGATCGTGTCTCGCTCCACGCGAGCCTGGGCGAACGTCTCGTCTTCGAGAAGGGCTCTCCCGGACGGCGCGGCTCGGACATCCCCGCCGCGGACTTTCCGCGCCGGGAATTGTCGGAGCTGATCGACGCGGACCTGGTCCGGGCCTCGATCGACGACATGCCGTCGCTGGCCGAATCGGAGGTCGTCCGGCATTTTACGCGCCTGTCGGACTGGAACTATCACGTCGATCTCGGGTTGTATCCGCTCGGCTCGTGCACGATGAAGTACAACCCGAAAGTGAACGAGAAGATCGCCCGGCTGGACGGTTTCGCCCGCCTGCACCCCTACCTTCCGGACGACCTCGTCCAGGGCGCGCTCGAGGTGCAGAAGCGGCTGGAGGAGTGTTTGGCCGAGATCACCGGCATGGACCGCGTCACCCTGCAGCCCGCGGCCGGCGCTCACGGCGAGCTGACCGGGCTGATGATGGTCCGCGCCTACCACGAGTCGCGCGGGCGGGGGCGCCGGTCGATCCTGGTGCCGGACTCCGCACACGGGACCAACCCGGCCAGCGCGCGGATCGCGGGTTACGAGGCCGTTCACGTCCCGTCGAACGCGAACGGCACGCTCGACCTGGACGCGCTGGACCGCCTGGCGAACCGCGACGTCGCGGGCATCATGATCACGAACCCGAACACGCTCGGCATTTTCGAGGGCGAGATCGCCCGCATCGCCGAGCGGATGCACGCCATCGGGGCCCTGGTCTACATGGACGGCGCCAACATGAACGCCATGATGGGCGTCGCCCGGCCCGGGGACTTCGGCGTGGACGTCCTGCACCTGAACCTGCACAAGACGTTCTCGACGCCGCACGGGGGCGGCGGTCCCGGCGCCGGGCCGGTCGCCGTCCGGGACAACCTGGCGCCGTTCCTTCCCTCCCCCGTCATCGAGCGCGGCCGCGACGGGCGCTGCCGGTTGGAAGGCGAGCGTCCGCAATCGATCGGCCGCGTCAAGGCGTTCCATGGACAGTTCGGAATGCACTGCCGGGCGCTGGCCTATATCCTGGCGTGCGGGCCGGACGGTCTCCGCGAAGCGTCGGAGACCGCCGTCCTGAACGCCGCCTACGTCCGGTCGAAGCTCGAGGGCGCCTACCACCTGGCCTACGCCGCGCCGACGCTGCACGAGGCGGTGTTCTCCGACCGCTTCCAGGCCGCGCACGGCGTCCACGTTCTGGACATCGCCAAGCGGCTGATCGATTACGGCTTCCACCCGCCGACCATCGCGTTTCCGCTCGTCGTTCGCGGCGCCATCATGATCGAGCCGACCGAAACGGAAAGCCGCGAAGAGCTGGACGCCTTCATCGACGCCATGCTGAAGATCGCCCGGGAATGCGAGACCGATCCGGAACGCGTGCGGTCCGCGCCGCACGCCACCCGCATCGGCCGCGTCGACGAGGCGGCGGCCGCCCGCAAACCCGTTCTCCGGTGGCGGCCCCCGTCAACCGCGGATTGACCCCGGTTCTTCCACCGATGGCCGCACCGTACTGATAGGATTAGGAGCGCTTTCGAGGGAGGAGTCATGGAGCCGCCGATGCACGACGCGAAAACCGAGGCCGGGAACGCCGGCCGTGTGTTCCCGCTCCTGGTCCTGCTGTTCGTCGGGAGCGGCTGCGCGGCCCTGATCTACGAGGTCGTCTGGTTCCAGTTGCTGGGCCTGGTGATCGGCGCCTCGTCGGTCTCGATGGGCATCCTCCTGGGCACCTTCATGGGAGGCATGTGCCTGGGCAGCCTGCTGCTCCCGCGCGTCGTCTCCAGCCGATGGCATCCCCTCGCCGTCTACGCCGTCCTCGAGGTGGGAATCGGCGTGATCGGCATCCTCGTCCTGTACGGCATGCCGCTCGTCGGCAACGTCTATACCGGGATATCGGGCGCCGGCTTCGCCGGCCTCCTGATCCGCGGGACCATCGCCGGAATCTGCCTGTTGCCGCCGACGCTGCTGATGGGCGCCACGCTGCCGGCCATCGCGCGCTGGGTCAAGACCACGCCCCGCGGGGTCTCGTGGCTGGGATTCTTCTACGGCGGCAACATCGGCGGCGCGGTTCTGGGCACGCTGCTGGCGGGTTTCTACCTGCTCCGCGTCTACGACGTGGTTGTCGCGACGTTCGCCGCCGTGGCGATCAATTTCGCAGTGGCGGCCGGCGCCTTCGTCGTCCGCGCCTTCACCGCCCACGACCCGGCGGATGACGCCGCGCCGGAGGCGGGCCACGCCTTCGCCGCCTGGCCGGTGTACGTCACCATCGGCATCTCCGGCATGACGGCCCTGGCGGCCGAGATCCTCTGGGCCCGTCACCTGTCCCTGTTCGTCGGCGCCACCGTCTACGGGTTCGCGCTGATCCTGTCGGTGTTCCTGCTGGGCCTCGGGATCGGAAGCAGCTCCGGGTCGGCGTTGGCGCGGCGCCTCGCATCGCCCCGCATGGCGCTGGGATACTGCCAGATTCTCCTGTGCGCGGCGATGGCCTGGGCGGCCTACACGGTCACCCAGACGCTGCCCTACTGGCCGGTCGACGTCACGCTGGAGTCGTCGCCGTGGATCCGTCTGCAGATGGACCTGGTGCGCAGCCTGTGGGCCATGCTGCCCGCCGCGATCCTCTGGGGGGCCAGCTTCCCCCTGGCGCTGGCCGCGGCGGCGTCCGAAGGCCAGGACCCCGGGCGCCTGGTCGGCGGGCTCTACGCCGCCAACACGCTGGGCGCCATCGTCGGATCGCTCGGCACGAGCCTGGTCTCGGTGGCCTGGATCGGAAGCCAGGCCACGCAACAGGTCCTGATCATCCTGTCGGCGGTGGCCGGCCTGCTGATGTTCGCGCCGCTGGCCGGCGCGGCCCGGGAGAAGTTCGGCGCACGGGCCGGCGTCGTCACCGCGGGCGCGATGGCGGGGGCGGTCCTGCTGGCCTCGATCATACCCCGGATCCCGGGCGAGGTCGTCGCCTACGGCCGTTTCCTCATGGTGCGCGGCATCGGCGCCAACGTGCTCTACATGGGCGAGGGGCTCACGGCGTCGGTCGCGGTGACCGAGGACGCCAACGGGATTCTCAACTACCACAACGCCGGCAAGGTGCAGGCGTCGAGCTACCCGCAGGACATGCGGCTGCAGCGGATGCTGGGGCACCTGACCACGCTGGTGCCGCGCGAGCAGGAGGACTTCCTGGTGATCGGCCTGGGCGCCGGCGTCACGGCCGGGGCGGTGGGGATCGATCCCCGGGCCGGAAACGTCACGATCGCCGAGATCGAGCCGCTCGTGCCCGAGGTCGTGTCGGAATACTTCGGCGCCGAGAACTACGACGTGGTCGACAACGACAAGGTGACGATCCGCATCGACGACGGGCGTCACTTCCTGCAGACCACGGACCGGATGTTCGACGGCATCACCTCCGACCCGCTCGATCCCTGGGTGAAAGGCGCCGCGGCGCTCTATACGACCGAGTTCTGGACCCTGGTCAAGTCCCGCCTCAATCCGGGCGGCGTGGTGACGGTCTTCGTCCAGCTCTACGAAAGCACCGAGGACGCGGTCCGCAGCGAGATCGCCACGTTCCTGGACGTGTTCCCCAACGGCGCGGTCTTCGCCAACACGGTCTCGGGCGTCGGATACGACGTGGTCCTTCTGGGCATGGGCGACGACGACCGGATCGACGTCGACCGCGTCCACGAACGGCTATCCAGCGACGAGTACTTCCAGGTCCGGCAGTCCCTGGCCGAAGTCGGTTTCTTCTCGGCGGTGGACCTGCTGGCCACCTTCGCCGGCCAGACCGCGGACCTGGACCCGTGGCTGGAGGGCGCCGCGATCAACGTGGACCGCAACCTGCGGCTTCAATACCTGGCGGGGATGGGATTGAACCTGTACCGGGCGGAATCGATCTTCGACAACATGGTCCGGGGCGGACTCGGCTTTCCGGAAACGCTCTTCGTCGGTTCCGACGAGATGCTGGCCGAGTTGCAGCGGGTGATCTCGATCCGGCAGGGGCGGTTCTGAAACGCGCGTCACCCCTGCCCTTCGACCCAGACTTCTCCGTCCTCGAAGTATTCCTTCTTCCAGATCGGCACGACGGCCTTCAACCGGTCGATGGCGTAGTGGCACGCGTCGAACGCCGCCCGGCGGTGCGGCGACGTGACGATGACCGCGACGGACGTTTCGCCGATCTCGAGGCGTCCCAGCCGGTGGACGATCCCGACCGTCCCGATCTCCCAGACGTCGCGA
>JAJEDW010000026.1 GCA_022821265.1 Acidobacteriota bacterium
GTTCAGCTCGACGACCTGTGAAGCGCAAAGAAGGTGCTAGTGGACAAGTACAACACGACTATCATCGAGGTCGACAGAGCCACCGAGGGGATCGAGGGACGGGTCAAGCAGATACTGACGCAGATCGAGGAGACAACGTCGGACTACGACCGCGAGAAGTTGCAGGAGCGGTTGGCCAAGCTGGTGGGCGGCGTGGCCGTGATCAAGGTGGGGGCCGCCACCGAAACCGAGATGAAGGAGAAGAAGGCCCGCGTCGAAGACGCGATGCATGCGACGCGCGCCGCCGTCGAGGAGGGCATCGTCCCCGGCGGTGGGGTGGCCCTGATTCGCGCGGTCCCCGCGCTGGAGACGTTGAAGCTGGACGAGGACCAGCAGATCGGCGTCAACATCGTCCGGCGCGCGCTGGAAGAGCCGTTGCGGCTGATCGCCCAGAACGCGGGTCACGAGGGCGCCATCGTCGTCGGCAAGGTCAAGGAATCCGACGAGGCCAACTTCGGATTCGACGCCGGGGCCGAGGACTACGGCGACATGATTCAGGCCGGCATCCTCGATCCGGCGAAGGTGACGCGCAGCGCGCTGCAGAATGCCGCGTCGATCGCGTCCCTGATGCTGACGACCGAGGCGCTCGTTTCGGAGATCCCGCAGGAGGAGCCGGCGGCGCCGGCCGGGGGCGGCGGCATGCCTCCCGGCGGCATGGGCGGCTTCTAGGCAGCCCGGCCACATTCCATCGGCAAGGCCCCCGCCCACCGAGGCGGGGGCTTTTTTCATGCGCAGGGCGTCGTCGTCAGCGTCCTTGACATGGCCCGTGACGGCGTGCGATATCGGTTATACGGGATGAACGTCCTGGCCACGTACCTTCATGCGGCCTTCCACCGGCCGGACACCCGCATCTACCGCTGCGTCGAGGGCGCCGTAGGCGTCCTGATCATCGTATCGATCGCTCTGCTCGGCGTCCGGGCCCTGGTGCCGGAGGGGAGTTCCTGGAGCCCGGCCCTGTTCCGCCTCGACCGCGCCATTCTCATGATCTTCGCTGTCGAGATCTTCTTGCGTGTCGCCAGCCTCCGTCCGGCGGCTCTCCGCATCTTCGATGCGTTGCCGGTCGCGCGCCGCCTCCGGATCCACGCGTTCGCGCGGCTCCGTTTCCTCGTGCGCCCGATCATGCTCGTCGACGTCGTGGCGGTTCTGGCCTTGTTGCCGCAGTTGCGCGCCCTCCGCGTATTGAGGCTGATGCGGCTGTTGCCGGCGAGGCAGGTGTTCCGATACCGAAACCCGCTGGCGATCGTCCCGCGGATTTTCGAGGAGAACAGCCTGCTGTTCGCCATGGCCTTCTCGGTACTGGGCGCGGCCACCCTGATCGGCGGGGGCGCCATCTACGCGGCGGAGGCCGGCACGAACCCCGGCATCGACACGTTTCTGGACGGTGTCTGGTGGGCGCTGGTCACGATCACGACCGTCGGGTTCGGCGACATCACGCCGGAAACGGCCGCGGGGCGCGTCATCGGCGCGGTCATGATGGTGGCCGGAATGTTCACGCTGGCGATGTTCGCCGGGATCGTCGGCTCGAGCCTGGTGAGAGGCGTCCTGAGCATCCGGGAGGAGCAGTTTCGCATGAGCAACCACGCCAATCACGTCGTCGTCTGCGGGTACGATCAGAGCACCCACCTGCTGCTGGACGCCCTGGCCGGTGAGTTGAGCCTTTCGGAGACGCGCGTCGTTCTGATGGACGATCACGAGCGTCCGCGCGAGCTGCCGCCGGACTTCCTCTGGGTCCGTGGCAATCCGACCAAGGAGAGCGAGCTGGACAAGGTCCGCCTGACGCAGGCGGCCGCCGTCATCGTATCGGGCGAACGGGATGTCCCGCCGCACGTCGCGGACGCCCGGACCATCCTGATCACCTTCACCGTGCGCAACCACATCAACGGCCGGCCGGAAGACATGCGCCGCCGAAGGGCGCCGCTGTACGTCGTGGCGGAGATCCTGGACTCCGAGAACGTGGCGCACGCCCGGGCGGCGGGCGCCGACGAGGTCATCGAGACGCAACGTATCGGCTTTTCGATGATCGCGCACGCGGTCGGGTACCACGGCACGGCCACGACGATGAGTCGTGTCCTGCTGTCCGGGGCGCACAACGTCTACGTCGGAACGGTGCCTGGGAAGCCGCGCGCTCCCCAGCCGTTCGGCGAGCTCCTGAGGGAACTGAAGTTGTCCGAGCGCGGCGGACTCGTCGTGGGCCTCAGGACCCCGTCCGGGCAGGAGTTGATCAACCCGCCCCGGAGTCACGTGGTCGAGCCCGACAACATTCACCTGATCTATCTGGCCGAGGAGCCGCTTCTGGACCCGCCCCGCTGATCGATGAGGCGCGCACGGGACAGGATCGACGAGCTTCGGGAAGAGATCCGGGAACACGAGCACCGCTACTACGTGCTCAACGATCCGGCGATCGCGGACGAGGAATTCGACCGCCTCATGCACGAGCTTCAGGCGCTGGAGGCCGGGCATCCGGAGTGGCTCACCCCCGATTCCCCGACGCAACGGGTTGGCGGACAGGCGACGGAAGGGTTTCCGTCCCACGCGTTCGGCGAGCCGATGCTCAGCCTGGACAACGTGTACTCGGTCGAGGAACTCCGCGAATGGGAAGACCGGGTGCGCTCGCGCATCGGCGACGCCGGCATCGACTACGTCGCCGAGCTCAAGATCGACGGCGCCAGCATCCACCTGGTCTATGACGGCGGCGTCCTGCGCCATGGGATCACGCGGGGCGACGGCCGCGTCGGCGACGTCGTCACCGGGAACGTCCGGACCATCCGCTCCGTCCCGTTGCGCCTGAGGACGGACGACACCGTGGAGGTCCGGGGCGAGATGTTCCTGGGGATCGACGCGTTCCGGCGGCTCAACGAGGAACGCGGCTCGCGGGAGCTGCCCCGGTTCGCGAATCCCCGCAACGCCGCGGCCGGATCGCTGCACCAGATCGATCCGGCCATGGTTCGGGACCGGCCGCTGGACTTCTTCGCCTACACGCTGCTGCCACGCGGCGAACGGCAGAGCGGCGACCTGGAGCGGCTGAGCGGCCTGGGTTTCCGGGTCAACCCCCATTGGCGAGCCTGCGGATCCTTCGACGACGTCGTCGAGTTCTGCCGGGAGTGGGAGACCCGTCGCGACACGCTCGATTACGAGATCGACGGCGTGGTCGTCAAGGTCGACGCCGTCGGTCTCCAGGACCGCCTGGGAAGCACGTCGAAAGCACCGCGGTGGGCGATCGCGTTCAAGTTCAAGGCGCGTCAGGCGACGACGGTGGTCCTCGACATCAAGGTGCAGGTGGGACGCACCGGGGCCCTGACGCCGAAGGCCCTTCTCGAACCGGTGGTTCTCGGGGGCGTGACCATTCGCAACGCGACGCTCCACAATGAGGACGAGATCGACCGCCTCGGCCTGCGGATCGGAGACCGGGTCCTCGTCGAACGGGGCGGCGACGTCATACCGAAGATCGTCAAGGTGGTCGAGGAAGCCCCCGACCGGCGGGAGTTCCAGGCGCCGGCGTCGTGTCCGGTTTGCGGAAGCGCCGTCTTCCGGGCGGACGACGAGGTGGTTCGGCGGTGCCTGTCGCAGGCCTGCCCGGCCCGGATGAAGGAGGCATTTCTGCACTGGGCCCAGCGAAAGGCGATGAACATCGGCGGTCTCGGCGAGCGGTTGGTGAAGCAACTCGTCGACGGCGGGGTCGTCTCCGACGTTTCCGATCTGTACCGGTTGTCGGACGATCCGGATGGACTCGCGGCGCTGGAGAGAATGGGCGAGAAATCGGTCGGGAATCTGCTCGCCGAGATCGATGCGAGCCGCGCGGTCGGATTCGAGCGGCTGATCCACGGCCTCGGGATCCGTCATGTCGGGGAACGGACGGCGCATGTCCTGGCCCGCCACTTCCATTCGATGTCGCGGCTGATGGCGGCCGAGCCGGCCGAGCTGGAGCAGGTGGACGAGATCGGGCCGGTCGTCGCGGCGACGGTGTCCCGGTTCATGCGCGAGCCGCGAAACCGGGCCCTGATCGAACGGCTCGAGTCGGCGGGTCTGCCGATGGCGTCGGACGGACCGGCGCCGGAGCGTCCCAATCAGGTATTCGCGGGCCAGAGAATCGTGGTGACCGGAACGCTCGAGGCCTGGACCCGGGACGAGGCGAAAGTCCTGATCGAGGCGCGCGGCGGACGCGTGGCGTCGTCCATCAGCGGGAAGACCGCGTTCGTCCTGGCGGGCGCCGAGCCGGGATCGAAACTGGCGAAGGCCGAGAAACTGGGGATCCGCATCGTGGACGAGGCGAGGTTCAGAGAGATGCTGGTATAATGACGCGTCATCTTCCTTCTCGGGCAGGGACGGCCCATGACACGACTCATACCCGCATGGATCCTGGTTCTGGGGATCGCGCCGGGCTTCACCATCCGTGCACAGGATGCGGCGCCGGACGCGGAGGATTCGGTCTTTCCCGTCTTCGTCGAGCGCGTCAACCTGTTCTTTACGGTGGCTGACGACGACGGGAACCTGGTCACCGATCTGACCGAGAGCGATTTCCTCGTTTTCGAGGACGGCGCTCCGCAGACCATCGAGGACTTCGAGGCGGAAACCGAGCTCCCTCTGACCATCGCCCTGATCGTCGACGTCAGCGACAGCATTCGCGACAAGCTGCGCTTCGAGCAGGAAGCGGCCATCGAGTTCTTCTACTCGACGATCGAAGAAGGCCGCGACCAGGGCATGCTCGTGACGTTCGATTCCCGCGTGGACCTGCTCCAGGACTTCACCGACAACCCGGAGGCGCTGGCCGAGGCCACGCGCCGGATGCGGGCCGGCGGCGGGACGGCGCTGTACGACGCGATCTACCTGGCCATCGACCAGAAGATCGCCCCTAGCAACCGCGAGGGCCGCCGGGTGGTGGTGGCGATCAGCGACGGAGACGACAACGCGAGCCGCGTGTCGTTGACCGAGACGCTCGAGCTGGCGCAGCGCAACGACGTGGCGATCTACACGATCAGCACCAACTCCACGGCGAACTTCGTGAACCCCGAGCAACGCCGAGGGGACCGTACGCTGGAGACCTTCGCGCTCGAGACCGGGGGCAAGGCGTTCTTCCCGTTCCGGCTCGAGGATCTGGCCGTCAACTTCGCCGACATCAGCGAGGAGCTGCGTTCCCAGTACACGCTGATCTACGAACCCACCAACCTGGCGCGGGACGGCCGCTACCGCGAGATCCGCATCGCGACGACCGCCGACCGGGACTTCGTGGTCCAGCACCGCGAAGGGTACTACGCCCCCCTGGATCCGACGCCCGAAGAGTAAGCGCTCATTCGACCTTCAGCCGCCGCACCTCGACGCCCGCTTCCCGGAACAGGTCGAACGCGGCCTCGTTCAGCGCATAGTCCTTGTTGTAGACGACCTCCGAGATGCCGGAGTTGATGATCATCTTGGCGCAGAGCAGGCACGGCGCGTAGGTGGTGTACAGGGTCGACCGCGTCAACTGCACCCCGTGGTAGGCGGCCTGCACGATCGCGTTCTCCTCGCCGTGCGAGCAGAAGCAGTCGGCCAGGTTCGTGCCCGAGGGCGCCAGGCTGTTGCACCGCGGACATCCGCCCTCGTTGCAGTTCTTCGTTCCCCGCGGCGTGCCGTTGTATCCGGTCGATATGATCCGGCGGTCCCGGACGATCAGGGCCGCGACCTTCCGCTTGATGCAGTTGGAGCGGGCCGCCGTCACGCGGGCGATGTCCATGAAATACTGGTCCCAGCCCGGCCGCGGCCTCCCGCGCAACAGGTCCAGCAGCAGCGCGTCGGCGCTGTGACGAAGCGCCTCCAGCGAGCCGTCGTTCGACAGCGTCCTGTCGGCCAGCTGCGCCACTTGTTCCAGGTTCTGGGAGTGCGGCGCCCCACGGGCCTCCCGCGCCTCCAGGTCGAGGAACTCCTCGTACGTCTTCGGATCGCTTTCGCGTCGCCGTTCGACGATGCGGTCGAACCGCATCCGGGGCGGGGCCGTGACGTGCACGAGCCGGAAGTACCCCGCGGCGCGAAGCGTCTCGACCTCGGCGGGGTTCCGGATCGAATCGATGACGCAGTGGGACTGGGGATCGATGTTCTTGAGTACGCGCTGCGCCAGGACGGACGATCCGTATCGCTGGCGCAGGTCGTTGGCGACCGCGATCAGGTCTTCGCGCGTCGGTTCCCGGCCGCGCGACCGGATTTCCTCGCGGACGGCGTCCGACAGCGAGTGCCGCTCGAACCCGCGCGCCTCCAGGACGTCGGCGACCTCGCCCTTCCCGCTGGCGTTCTGTCCCGTCAAACCGATCCACATCGAACGACCCGCCTCCGCTTGACGGCTACCATGTTAGCAGTCCGAGTGAGGATCGTGCGCGGCCGCGTTCGGACGGTTCCCGGATCCCGATCGCAGGCCCGCGAATGGCGCCGTTCGACGATTTCGGATTGGGACGCGCGTTCGATTCTGCTAGGTTGTTGTCCATGATGCACACGAGCGTGCGCGCCCTCGCGGTCCTGATGTCGTTCGCCGCCGCGGCTTCCGCGGCCCAGATCCCCGAAGACCGCGGCGTGTCCGGCTTGAAGCAGGCGCTGGACCGGCTCGACGTCGTCGCCAGCGTCCTTCACACCGGCGCGCACCCCGACGACGAGAACAGCTCGCTGCTGGCGTGGCTGTCGCGGGGGCGCGGCGTACGAACGGCGTACCTGTCCGCCACCCGCGGCGAAGGCGGCCAGAACCTGATCGGCGGCGAGCTGTTCGAGGCGCTCGGCGTCATCCGGACCGAGGAACTGCTCGCGGCCCGCCGCTTCGACCGCGGCCAACAGTTCTTCACGCCGAACTACGAGTTCGGTTATTCGAAGACCGCCGCCGAGACGCTCGAGAAGTGGGGGCGGGAGACCCTCATCGGCGATTTCGTCCGCGTGATCCGCCAGTTTCGCCCCGAGATCGTGATCTCGAGGTTCTCCGGAACGCCGTCGGACGGGCATGGCCACCACCAGGCGGTGGGCATCGCCACCCTGGAGTCGTTCCGCGCGGCCTCCGACACCGAACGATTCCCGGAAAGCGAATTCGGGACGGCGTGGCAAGCGAAGAAGCTGTACGTGTCCGGAGGCGGCCCCGGCGGGCGGGGCGGCGCCGCGGCGGGGCTCGTCATAAACGTCGGCGAGTACGGCGCCGCGATCGGACGCTCCTACCACCAGATCGCCATGGAGGGCCGCAGCCTGCACCGGACGCAGTCGATGGGCGCGGCCCGGGACGTCGGGCCGCGAATGACCGGCTTGCGGCTCATCGAGTCGGTCTCCACGGACGGGGTCGAGGACGACCTGTTCAGCGGCGCCACGGCGCGCCTCGTCGACCTGGCGGCGCTGGAGCCCGCGCTCGGCGCCGATCTGGAGTCCCTCCAGTCGATGATCGGAGACGTAAGGGGAAACGCGCGCCTCGGGGATCCGTCCGCCCTCGTGCCGGAACTTCTCGACGTGCTGGAGCGCTTCGAGGCGATTCGGGAACGGGCCTCCGACGATCATGTCCGGTTCCTGCTGGACCTGAAGGCGCGGGACTTCCACGAGGCGGCGGAGTTGGCCGCGGGGGTCCGGGTCGAAGTCCGCGTCGACGACGACACCGCGGTTCCGGGCCAGGTGGTCGAAGCGGTGGTGATCGTGACCAACGACGGCCCGCACGCATTCGACACGCTCGAGATCGATATCGACGCGCCGGAGGGTTGGAGCGTGGACGTCGTTGGCGAGGCCAATCCACCGGCGCCCGGCGAGCGGTCCGAGCACGCCGTCCGCGTGCGCATCGGCGCCGCCGCCGAGTACACCCAGCCCTATTGGCTGCGGACCCCGCTCGGGGGAAACCGTTTCGCGTGGCCGCCGTCCGCCGATGCGTCGCGGCCATTCGACGCGCCGCTCATCGAGGCCCGCGTAACGCTGGGCGGACCGGACCCGGCGGCGATCGAGATCGCGCGCCACGCGGAATACCGTTACGTCGACGAGGTCCTGGGCGAGCGCCGCAGCCTTCTCAAGGTGGCGCCAAGATTGTCCGTCGCCGTCGCTCCGGCCGTTGCCGTCGTCCCGTTGGCGGGGGAGCGTCGGAAGGAATTCACCGTCACGGTCCATAACGAGGATCCGAATGGCGGTTCGGCGGAGATCGGCCTGGACGTACCCGAGGGTTGGGGCGTGACGCCGGCTTCGGGGACCGTCGAGTTCGCCCGAGCCGGAGAGGCCGCCACATTGCAGTTCGTCGTCGACGTCCCGGACCGGGCGGGCCGGTTCCAGGTCCGCGCCCGCGCCGTCATGGACGGCGCCGAGTACCGGGAGGGATACCGGGTCGTGGCGTATCCCCATATCGAAACCCGGCACATCTACGCGGAGGCGGCCTCTCGGGTCGAGGTCTTCGACGTGGCCAGCCGGGTGGACGAAATCGGGTATGTCGAGGGCGCCGGCGACGGAGTGGCCGATGCGCTTCGCCAGCTCGGGATCCCGGTCACGTTGCTGGACGAGGACGCACTGTCGCGGGGGGACTTGTCGGTGTACGACACGATCGTGCTGGGCATACGGGCCTATGCCGTGCGCGAGGATCTTCGCACCCACAATCGCCGGCTTCTCGACTACGTCGAGAACGGCGGCACGCTCCTCGTGCAGTACAACACGTACCAGATTCTGGATTCGCAGTTCGGTCCGTATCCCTTCACGATCAACCGGCCGCATGACCGGGTGACGGTCGAAGACGCGCCGGTCACGTTCGTCGAGCCGGACCATCCGGCGCTCAACGCGCCGAACCGGATCGTCGATTCCGATTTCGACGGATGGGTCCAGGAGCGCGGACTCTATTTCCTGGGGGACTGGGACGCGCGGTACACGCCGTTGCTCGCATCGAACGATCCCGGCGAGGACCCGAAGCTCGGCGGCATGGTCGTGGCCGAAGTCGGCGCCGGCCGTTACGTCTACACCGGCTTGGCGTTCTTCCGGCAGCTTCCGGCCGGCGTTCCGGGCGCGTATCGATTGTTCGCGAACCTGATCAGTCTTGGAAACTAGCGCGAGACGGCACAGGCTGCTAGACTTTTTGCCGTGAGGATCGTCCGGACATTGGGACTCGCCGCGGTGTTGGCGGGCGCCGCATCCGCCGCGGCGCAGGTGTCGCAGGACAACCGCTTCGAGATCCTGCGCACCATGATCGCCGACAGCGCCGCGGCTCGCACGGTCATGCCGCTCGGAACGCGGGGTGTCCAGCTTTCGGCCGACGGGGAGGTCGACGAGGCGAAGCTCCGGGAGGAGTTGCGGCTCGAGGGGCGCGCGATCGAAGTCGGCGACGTGGTGGCGATCACCGGCATCGAATTCGGGGACGACACGGTCGAGGTCGAACTGAACCAGGGCGGCACCGTTCGCCGCAGCATCATGGATCGGATCACGTTCAGCGGCGGCACGCAGGTGAGGCGCATCCGGCCCGAGGACAACCGACCCGCGACCGGCTCGAAGATCGTTCTGCGCTTCGACGGACGGGCGCCGGCCGGCCTGGACTCGGACACGTTGAAGGTGTACCTGTCGCCCGTGCTCGACTTCAACAAGCAGAACTTCATGGACTCGGGCGTCGAGTCGCTTCCCGACGCGTTCCAGGAAGCGGTTCGCGCGCAGGAAGTCATCATCGGCATGGACGCCTCCACGGTGATCATGGCGAAGGGGCGGGCGCATCAGAAGAGCCGCGAAACCGTGGACGGCGTGTTCCGGGAAACCTGGATCTACCGCGAGAACGGCGTCGCGCGGCTTTTCATCTGGTTCGAGGAC
>JAJEDW010000105.1 GCA_022821265.1 Acidobacteriota bacterium
CACCAGCAGCGTGATGAGGTCGCCGGCGAAGAGGACGCCCATCGCGGCGCCGGCATACGCCAGGGCCGCGATCTGCTGGCCGCGCTCGCGCATGTGGAGCGCATACACGCCCCCGGCCACGCCGATCAGGGCGAACGCCGCGGCGAACACGACGCTGAGCGCGTCCACGCGCAACGGCGTCAGTTCCATGCCCAGCCACTCGAACCGAACGGCGGCGCCGGTCTCCAGGCGGAAGAGCCCGGCCAGGACCGCCGCGAACGCCGCGACGAAGGCCCAGCCGCGCAGCCGCCGCGGCAGGACGAGCATGAGCGCCGCGGCGCCGAGAAGGATCAGGCCGGGCGGGAGGCTACCCATCGTCCGGTCCCCCCTTGCCGGAGTAGTAGTCCTCGCGCTGCTGGACGCCGCCCTTCCCGATCCACTTGGAACCGAACACGAAGACCAGGAACCAGAACACGGCGAACGCGGGCCAGTAGCCGACCATGCCGCTGCCCCAGAGGGGCGTGGCGTGGTGGTCCCCCAGGATCAGGATCACGTCGGCCACCGCCGCCAGGGCCGCGGCCGCCAAGCCAACCCGCAGGAGTCTCCGCGTCACGGCGCCGTCACCGTCGAGGCGACCTCCCGGGCCAGATCCAGGAAGCCGAACGCCCAGTCGGGGGCCAGCCCGAGCACCAGGGCCAGACCGGCCGTGAGCGTCAGCGGAACCACCATCAGGCCCGACGCCTCGTCGACGCGGCCGGCGCGCGCGGCCCCACCGCCGGCGGGCGGCGCGCGGAACGCGCGGAAGACGATCGGGAACAGGTACGCCGCGTTCAGGACGCCGCTCAGCACGTACACGGCCAGGATCGGGACCATGCCGGCGTCGACGGCGCCCGTCCCGAGGTGCCACTTGCTGGCGAACATCATGAACGGCGGCAGACCCGCCATCCCCAGGCTCGCAACCGCGAACGACGCCATCGTCCACGGCATCCGCCACCCGATGCCGTCGAGCTGGCTGACACGGTCCTTGTGGGCGTTGGCGTGGATGGCGCCGGCGCAGAAGAACAGCGTGATCTTCGTCACCCCGTGGGCGGCCATGTGAAGCAGGGCGCCCACCCAGGCCGCGGGCGCCAGGATCGCCGTCCCGAGAACGATGTAGGACAGGTGGCTCACCGTGGAATAGGCAAGGCGCTGCTTGAGGGGGTCCATGCCGAGCGCCAGGATCGAGCCGAGGGTCAGCGTGACGGCGGCGAACGCCGCGACGACGTGCACGGCCCCCATGTCGGCCAGCAGCGCCGGTCCGAAGACGAATCCCATGACGCGCACGAACCCGAACGCCCCGGCCTTGACGACGGCCACGGCGTGCAGCAACGCCGAAACCGGCGTCGGCGCCACCATGGCCGACGGCAGCCACGAGTGGAGCGGCATGACGGCCGCCTTGACCGCGACGCCGGCCGCCAGCAGCGCGAACAGACCCCACAAGACGCCCCCGCGGCCGGCCAGCTCCCCCAGGAAGCCTCCCGCGGCGAACGTGGTGTCGACGTCCAGCGCCAGGAGCCACGCCGTCGCGGCGATCAGCGCCAGCCCGGCGGACAGCGTGTAGGCCAGGTACTTGCGGCCGGCCCGGATCGACGGGGCGTCCTGGTGGTGGGTGACCAACGGGTAGGTGGCCAGCGTCAGCAGCTCGTAGAACAGGACGAAGGTCACCAGGTTCGCCGCGAGCGCGACGCCGAGCGCCTAGGCGACGCTCAACGCGAACGCGGCGTAGTAGCGGGTCTGGTGGCCCTCCTCCAGCGCCCGCATGTAGCCGATCGAGTACACGGTCGTCACGACCCAGAGGCCGGACGCCAGCATGGCGAACAGCAGGCCCGCGGCGTCGGCCCGGAACGCGATCGCGGCGCCCGGCGCCAGCTCGAACAGCACGGACTCGGCCGGCTCGCCCGCGAGCGTTCCCGACAGCATCGACCATACGGCGCCGGCCGTGGCCAGCGCCGCGGCCAGACTCCAGGCCTCGCGCAGGTTGGGACGCCGGCCCGAGAGCAGGATCGGGACGATGGCGGCCATCGGGACCGCGACGGCGACCAGGGGCGTCACGGACTCACCGCCGGGATGAGCAGCCGGGTCATGATCGGCACGTTCGCCAGGCCGAGGACCAGGGTCGCCGAGGCCAGCGCCAGCGCGGGCCAGAGCATGTCGGCCGGCGGGTCGGCCGCGTCCGCCGCGGCTCCGTCATCGGGGGCTTTCCGCAAGTAGACGCGCTCGAGAATCCGGACCATGTAGGCCGCGGTCAACAGGCCGCTGAGGAGGACGACGAGCGCCACGCCCCACATGTCCTGGGCCATGCCGGCCTGCACCAGATAGAACTTCGAGAAGAACCCGGCCGTGGGCGGCACGCCCACCATCGAGACCGCCGCCGCCGTGAACGCCAGCATGGTCCACGGCATGGCCCGCCCGATGCCCGCCAGCCGGTCGATGTCGACCTCCGCCGTCCGGTAGCGCACGCTGTAGGCCGCAAGGAACAACGCCGCCTTCATCACCGCGTGGGTCATCACGTGGAACAGCGCGGCGGCGGCCGCCAGCGGGCTCGCCAGGCCGATGCCCGCGGCGATCAGCCCGATCTGCGCGATGCTGCTGTAGGCCAGGATCCGCCGGAGGTCGGTCTGGGCGAAAGCCGCCGCGCCGCCGGCCACCGCGCCCACGAGGCCGACGACGAGAAGCACCGTGGCCACCGGCGTGGCGCCGGCCAGGTACCCGGCGGGAAACACGGTCAGGAACATCCGGAGCATGGCGTAGGCGGCGACCTTGGTCGCGATCGGCGCCATCAACGCCGTCACCGGGCCGGGCGCGTAGTTGTAGGCGTCGGGCAGCCACCAGTGAAGCGGAACAAGGGCCATCTTGACGCCCAGTCCGGCGAAGATCAGCGCGGCGCCCGCCAGAACGGCCGGGGAGTCCAGTATCTCCGGCAGGCGCGCCGCCGTGTCAGCCATGTTGAGCGTGCCGGTCGAGAAGTACAGGTACCCGACGCCCAGAAGGTACAGGGCGCCGCCCAGCGTGCCGACAATCAGGTAGCGGAACGCCGCGATCATGGCCCGGCCGCCACCCATGAAGATGAGCGCGTAGGTGGCCAGCGAGGAGATCTCCAGGAACACGAACACGTTGAACAGGTCGCCGGTGACGACGATGCCGAGCAGGCCGGTCAGCATCAGGAGCACGGCGCCGTAGAAGAGCCCGGGCCGGTCGCCCACCTCCCGCGCCGCCATCCGGCGCGTGGCCGCAAGCACGAGGAGCGCCACGGCGGCGACGACGGAGGCGACGAACGCCGAGACGCCGTCGACGACGTACTCGATCCCGACGGGCGGGGCCCAGCCGCCCAGCGCATAGCGGATGGCGCCGCCGCGCGCGGTCTCGGCGAGAGCGGCGGCGGAGGCCGTGGCCGAAGCGCCCACGGCCAGAATGGCCAGGGGAAACGCGGTTCGCGGACGCCAGAGGCCGCAGAGCGTGACGACGAACGCGCCGAGAAGCAGGGGCAGGATGATGAGAATGGGCAGGTGCGGGGTCACGTTCGAGGCGCGCGCTCCAGGATCTCACGCTCGTCCAGAGTCCGGTGGCCTTCGAAGATACGGATCATCAGGGCGAGAGCCAGGCCATTGGTGGCCGCCGACACCACGATCGCCGTCAGCATGAGGACGTGCGGCAGCGGGTTGACGTACAGGGCCGGGTCGGTCGCGCCCGCGTCGACGAGGATCGGGACCGTGGCGCCCGCCTTTTCGCTGCCGGCGATGAAGAAGAGGATGACCGCGCCCTGGAACACGTTCAACCCGACCAGCTTCTTGATCAGGCTGTGCTTGAGGAGCATCCCGTAAAGGTCGATCACCATCAGGACGGCCGTGGCCCAGTAGGGATACCGGCCGAGCAGCTCATCCAGCATCGGTGTCGCCCCACTCCGCGCCCGTGAGGTAGTCGAACATCGCGCCCAGGACGCCCATCACGCCCATGGCGACGCCCAGCTCGATGGCGAACACGCCGACGCTGCGGACGGTCACCTGCCCGAACACGATGCCGTCCGTGCTGGGCACCGGGAGATGGCTGTAGTCCAGGTATTCGCCGCCGAATAGCATCGGCGCCACGCCGGTCAACGCGTAGACGAGCAGCCCGGCAACGGCCAGTGTCACCAGCCCACCGGTCGAGACGATGCGCTGCTCCCGCCCCAGCGCGAGACGGGACAGGATGACGGCGGCGGCCAGGACCGCGCCGGCCTGGAATCCGCCTCCCGGTCCGGCCTCGCCATGGACCAGCACGTAGAACGCATACAGGATGATGAACGGGATCATCAGGATCCGCGCGATGAAGTTCAGGATGATGCTTCCGTGCGGATCAGTCACGTTTCCGGCCTCTCCCCAGGACCATCAGGAGCGCGACCCCGGCCGTGAAGATCACGGCGGTTTCGCCCAGCGTGTCGTAGCTGCGGTAGTCGCCCAGGACGGCCGTGACGATGTTGGGGGTTCCGACCTCGCCGGCGCTCCGCTCGATGTAGTAGGGCGAGAGATACTGGTGCGACGGCGCATCGGGATCGCCCCGGGGCGGCAGCGCCGACGTCGCGTAGACGACGAGCGCGGCGAACCCGAGCATCGTGATGGCGGACAGGACTCTCAATCGACCGAACTCCGATCCATCCGGGCGATTCCGGCCACCAGGAGCACGCCCGTGACGCCCGCGCCCAGCACCACCTCGGTGAACGCGACGTCGACGGCGCCCATCACCGCCAGCAGGAGGGCCGTGAAGACGCTGAAGACCCCCAGCGCGACCACCGCGGCCAGAAGGTCGCGGGTCTCGAGGGCGACGACGGCCGTCAGGACCAACAGGAAATACAGCGTCAACTCGATTCCCCAGATCACGGCGTCGCGTCCCCTCCGGATGTCGCCGAGTCGGCGGCGCGCGGACCCGCCCCCGGCGCTTTCCGCGACCACGGGTGGTGTCCCAACCGGGCCGCCGCCCGCGCCAGCAGGTGCGCCGAGGCGGGTCCGGCCACGAAGATGAAGACCGCGGCCAACAGGAGCTTGACGAAGACCAGGCTGACGCCTCCCTGAAACCCCAGGCCCAACATGATCAGCGCCAACCCCAGCGTTTCGGTCTTGGAAACGGCGTGCAGCCGCGAGTAGAAGTCGGGCAGACGCAGCAGGCCGATGGCCGTTACGGCCATGAAGAACACGCCGGCCCACAGGAGGAGGCTTCCGACGACGACGCTCACCGTCCCCCGTCCTTCTGCGACTCGAGGTAGCGCGCGATGGCGACCGTGCCGATGAAGTTCAGCAGCGCGTAGGCGATCGACAGGTCCACGAACATTTCCGGCCGTTCGAAGATGAAACCGACGAGGGCGATGAGCACGATGTTGGTCGTTCCGATGACGCTGGCCGACAGCATGCGGTCGAACAGCGTCGGTCCGACGATGACGCGGTAGAAGTTCACGATCGTGACGGCCAGCACGGCCATGGCCACGACGATCAGCATCCCGTCTCAGTCCTCCTCGTAGAACCAGCCGACGTTGTCCACGTCGTGCACCAGGCCGCGGGACTGGACCGACGCCGTCGTTCCGAAGACCTGGCCCACCTTCCGGGGCATGTCGCCCTTGGTCAGTCCCTGGGCCGAACCCGGGTACAGTGAGTGCACGAGAAACCGGCCGTGCCGCACGTCGACGGTGATGGTGCCCGGCGTCAGCGTGATCGACTGCGCCAGCAGCACCTGCGCGGGTTCCATCTTCAGCGGCGTCTCGAACTCGACCAGGCGCGGCGAGATGGGCAGGCGCGGATGCAGAACCAGATACGCCACCTCCAGGTTCGAGCGCACGATCTGATAGCCGAGATACGGCAGGTATCCGACGAATCTTGCCAGCGAGGCCAGAAGCCAGCGGAAACTCGCCGGCACGGGTTCGAAGCGCTCCGTGCGGGCCGGCCGCAAGCGTCCCTGCGTCATCCACGCCGCCAGGACCGCGCTCAGCAATCCGAGGACCAGGAAATGGATCTCGAGATGCCCCGAGAGCAACAGCCAGAAGCCGTACAGGACCGCGACGCGAGCCACCCCCATGAACGCCGGATGCTCCCATCCCCGGCGGGCCGCCACCATTGCGCTCTCCTGGTTCGCTGCCATGTGAGAAGTGCCTCCACCCGGTCGGTTGCGGAGGCCGACCGGTCAGCGTACGCGCCGAGCGCGACACGTGTCAAGGCGACGCGTGATCGGCGGCCCGCGAGACGGAACAGCGCGCTGGGGCAAAAATTCCCGGACCCGGCAACCGGACGCCCGGTATAATCCGGAGACGCATTTCGGGCGCTGGCGACGCCCCCGGTTCACGGCCGACGCACGGCCCCGAAAGCGCGCCGAGAAACGGCCACCATGACGATCGCACGTTGGATCGCGGCATGCGCCGCCGTCGGATCGTGGGCGCCCCTGTCCGCGGGCGCCCAGCAAATACCCCGAGACCCGTCCCCGCACGCGGCCCTGATCGACACCTACTGCGTGGGCTGCCATACCACGGAACGTTTCGATCTCGGCGCCGTGCCGATCGCCCTGGACGCGCTCGACCTGGTCGACGTCGCGAGCGACGCCGAGGCGTGGGAACGCGTTGTCCGCAAGGTCCGCGCGGGACAGATGCCGCCCCTGGGGGCGCGGCGGCCGGAGGCGGCCGTCCGGGACGGCTTCGTCGCCTTCGTCGAGAACGCGCTCGATGGGGCCGCGGCCGCCGATCCCGATCCGGGCCGGACCGAGGCGCTGCACCGGTTGAACCGGGCCGAGTACCGGAACGCGATCCGCGACCTGCTGGACCTGGACGTCGACCCGTCGGCATGGCTGCCGGCCGACGACGCCAGCTACGGCTTCGACAACATCGCCGGGGTCCTCGGCATGTCGCCCACGTTGATGGAGCGCTACCTGGCCGCGGCCCGCAGGATCGGCCGGATGGCCGTGGGAACGCCGCCGCCCTTCCCCAGCATCGACTACTACCGCATCGCCGACGACCTGTCGCAGGACGCGCACCTGACGGGCCTGTCGCTGGGCACGCGCGGCGGCGCGCGGATCCGTTACACGTTCCCCATGGACGCCGAGTACACGATCCGCGTGGAGTTGACGCGCGACCTGAACGAGTCGTTGCCCTACTACCCGGAACCCCAGCACCTGGAAATCAGCATCGACGGCGAGCGCGTGCACGTGTTCACGATCGAGCCGATACCCGCGCCGCCTCCCGAGCCGTCGTCCGACGACGCGTCGGCCCAGGGGAAGGAGCCGCAGATCAGCCAGGTGGCCCGCCGTGGGCCGCGCCTCACCCGCGAGGAGCGCGCGGCGCACAACCGCATCGACCGCGAATGGGAAATCCGGGTCCCGGTCCAGGCCGGCACGCGCGACGTGCAGGCCGCCTTCGTCAAGCTCACGTCCGCCGTGGCCGAGACGGCGCGTCTTCCCTTTTTCCGGCCGTATCCGGGAGGCGTCAACATCCCGGAGTCGCGACTGGGCAACTACCTGCGCAGCGTCGAGATCAGCGGCCCGTACGATCCGACCGGTCCGGGCGACACGGCGTCCCGGCGGCGGATCTTCGTGTGCCGCCCCGGCCCCGACGCGGCGGCGGACGCGGAAGCCGCCTGCGCCGAGCGGATCCTGGGGACGTTGGCGCGGCGCGCCTATCGCCGGCCGGTCACCGGCGCGGACCTGGAACCCCTGCTCGAGTTCTTCCGCCGGGGCCGCGGCGAGGGCGGCTTCGACAACGGGATCGAGCACGGCCTGCGCCGACTCCTGGTCAGCCCGGAGTTCCTGTTCCGGGTGACGGCGGACCCCCCGGACGCCGCGCCGGGCGACGTGTATTCGATCGACGACGTGGAGCTGGCGTCGCGGCTGTCGTTCTTCCTCTGGAGCAGCATTCCCGACGATGCGCTCCTGGACCTCGCCGAAGCCGGACGCCTCTCCGAGCCCGCCGTGCTGGACGCCCAGATCCGGCGCATGATCCGCGACGAACGGTTCGACGCCTTCGTCGAGAACTTCGCGGGCCAGTGGCTCTTCCTGCGGAACCTGGAAGCGGCGGTCCCGGTGCAGTACCGCTTTCCCGACTTCGACGACGCGCTCCGGCAGGGATTCCGGCGCGAGACCGAGTTGTTCTTCGAGAGCGTGGTCCG
Source organism: Acidobacteriota bacterium (assembly GCA_022821265.1). Classification (GTDB taxonomy): domain Bacteria; phylum Acidobacteriota; class Terriglobia; order 20CM-2-55-15; family 20CM-2-55-15; genus JAJEDW01. Next base: position 8,130 of record JAJEDW010000105.1, read on the forward strand.
GGAGGACCGGAGCGCGCGGGACCTTCTCGGGGCCGACTACACGTTCCTCAACGAGAGGCTGGCCGTCCACTACGGCGTTCCGAACATCAAGGGGAGCCACTTCCGGCGCGTGACGCTGGACGCCGGCGCGGGGCGCTCCGGGTTGCTCGGGCACGGCAGCATCCTGACGGTCACCTCGTATCCGGACCGGACCTCGCCCGTGGTTCGGGGCAAGTGGATCCTGGAGAACCTGTTCGGGTCGCCGCCGCCGGACCCGCCGCCGATGGTGCCCGAGCTGGAGCCGGCCGACACGTCGGGCGCCGTGCTCTCGATCCGGGACCGGATGGCCGCCCACCGCGCGAATCCCGTCTGCGCCAGCTGCCACGCCATGATGGACCCGCTCGGGCTGGCGCTGGAGAACTTCGACGCGACCGGCAAGTGGCGCACGCTGGAAGAGACCGGGGCCGCCATAGACGCGGCCGGCGCGCTCCCGGACGGCACGCCGTTCGAAGGCGCCGAGGGGTTGCGGCAAGCCCTCCTGTCATCGGATCTGTTCATCGTCACCCTGACCGAGAAGATGCTGACATACGCGCTGGGACGGGGACTCGAATACCACGACCGGCCCGCGGTCCGCGAGATCGTCCGGGCGGCGGCCGGCGACGATTACCGGATGCAGTCGCTGATCGCGGGCATCGTCCGGAGCGTGCCGTTCCGGATGCGGAAGGCGGGACCGGAGGCGGCGGAATGAATGAGGCTCAGTTCTGTCATGTTCATCACGAATAAATCGCTCGACCGCCGCACCCTGCTGCGCGGCGCGGGAGCCGCCGTCGCGCTTCCGCTTCTGGAGGCGATGGCGCCGGCCGTCGGGGCCGCGGCCCAGGCGAGGGACGCCGCTCCTCGCCGCATCGGCTTCGTGTACATGCCCAACGGGGTGTCCAAGAACTTCTCCGGCATCGACTACTGGACGCCGGCCGGCGAAGGCGCCGACTTCGAGTTCTCGCCGATCCTCGAGCCGCTGGAACCGTTCCGCGAGCGGTTGCGGGTCATCAGCGGCCTGGCCCAGCACCAGGCCGACGCGCACGACGACGGGGCCAACGGCGACCATACGCGCGGGACGAGCAGCTGGCTGACCGGCGTCCATCCGAAGCGCACCGAAGGCGCCGACATCCGCAACGGCACCTCGGCGGACCAGATCGCGGCGGCTCGGCTCGGGGCCGCGACCCCCCTGCCCTCGATCGAGCTCGCGATCGACCTCAACTTCCTGGCCGGGCAATGCGAGAACAGCTACAGTTGCGCCTACCTGAACACGCTGGCGTGGAGCTCGCCCACGACGCCGCTCCCCACGGAAAACAACCCGCGGATCGTCTTCGAACGCCTGTTCGGCGACGGCGGCACGCCCGAGCAGCGCGCCCGGCAGGCGCGCCAGGACGGGAGCCTTCTGGACTCGGTCCTCGACGACCTGAACCGGCTCGGCCGCGTACTGGGACCGGCCGACGGCGGACGCGTCGGCGAATACCTGGACTCGGTACGGGAGGTGGAGCGGAGGATCCAGCGGTCGGGCGGACGCTCCGAAGCCCCGCTTCCGACGCTGGACCGTCCGCGAGGCGTTCCCGATCAGTTCGGCGACCATGTGCGGCTGATGTACGCATTGCAACGGCTGGCCTTCCAGGCGGACCTGACCCGCGTGGTCACCTTCATGCTGGGACGCGAGCTGAACTTCCGCGTCTATCCGGAGATCGGCATCACCGAGGGGCATCACGGCCTTTCGCACCACGGCGACCGGCCCGAGCAGCTGGAGAAATACTCCCGTCTCGGCGTCTACCAGGCGACGTTGTTCAGCGAGTTCCTCCGGGCGCTGGACGACACCCCGGAAGGCGGCGGTACACTGCTGGAGCACTCCCTGTTCCTCTACGGCGCCGGGCTCAGCAATCCCAACGTGCACGCCCACTACGATCTGCCGCTGGCCGTCATCGGCGGAACGGGCTCTCTGGCGGGCGGGCGGCACGCGGTGCTGCGCGAGGAGACGCCGATGACCAACCTACTGCTCACGATGCTGGACCAGGTCGGCGTTCACGCGGAATCGCTCGGCGACAGCACCGGCCGGTTGTAGCATGCGTCCTCGGATCGGAACGCTCGCGGCCGTGTGGCTCCTGGGCCTCGGCGTGGCCGCCGAGGCGCGCCAGAGCGCGCTCATCGACGCCGTGCGCACGGCGGACCTCGACGCCGCGCGGGCGCTGCTCGACGCCGGCGCCGACGCGAATCCCTCGGACGCCGATGGGACGACACCGCTTCACTGGGCCGTCGTGAACGACGATGTCGAAATGGCCGCCGCGCTGCTCGACGCCGGCGCCGATCCCGCGGCGGCGAACCGGCTCGGGATTACCCCCATGCACCTGGCGGCCACGAACGGGAACGCCGCGATCGTTCGCCGCCTGCTCGCATTCGGCGTCGATGCGAACACGGCGTCGCCCGGGGGCGAGACCGCGCTGATGACCGCGGCGCGGACCGGCGTTGTCGAGGTCGTCGAAGTGCTTCTCGAGGCCGGCGCGGATCCCGACGCGCGCGAGAACTGGAGAGGCCAGACGGCCCTGATGTGGGCGGCGGCGGAGAACAACGCCGGCGCGATCGCGGCGCTCGTTCAGGGCGGCGCGGAACTGGAGGCGACCTCCGACGGCGGCGAGATGACGCCGTTCCTGTTCGCCGTCCGTGCGGGGCACGTCGACGCCGCGCGCGCGCTGCTCGACGCCGGCGCCGACGTGGACCAGACCCTCCCGGACGGGATGAGCGCTCTCATCCTGGCCCTGTGGAACGCGCACTACGAGCTCGCCGGCTTCCTGCTCGAGGCCGGGGCCGATCCCGACGCCGACGCCCAGGGTTGGACCGCGCTGCACCAGATCGCATGGTCCCGCCGGCCGAACGCCGGGTTCAACATGCCCGGCCCGCCCGCGACGGGCAACCTGGACAGCCTGGAGCTGGTCCGGAAGCTGGCCGCCGCCGGCGCCGACGTCAACCGCCGGATGACGGCCGAGCCCCGGGACGGGAACCGGAACATGCTGAACCGGATCGGCTCGACGCCCTTCCTGATGGCGGCCAAGTCGGACGACGTCCCGTTGAGTCGCGTCCTCCTGGAGACGGGCGCCGACCCGTCGATCCCAAACGAGGACGGAACGACGGCGGTGATGGTCGCAGCCGGGGTCTGGATCTGGGCGCCGGGCGAGAATCCCGGCACGCACAAGG
>JAJEDW010000156.1 GCA_022821265.1 Acidobacteriota bacterium
TCACCGGACCGGTCCACGCAACGGCTCCCGAACCGGTCACGAACCGGGTTTTCTCCATCGCGCTGGGACGGGCGCTCCACCGGCCCGCCGTCCTGCCAATCCCCGTCGTCGGACTGAAGGTTCTGTTCGGCGGCTTCGCCGACATCCTGGCGACCGGACAGCGCGTGATCCCTTCCAGGGCCCTGTCCGCCGGCTACGAGTTTCGGTATGCCGATCTCGACGCGGCCCTTGCCGAAGCCGTGTCATGAATCGCATCGACCGATACATCTTCCGCGAAATCCTCGCGCCGACGCTCATCGCCTTGCTCGCCTTGACGGGCATCCTCGTCGGCCGCCAGATCAGCGCGCTGCTCGAGCTCGTCCTCCGGTGGTCGCCGAGCCCGGCGGAGTTGTGGGAGTTGATCCGGATGCTGGCGCCCTCCGCCCTGACGTTCACGATCCCGACCGCCGTGCTGGTCGGGGTCCTGACCGGGCTGGGACGCATGTCCTCCGACAGCGAGAGCGTCGCGCTGCGCGCCGCGGGCTTCTCGACCGCCGCCATCGTTCGCCCGGTGCTGGCCCTGGGCGTCCTGGCGTGGGCCGTGAACCTCGCGTTGTCGATCTGGATCGCGCCCGCCAGCGTCACCCGGCTCCAGGCCTGGACCGCCGACGTCGCGACCCGCCAGGCGGCGCTCGAGTTGCACCCCCGCGTGTTCAACGAAGAACTCGAGGACTGGGTCCTCTACGTTCCGGACGTCTCGCCCGACGGCCGCGACTGGCGCAGCGTCCTGCTCGCCAACGTTCAAGACCCCGACGAAACCGAGATCATCGTCGCCGAGTCCGGACGGCTGACCGGAGACGGAACCGACGGTCGATACGAACTCACGTTGACGTCGGGGAGCACGCACGGCGTGTCCCGGCTTGCGCAGAACCGCTACACGTATTCCCGTTTCGCGTCCCATTCCATTCCGCTGCCTCGGGTTCCGACAGTGTCGGGCGACGTCCCGGGACCGGAGGACACGCTGCGGACTCCGACGGCGGTGCTGTGGGACCGGATTCGGGAGAGATCGGCGACCGAGGCCGAAGAGGTGGAGTTCCACCGCCGCCTCGCCATGCCCTTCGCCGCCCTGGCCTTCGCCCTTATCGCGTTTCCTCTCGGATTGCGGACGCGCCGCGGGGGGCGTTCCATGGGCCTGGTGATCAGCGCCGTCCTGATGCTGGCCTACTACATGCTCTTCATCGGCGGCACGCGGGTCGCCGAAGACGCTCAGATGTCGCCGTTCGCGGGGACCTGGGGAGCCAACCTGGTATTCGCGCTGCTGGGGATCGTCCTGCTGTGGCGGTCGGGCCGCGAGAACCGGAGCCGATTCCCGGACGTGCTCCTCGACGGCGGCGCGCGGCTCCTGTCGACCCTCGCCCGCGCGCCGCGCACGGCGAGCACGCCTCCAGGGCGCGCGCCGCGCGCGCATCCCACGTGGTTCCGCATTCTGGACGTCTACGTACTCCGCTCCTTCTGGACGTTCTTCGCGCTGGTGCTGGTGATCTTCGTCTCGCTGTTCATCGTGGTCACGTTGTTCGAGCTGCTTTCCGACATCGTCCGCAACGACACGGGCCCGGGTGTCGTCGCCAGCTATTTCTTCTTTCTCCTGCCCCAGATCTTCTACTGGGTGTGCCCGCTGGCCGTTCTGGTGGCCGTCCTGATCAGCCTGGGCATGTTGACGAAGTCCAACGAGACCCTGGCCGTCAAGGCCGGCGCCGTCAGCCTCTACCGGATGTGCGTGCCCCTGCTCGTGATGGGAGGACTACTGTCGGTCGGGACGTACTTTCTCCAGGACTTCCTGCTGCCGTATACCAACCGGCAACAGGACTTCTACAGGAACACGATCAAGGGGCGGGCCGAACAGAGCTACCGGGACCCACAGAGAAACTGGATGGCGGGCTCCGACGACCGGATCTACTACTACGTATATTTCGATCCCGACGAGAACATCTTCTACGACCTGATGGTCTTCTCGTTCAGCCCGGCCACGTTCGCGCTCGAGGAATGGACCTACGCGTCCCGCGCGGTCTGGGACGGGCGGACGTGGGGCTTCGAGAACGGTTGGAAGCGCTCGGTCGGACCCGCGGGAGAGGACGCCTACGAGCCGTTCGAAACGCGGGAGTTCCCGGCGATGCGGGACGCACCCGAGCACTTCAAGAAGGAAGTCCGGCTGGCTTCACAGATGAACTACCGGGAGCTCCGGGAGTACATCGACGACTTGGCGATGAGCGGTTTCAACGTCAGCAGCCTGCGGGTAGACCTCTATCGCAAGCTCTCGTTCCCGCTGGTCACGCTGATCATGGCCGTCATCGCCGTCCCGTTCTCGTTCACCACGGGACGGCGCGGCGCCTTCTACGGGATCGGCCTGTCCATCGTGATCGGGATCGGCTACTGGGGCGCCTTCGAGGTCTTCGACAAGCTCGGCGGGCTGAACCGGCTCTCGCCGATCATCGCCGCATGGTTCCCCAACCTGATCTTCGGTTCGAGCGGTTTCTGGCTGCTCCTGAAGGTCCGGACCTGACCCCCCGCCCTACGACTTCACGGCTTTCTGAAGCGCCCGGATCTTGTCCGTCTTCTCCCAGGTGAACTCCTTGACTTCACGTCCGAAATGTCCATAACTCGCTGTTTTTGTATAGATTGGACGACGCAATTTCAAGGATTCCATAATGCCGCGAGGCGTCAGCTTGAAGACTTCCCGGACGGCGTCCTCGATGCGGGTATCGGGCACGTGGCCCGTGCCGAAGGCGTCGACGCGGACAGAGACCGGATCGGCGACGCCGATGGCGTAGGCCAATTGGATCTCGGCCCGATCGGCCAGACCGGCGGCCACGACGTTCTTGGCCACGTATCGCGCCATGTAGCAGGCCGAACGGTCCACCTTGGTCGGGTCCTTCCCCGAAAAGGCCCCGCCGCCGTGCCGGCCCATGCCGCCGTACGTGTCGACGATGATCTTCCTCCCCGTCAGGCCGCAGTCTCCCTGGGGACCGCCCACGACGAATCGTCCCGTCGGGTTGACGTGATACCGGGTCCGGCGATCGAGCAGGTGCTCGGGAACCACCGCCTTGATGACGTGCCGGATGACGTCGGCGCGAATCTTCCGCTGGCTGACGTCGGGGTCGTGCTGCGTGGAGATCACGACCGTGTCGCAGCGGAGGGGCGTGTCACCCTCGTATTGGACCGACACCTGCGACTTGCCGTCGGGTCGGAGGTACGGGAGGGTGCCGTCCTTGCGGACCTTCGCGAGCTGGAGGGTCAACTTGTGGGCCAGCAGGATCGGCGTGGGCATGAGCTCAGGGGACTCGTTGGTCGCGTATCCGAACATCATGCCCTGGTCGCCCGCGCCTCCGGTGTCCACCCCCATCGCGATATCGGGAGACTGCTTGCCGAGCGCGTTCATGACGGCGCACGTCTTGAAGTCATACCCGTAGGCGGCGTCGGTATACCCGATCTCCTCGATCGTCCGGCGGACGACCTTTTCGTACTCGACCACCGCCTTGGTCGTGATCTCGCCGGCGACCATCGCGAAACCGGTCGCGACCATCGTCTCGCACGCGACCCGGCTCATCGGGTCCTGCTGGATCAGGGCATCCAGGATCGCGTCGGAAATCTGATCCGAAACCTTGTCCGGATGCCCCTCGGTCACCGATTCGGAGGTGAACAGTTGTCGTCTGTTGCTCACTGAAACTTCTCCTGATGGCACGTATTGGTACCATCGCGGTCCGCGGACCGTTTCTCAACCGTCACCCTGTTCAGGCTCGAGGATGGTGGTTCAGGTAGATTCGCCTCAGCCGCTCCCGAACCACGTGCGTGTAGATCTGGGTTGTCGAAATATCCGCGTGCCCCAGCATCAACTGCACGGACCTGAGATCGGCGCCCCTGTCGAGCAGGTGCGTCGCGAAGGAGTGACGAAGCATGTGCGGCGTGATCCGCTTGCGAATCTTCGCGCGCTCGCCGTAACCTTTCAGAATCAACCAGAAACCGGCCCGCGTCAACCGCTTTCCTCGATAATTCAAGAACAGGAAAAGGCTCGTCGACGGCGGGCGGCCCTCGCCCAGGTATTCCCGGACAGCCTGAACGGCCGATTCTCCCAGCGGAACGACGCGTTCCTTGCCGCCCTTGCCCATCGAGCGGATGTACCCATTGTCGAGATCCACACCGTCCAGCGTCAACCCCACCAACTCGGAAACACGGAGCCCGGTGGCGTAGAGAACCTCCAGCATGGCCCGGTCGCGCAGCCCGAACCGGGTCTCGGCGTCGGGAGCGGCGAGCAGTCGATCCACCTCGTCCAGGGTCAGGAAGCGCGGCAGCCGGCTCCACGCCTTGGGCGGATCGACGGCGGCGGCGGGATTCCGTTCGGCGGCGCCCTCCAGCTCAAGGAACCGATGCAGGCCGCGAACCGCGCTCAGCGCCCGCGCGGCTGACCGCGCCTGCCGGCCGCGACGGTTCAAGTAGCCGATGAACCCGGAGACGACGTCCGGCTCGACGGCGCCCAGGCTGCGGCCGTCCAGGTAATCCAGGTACAGCGCCAGGTCACGCCCGTAGGCCGACAGCGTGTTCCCGGCGAGTCCCTTCTCGATGCGCAGGTATTGGGTGAACCGGTCCACCCACGCGTCGTTCGTCATCGGGCGCGCCCGCCCCCCGGCCGAAGCACGTCGCGCAGCTCGCCGATCTCCCGGGCGCCCAGGAGCGCCGCCACGCCGAAATACACGGCCGTCGCCAGCCCGATGGTCAACGCCAGCGCCATCGCGCGCTGCGAGAAGGGCTCATCGAAGTAGAAACCGGGGCGGTGGATCAGCCAGTGGGCGGCCAGACCCAGGGCCGCCGAGGCCGCCAGGAATCGAATCATCGACGATCCGACGGCGCGGATTCCGAGAGCCCCTTCCCGGCGCCTGAACACGACGACGAGCGCGATGGCGTTGAAGACGCCGGCCATCGAGGCCGCCAGGGCCGGGCCGCCGACCTGGAGCGGTCCCAGAAAGACGGCGTTGAAGACGATGTTCAGCAGCATCGCGAAGAACGCGATCCACACCGGGGTCTTCGTGTCCTGCATGGAATAGAAGGCCGGAGCGACGATCTTGACGAGCGCGAACGCGGAGAGGCCGATCGCATAGAAGAGAAGCGCGTAGGCGGTCATGGACGTGTCGGACGCGTCGAACTCGTCGCGCTCGAACAACACCTGAATGATCGGAACGCGCAGCACGATCAACCCGATGGTCGCCGGTACGGTGATGAAAAGGACGAGGCGCATCGCGAAGTTCAACGTCCGCTTCATCTCCTCCATCCGGCGGGCGTCGGCCTGGCGAGACATCATGGGCACGATGACCGTGGCGATGGCGATCGCATATCCGCCCAGCACGAGTTCCATCACGCGATCCGAGAAGTGGAGCCAACTGACGGCGCCTTCCCCGATGACGGAGGCGAACAGCGTGCCGACCACGACGTTGACGTTCACCACGCCCACCCCCACGGCCACCGGCCCCATCAGCGCCAGCACCTTCCGCACCCCCGGATGACGCCAGTCGAGGGCGGGCCGGAATCGCCATCCGCCGGACAGCATCTGGGGCACCTGGACCGCGATCTGGGCGACACCTCCGACGATGACGCCGACGGCCAGTGCCCGCTCCGGCGTCGCAAACGCGCCCGTCGCGTACGAAAACGCGATGATGGCCAGGTTGAGCAGCACCGGAGCGAACGCGGGGGCCGCGAACCGGCCGAGGCTGTTGAGGATGCCCATCGCCATGGCCGACGCGCTGACCAGCAGGATGTAGGGGAACATGATCCGGTTCAACTCGGCCGTCAGCTCCATCTTCCCGGGCGTGTCCCGGAAGCCGGCCACCAACAGCGGGACGAGCCACTCGGAAAACACGACTCCGATGACGACGACGACGGCCAGGCCCAGGGTCAGCAGCGTCAGGACGGCGTTGGCGAGACGGAACGCCTGGTCGCGCCCTTCGCCCTGGAGGTACTTCGAGAAGGTCGGAACGAACGCGGCGCTGACGGCGCCTTCGCCGACGAGCCGCCGCAGCATGTTCGGAATCCGGTAGGCGGCGATGAACGCGTCGTTGGCGTCGTCGGCACCGAGGAGAGCCGCGATCCGCGTTTCGCGGAACATTCCGGCGACGCGGCTCACGACCGTGATCGACGCGATCAGGGAGGCCGGGCCGACGAGCGCACGATGTTCCGACACCCTGCTATACTAGCAGCCCGTGTCGGAAGCGTACGCGGGCGGGCGCGCGATGAGACTGGGTGCAATCGCCGAGGCGTTGGGTTGCCGCCTCGAAGGCGACGCGGATGTCGAAATCACCGGTGTCCGCGGCGTCGAGGACGCCGGCGCCTCGGATCTGGCCTTCGTCTCCAACCGCAAGTACGTCGCCCGGGCCCGGGCGACACGGGCCGGCGCGGTCATCGTCGACGAGGACTTCGAGCCGCTCCCGTGCCCCACGCTCCGGACGTCGAATCCGTATCTGGCCTTCGCGCACTCGATCGAGCTGTTCTACACGCCTCCCGCGCCCCGGCGCGGGATCGATCCCACGGCGCGAATCGCCGAAACGGCGACCCTCGGCCGAGACGCGGCGATCGGGCCGTACGTGGTCATCGAGGACGACGCCGCGATCGGCGACCGGGCCACGCTGGCGCCGTTCACGTTCATAGGAAGGGGCTGCCGGATCGGCGACGACTTCCGGACGCACTCCCACGTATCGATTCGCGAATACACGCGGATCGGCCGCAACGTGATCCTCCAGGACGGGGTCCGCATCGGCGCCGACGGCTTCGGCTTCGCCAAGATGGACGACGAGAGGTGGCACAAGATCCTGCAGTCCGGGGTGGTCGTCATCGAGGACGACGTGGAGATCGGGGCCAATACCACCGTCGACCGCGGCACGATCGGGGAAACGCGCATCCGGCGGGGCGCCAAGATCGACAACCTGGTGCAGATCGGCCACGCGTCCGTCGTCGGCGAGGACACGCTCCTGTGCGCGCAGGTCGGGCTGGGGGGAAGCACCGTCGTGGGCCGGAGCTGCATCCTCACCGGTCAGGTCGGCGTCGTCGGGCACCTCGAGATCGGCGACCGCGTCGTCGCCACCGGCCAGACCGGAATCCCCGGCGACGTCGAGGACGGCTCCACGATCTCCGGCTCACCGGGCTTCGACAACAAGCGTTGGCTCCGCTCCTCGGCCGTGTTCAAGCGCCTGCCGGAACTGCTCCGGCGGATCGAGGCGCTCGAGAAGAGCCGCTGAACGCGCCCGACGGGCGCCTCAGCCGGACACGACGATCTCGGAGACGTCGGCCACCTTCAGGAAGGTCTCGGAGAGTTCCCGCAGCAGGGACAGCCGCCGCGCCCGGATGTCCGCGTCGGCGTGCATGACGAGAATGGCCTCGAAGAAGGACTCCAGGACCGGCCGAAGCGCCGCCATCTCTCCCAGCGCTTCCCGGTAGGCGCCGGCGGCCGACAGTTCGCGGACCCGCGGTCCCAGCGCCGCCACCCGCTCGGCCAGGGCCGCCTCTTCCGGTTCCATGTCCCGCGCGTCGACGGCGCCGGTTCGGGCCGCGGCGCCGGCCTGCTTCAGGATGTTCTTGATTCGCTTGAAAGCCCCGGCAATCGCGGCCATCTCCGGACTCTCCCGAACCGCGCGCACGGCCTCGACGCGGGACAGGACATCGGCCGGGTCGTCGGCGCCCGTCGCCAGAACGGCCTCGACCTCGTCGTAAGCGAAGCCCCGCTTGCCGAGAACGTGCCGCAATCGGTCGGTGTAGAACTCCAGAAACGTCTTCGAGTCCTCGCCGGCGAGCCGGCCGTCGAACTCGATGGCCGATGCCATGGAGAACGGCAGCCGGTGGTCCAGGAGGATCTTGATGACGCCCTGCGTATCGCGGCGAAGCGCCAACGGGTCGGCCGATCCCCGGGGTGTCAACCCGACGGAAAAACAGCCGAACAGCGTGTCCAGGCGGTCGGTGAGGGCCAGCACGGCGCCCGAGGCCGTTTCCGGCGAACGGTCGTCCAGCCCCGCGGGACGGTACTGGTCGTAGATCGCCTTCCACACGGACGCCGGCTGGCCCTCGCGCTCGGCGTAGAGTCCGCCGGCAATCCCCTGGAGATCGGCGAACTCGCCGACCAGGTCCGTCGTCAGATCGGACTTCGACCAGGCGACCGCGGCCGTCAGCGCGTCCGCGTCCACGCCCGCCCCGGTCAGTTCGTTCACGCGCCCGGCGAGGCGCCCCATGCGCCGGACCTTCTCGCGGTAGTTTCCCAGCTTTCGGTGGAAGGTCAGCGATTCCAGGTCGTCCACCCGCTCGGCGAGCGTCCTCCGGACGTCGGCGTCCCAGAAGAAGAGGGCGTCGCGGAGGCGGGCTTCCAGGACGCGCTCGTGCCCCTTCCGGATCCATCCCTTCGGGTCCGCGCCCGTGTTCATGACTCCCAGGAAACACGGCAGCAACACGCCGTCGGAGCCCTCGACGGCGAAGTACTTCTGATGCTCCCGCATCACGGTGACCGAGACCTCGCGCGGCAGGCGGAGAAAACGCTCGTCGAACCGGCCGGCGACGACCGAGGGCAACTCGTTGAGGTAGACGACTTCCTCCAGCAGGCCCTCGTCCGGGCAAAGACGGCCGCCGAGGGACGCGCACGCGGCCTCCAGCTCGCGGCGGATCTTCCGCCGTCGGTCGTGTTGCGAAACGATGACGCCGTTGGTTTCGAGTTTCCGGACGTAGTCGTCGAAGTTCTCGACGGGAATCGCGGGACGGCCCAGAACGCGATGCCCGGCTGTGGCGGCGCCGGCCGGCACGCCGAACAACTCCATCTCGACGACGCCTCCGCCGAGCAGCGCGACGACCCATCGGATCGGCCGCGCGAATTCCCGGCCCGGTTCGTTCCAGTACATCGACTTGGGGAACGTCAACGAACCGATCAGAGCCGGTACGGCGTCGGCGAGGATTTCCCGCGCCGGCCGACCGCCGGTTTCCGATTCGAAGCCGACGTAGGGACCGCGCTCGGTCTCGAAGACCTCGAGCTGGTCCACGCCGAGTCCCGACTTGCGGGCGAACCCCTCGAGCGCCTTCGAAGGCCGGCCGTCGGTGAACGCGATGCTGGCCGGCGGACCCAGCGTGCGCGTGGTGACGGTGTCCTGCGCCTGCGCCAGGTTCGTTGCGCGAACGACGAGCCGGCGGGCCGTGCCGTAGGTCTCGACGCCGTCGAAGGACAGCTTCCCCTCCTCGAGCAACGCGCGAAACCGGCGCTCCAGCTCGTCCAGCGCCGGCCCCATGGCGCGGGCGGGGATCTCCTCGCACCCGACCTCGAGCAGGAACTCCCGGCTCACCGCGTTTCCCCGAGCAACGGAAAACCCAGTTCCCGGCGGCTGTCCACGTACGCGCTCGCAACCGCGCCCAGCAGCACCCGGACACGCCCGATGATGTCGACGCGCTCGGTCGCGCTGACGGCCCCGCGGGCGGTCAGGACGTTGAAGAGGTGGGAACACCGGAGGCAGCAGTCATAGGCCGCCAGGACCAGCCCGTCTTCGATGGACCGGGCGGCCTCGGCCTCGTAGTCGGCGAGCATCCGGTAACAGCGTTCGATGTCGGCCCGCTCGAAGTAGTATCGGGAAAACTCGAACTCCTCCCGGCGGCGGACCTCGCCGTAGGACAACACTTCGTTCCACGGCAGGTCGAAGACGTTCTCCGCGTCGTTCAGACACATCGAGATGCGTTCGAGGCCGTAGGTGATCTCGCCCGATATCGGCCACAGTTCCAGGCCGCCCGTCTGCTGGAAGTAGGTGAATTGCGTGATTTCCTGTCCGTCCAGCATCACCTGCCATCCCACGCCGACCGCCCCCCCCATGGGCCATTCCCAGTTGTCCTCCTCGAACTTGACGTCGTGGGCCTCGAGGTCGATGCCGATCGCGCGCAGGGACTCCAGGTAGAGCATCTGGATGTCGTCCGGGGGCGGCTTCAGGATGACCTGGAGCTGGTGATGCTTCTCGAGCCGGTTCGGGTTCTCGCCGTACCGGCCGTCGGCCGGTCGGCGCGACGGCTGCACGTAGGCCGCCCGGTAGGGTTCCGGACCCAGGACGCGCAGGAACGTTTCCGGGTGCATCGTACCGGCGCCGACCTCCACGTCGTAAGGCTGCTGGACGACGCAACCCTGATCCGCCCAGAACGCCGTCAGCGATCGAATGAGTTCCTGAAACGTGGTCATCGTTCGAGAAACCGGTCCATCCACAGCTTGTTCAGCTGCAAGACGTGCCGCACGCCGCCGGCGTCGGGCGCCGCCGGGAGCGCCGGCCCGTCCCGGGCGTCCAGGGTGTGCGTCATCATCCAGCGCAACGCGTCCACGGCCGCGGGCGGCACCGGGGTCCCTTCGCCGCGCCCGCACTGTCGGCAGGCCACGCGGGTCAAGCCCGGCATCAGGACGCGCGCGTCGCCGGGAGCGAGCCGGCGCCGGCACGCCGAGCACTCGAACATGTCGGGCAACACGCCGGCCAAACGGAGCATCCACGTCTGGAAATACCCGCGGACCAGCTCCAGGGGAAGTCCCTGGATCAGGCTCCGACGTGTCAGACGGAACAGGCGGAACACCGCGTCCTGCGCGTCACGGTCGGGAAGGAAGCGGTCGACCATGTCGGCAACCTGCGACGCCGCCATCGCCCGGTCGTAGTCCTCGAGCAGCCTCATGGGCGAGTCGATCAGCTCGGTCGACCGGATCCGCACCAACTCCTGGTTCTCCTTCTGGAAGAACGTGACCCGGGAATGCGCCAGCGGCTCCAGCGACGCCCCGAAACGGCTTCCCGGCTTGCCGACGCCGTTCGCCACGCCGCGCAGCTTGCCGTGGTCACGGCTGAAAAAGACCACGATGCGATCGGCTTCGGCCAGCGGATAGGTCTTGAGTATGATGGAATCGCTCTCATGAAGGGGCATCGAAGGAACCCATCCCCGATGGCCGCGGGTTGCGGCGCGCCGGTTCGCGCCATGTTCGAAGAATTTCTGATTTAAACATGCACGCGCGGGGAAACGCCACACCGATTCCCGAACGCGGACAGGGCGCCGAACCCGTGGACGTCGTCGGGCTCGGCTTGAACGCGATGGACTACATCGCGGTGGTTCCGCGGTTCCCCCATCCGGGCGGCAAGACCGATATCACGCACCTTCGCCTCGAGCCCGGCGGACAGGTCGCAACGGCCTTGACCGTCTGTGCGAGGATGGGCCTGGCGGCGCGCTACCTGGGATCGGTCGGCTCCGACCCCCTCGGTCGACTCCAGTTGGAGAGCCTCGAACGCGAGGGCGTCGACGCCTCGCGCGTCCGCGTGGTTCCGGACGCCACGAGCCAGATGGCCGTCATACTGCTCGAGGAGGGCGTCGGGGAACGGACGATCCTCTGGCACCGGGACCCACGGCTCACGTTCCCGCCCCAGGCGGTTTCGACCGACGTCGTGGCGTCCGGACGCGTCCTCCACCTGGACGGCCGCGACTCGGCCGCCGCGCTGCGCGCCGCCCGCTCGGCGCGCGCCCTGGGCGTTCCCGTCATCATCGACATCGACAGGATCTACGACGAGGACACCGCCCGATTGCTGGACTCGGTGGACTACCTGATCGCCGCCGAGGAGTTCGCTCGATCGCTCACCGGCTTCGACGATCCGGCCGATGCCGCAACGGCGCTGGCCGAACGCTTCCCTCGCGCCACGACCGGCGTCACGCTCGGGCCCCGGGGCGCCGTCTTCGTCCTGGACGGGCGCCCCGAACGCTCACCGGCATTCGACGTCGACGTCCGGGACACGACCGGGGCCGGAGACGTTTTTCACGGCGCCTTCATCGTGGGCCTGCTCCGAGGGTGGGACATCCGCCGCACGATCCGGTTCGCCCACGCATCGGCCGCAATGAAGTGCAGGCGGCTCGGCGCCCGAGCCGGCATACCGAGCGCCGAGGAGGTCCAGGCGTTCCTCGAAACGGCCCGCGAACGCGGGACCTGACGGTTCGGGAACGCGCCGCGCGCGGTCAATCCTGGAACGGCCGGCGGACGTACCGGCCGGCCTCGTCGCGCACGTCGTCGGGCGCATCGAGCGCCAGGACGCGTTCGTACTCGGCGACCGCGAGCGGCCTCTCGCCCGCGGAGTCGTGGATCTTACCCATCCAGAGACGCGCCCGCGCCTCGAGGGCCTCGGTCGTTTCCGGGCTGGCGAGAAGCTCCCGGAACGTTTCCAGGGCCGCCGCGTTGTCCATCCCGTCAACGTGGGTCTCGGCCTTGCGGTACAGGACGGCCTCCGGCTCCAGCCGGTCGTATCCGTCGCCGCCGCTTCGAACCTTGGCCAGGACCGAATCGTACACGGCGACAGCCCGGTCCCACGCCTCCATCCGCCTGTAGACGGAGGCCTGCTCCAACTCGAACAGGAAGTTCCGCGGATACGCGGCGTGCAGCTCCTCGAGCAGGGCCAGAGCCTTCTCGAACTGCTCTTCCCGGTTGTACACGACGATCAGAACGACCTTGGCGTTGACCGCGCCCCGGGCGCCCAGCTCGGCCGCGTACTCCAACTGCTCGATCCCGGCTTCCTTGTCGCCGCGTATACCGAACAGGCCGATCAGCGCCCGGAGGACCAACGGCAAGGCCCCGACCGTGTAGTCATAGGCGCCGATCGTAATGCGCGCGTCGTTGTAGGAAGGATCGATCTCCAGCAGCCGCATGTGGTGCTCGCGCGCCGATCGCGCCGCGCTGTTGGCGTCGAAGTACGCCCGCTTGACGGTGGCCTCGAAGCTGGCCAGGGACCCGTGGGCGATGCCCAGGGCGTAGAGCGCCTCGCGGTCCTCGGGATCGGCCTCGAGGATGGCCTCGGCGGCCGCGATCGCTCGGGCCAGGACGCCGCGAAGGCGGTCCTCGCGTTCCGGCGTGACCAGGTCGTCGGCATCGTCGCGCGTCGATGCGGAATCCGAATACGCGTCCAGGTTCATCTTCTCCTGCTCGAAGACGATCCGGAGCCAGATCGAGGATGCCAGGAGGTTCCAGTACCGCGGGTTGTCCGGTTCCTGGCCGGTCAGTGCCTGGAACTCGGCCTCCGCCGCGTCGAAATCCAGGTTGTACAAGGCATCGCGCGCCTCGGCCTCCCGGGACGCCGCCGACTGGAGTCCACCGGCGTAGGCGGTCGACTGGAGGACGGCCACCACGCCGCCCACAGCCCACAGCCGCCGGATGATCACGCTTCGCGACAACATGACGTTCCGCGGCGGCGACGCCGTCCGTCCCCGATCCGGCCCTTCGCGCGCGTCCTTTGCGCCGCGGCTGCCATCAATGTATTCCATCGGCCGGGACCCGGACAAGCCTCGCCGACGGGGTTTCGGGCCGGGCGCGTTCAGAAGCGGAGCCGGACTCCCAACTGAATCCGCCGCGGCGGGTGGGCCCCGGTGAAGCCCAGCGGTTCGGCGGGCCCGCGGGCCGGGTCCCCGCTGACGTCGAAGGACGGCATCGGCGACGCGCCGACGACATTGTTGACGCCGGAATAGTTGACCGTGTTGAAGACGTTGAACGCGTCGGCCACGGCGTCGATGCGGCGGCCCCCGCCCAAGTCGAACGACTTCTGGAGGCGTATATCGACGGTGGCGAACCGGGGGCCTCGGCCCGTGTTTCGCCCGGCCGAGGGCGGCCGGTCCGTGTGCGGGTTCGTGTCGCCGTTGGCGTCGTAGCCCAGGAGCAGGTTGAACGGCCGTCCGCTGGCGAGGATGATGCTGGGCGACAGGGTGATTCCGGCCAGGAAGCGGCCCGCCCCGAAACCCGGATCGAGGGGCGCCCGGAAGACGCCGCCGACGACAAGGCGGTGGCGTTCGTCGAGCACCGAGACGGAGCGCTCCGACGCCAGGTCGAGCTGATTCGCCGCTTGCAACTCCGGGATCGAACCCGCAACGTCGTCGATCGTCTTCGACAACGTGTACGCCGCGTGGAACTGGTAGAAATCCGTGAAGCGCCGGCGCACCTCGGCAGTGACGCCGTGATAGGCGGAATTGCCGGACGACTCCACGACGTTGTCCTGGAGGATGGCCGCATCGACGGGTCCGAACACCGGACCGAACTCGTTGCCGCCCACGATGCGGAGATTTCGATTCCGGGACCTCGGCAACTTGACCCCGCGATTCCAAAGGTAGCCCACGCTCGCCGCCCAGTCCGCCCCCATCTCCCGCTCGACCTCGAACGTCGCGTGCTGGCTGTAGGGATGGACTCGATCCGGGGATGGACGCAGACGGACCGACGGCGCGGTCTCCGGCGACAGACCCAGTGCGGAAAGGTCGGCGGCGGAGAGCGGCCCGTTTCGGACGACGCCGCGCCGGTCCCACCATTCCCAGACGCGGGCGGGGTCCGGCCCGTTCTCCGGTCGCGGCCACCCGCCGAGAAGCACGAGCCCATCGAGGGTCCCGGTTCCCTCCACGAGGGGATCGACCGACCCGACGTGCAGGTCGATGGGCCCATGGAAGACGCCGTATCCACCGCGGAGCACGGTCCGAGGGCCGAAGCCCCAGGAGAAACCGATTCGCGGGGCGACGTTGTTGGTGTCGCGGCGCGCGACGGGCGTCTGAACGTCGACTTCGTATCGGAGACCCAGCGTCAGCGTGAGCGTTCCCCCGACGCGTAAGGTGTCTTGAAGATATCCCGCCAGCAGGCCGCGAGCCCCATCGACGGCCGAGTCCCCGAATCCCTGCCGGTATGAAATCGGCCGGCCCAGGTTGTAGGCCTGCAACGCCGTGATCGGATCCGAGAAGCGGCTCGCAAGGTCGGGGCGTCCGATGGTCGTCAGCGCCCGCGCCGCGGCCGCCGATGCGCCGTCGCCATGCCGCGAATCGACGAGGACGGCCAACGGATAGGCCTCCCCGAACACGAATCGGCCGCCGAAGTACGTCTCCGACACGCCTCGCTCGGTCAGGCGGTGCCATTCGCCGCCCACCTTCAACTCGTGGCGGCCCGCCACCTGGACGAAGTTGTCGACGAGACGCCAGCGCCTCGCGTTTCGACGGACGGGAAGAAACGCGTTCCGGCCGAGCGTCGCGATCCCGTGGATCCGGATTTCCGGCCCGACGGCGTCCGCTGGAAGGACCTCCAGGTCGCCGTCCGCCACCTGGAAACGGACTTCGTTCATTCGGGACGGAGAGAACTCGCCGACCGAGGCGAGATTCAGCGAC
>JAJEDW010000186.1 GCA_022821265.1 Acidobacteriota bacterium
GTCGACGCCGCCGAGGGGCGCCGTCAACAACGTGTAGAATATGGACGCCTGCGGCTGCACGGCGGGATCGGGATCGAATTCGAAGGGTATCAGTTCGCCGTTCTCGTCCCGGACGTTGGTGAGGTAGGAAAAGGCCTCTTCGTCGGTGATCCAGAACTCGTCGAGCACCGTTTCCGCGACGATCGCCTCGAGGATCTCGATGATCCGGGGCGGGTCGTACCCGGCCTCTTCGGCCGCGGCCACCAGGTGCGCCATCATGCGCGCCTGGGCGATCATCGGTTCGTCGAGCGTCGCATCCAACGCCCGCGAGATGTTGGCGAGCGAGATCTCGCCGATGTCGGCGTAGCCGTCGGCGAGCAACTCGGCCATGACCACGGTGTTGAGTTCGGCCTCGTCGCGCAGGGCCGTCGCGGCGTTGTAGAGCAGGGTGGCCGACGTCGCCAGGATCGCGATGGAGAGGAGCCCCGCCAGCGCGATGAACACGCGGGCCGCCAGGCTCAGTGTCTTCGGACGCAGACGCATCAGAAGGCTCTTCGTGGTTTCCGTCGCGGGCCGCGTTGTGGACCGCCGGTGTGGATGTCCCTGATCATCCTCGTTCCTGCAGACGCCCCAAGGGCGGGCAAGGGACTGAATTATATACGAATTCCGCGGATCTGGACCGTCTCGGATGGATTTGCGGAAAACGCCGCAACCCGTGCCCGTCTCAGGAGGTCTCGGTGTTAGGATAGAGTGGGCGGGTGCATGGCCCGTCTTCCCCACGGCGAGCCGGGGGACTCGATCGAAATCGGTCGTGGGTTGAGTTCCATGATGCTGTTGGACCTTTACGTGATGACGATCCTGCGCCTCCGGTGGCTGGTGGTCGTCCTCGGGGCGGTCGTGACGCTGATTCTAGCGGCCGGCGCCGACCGTATCACCACGACGAACGATTATCGCATCCTGTTCAGCGAAGACAACCCGCAACTGGCGGCGTTCCAGGCGCTGGAGAACACCTACGCCGCGTCCGACACGGCCCTGATCGCCCTGGCGCCGCGGGAAGGCTCGGTGTTCACACGCGAGGTCCTGGGCGCGATCGAGGAGTTGACCGAGGCCGCCTGGCTGACGCCCCACTCCACCCGGGTCGACTCGCTCACGAACTACACCCACAGCGAAGCCCTCGGCGAGGACGACCTGGTGGTCGGACCGCTGGTCGAGGACGCCGCCGCGCTGACCGACGCCGGCCTGGCCCGAGTCGAGTCGATCGCGCTCGGGGCCGTCGATCTGGCCGGACGGCTGGTTTCCGTCGACGGCCGCGTGGCCGGACTGACCATCAATTTCGTCATGCCCGACGACCGAGACCTGGCGGTCACCGAGATCGGCGACTACCTCAATGCCCAGCTCGACGCGGCGCGCGCGCTCCATCCCGACATCGGGTACTACCTCACCGGCGAAGTGGTGTTGAACCAGGTGCTTGCCGGCGCCACCGCGGACGATCTGCAGACGCTGGTTCCGATCGTGTTCGCGATCATCGTCGTCGGCTCGGCCCTGCTCCTGCGTTCGATGTAGGCCACCCTGGCGATCGTGATCATGCTCGTGCTGACCATCGCCAGCACCATGGGTTTCGCCGGCTGGACGAACCAGGTCTTCAGCCCGGCCAGCGCCGGAGTGCCGATCATCGTCATGGCCATTGCCGTCGCGCATGCGGTTCACATCGTGACCAGTACGCTGGCGGGAATCCGGCAGGGTCGGAGTCGGGACGAGGCGATCCGGGAATCGCTTCGGATCAATGCCTATCCGGTGTTCCTGGCCGCGGTGACGACCGCGATCGGTTTTCTCAGCCTGAACGCGTCGGACTCGCCGCCGTTTCACGTCCTCGGCAACATGGTGGCGTTCGGTCTGCTCTGCATCTTCGTCTACTCGATGACGTGCCTCCCGGCCATGCTCTCGATCTTTCCGTTGCGCGCTCCGCGGCTGGCGGCGGCGCGTCCGGCCTTCTTCGACCGACTCGGGGAGTTCGTCGTCGCGCGTCGGAAACCCTTGCTGGCGGTTGTTTCCGTCGTCACGGCGGTTCTCGTCGCCGGCATTCCGCGCGTGGAGTTGAGTGACAACTGGACGCGCTATTTCGATGAGCGCTACACGTTCCGAAACGACACCGACTTCATCATCGAGAACCTGACCGGCCTGGACACGCTGGAATACTCGCTGGACTCGGGCCGGGAAGGCGGCATCACCGACCCGGAGTATCTGCGGACGGCCGACGCCTTCGCCCTGTGGTACCGGGACCAGCCGGAAGTGAGCTTCGTCCACGCCTTTCCGGACGTCATGAAACGCGTGAACCGGAACATGCACGGTGACGATCCCGCGTACTATCGGATACCGGATGAACCGGAGTTGGCGGCGCAGAACCTGCTGCTCTACGAGCTGTCTCTTCCTTTCGGCAACGATCTGAACGATCGCATCGATGTCGCGAAGTCGTCGACGCGCATGACGGTCGTGGCCAACGCTCCGGCTCGGCAGTTGCGAGAGCTGGATGCGCGGGCCCAGGACTGGCTGGCCGCCAACGCGCCCGGCCTGGCGGGGGAAGCATCGGGACTCACGGTGATCTTCTCCAATCTGGCGCAGACGAACATCGAGAGCATGCTGCGGAGCACGATCGTGGCGATGGCCCTGATATCGCTGATCCTGGTGGTCGTGTTCAGGAGCGTGCGTTTCGGCCTCGTCAGCCTCGTTCCCAATTTCATTCCCGCGGCGATGAGTTTCGGCCTGTGGGGGTATCTGGTCGGTCAGGTCGGTCTGTCCGCATCGGTCGTCTGCGCCGTCGCCTTCGGGATCATCGTCGACGACACCATTCACTTCATGAGCAAGTACCTGGAAGCCCGTCGCGGCGGCGGTTCGGCGTCCGAGGCCGTGCGCTCCACGTTCCGGACCGTTGGTCACGCGTTGTGGACGACCACGGCGGTGTTGGCCGCGAGCTTTCTGGTATTCGCTTCCTCGGGGTTCCAGGTCAGCTCGGTGCTGGGTTTGCTGGTCGCCATCACACTGGTGTTCGCGCTTCTGGCCGATTTTCTCCTGCTCCCGCCCCTGCTGATGGCCATCGACGGAGAGAAATCATGATCCACGTGCGTTCCCAACGATTGTCATCGTCGTTCTGGGCACTTTCCCTGGTGCTCGGAGCGAGTCTCGCCTTCTCGCCGCCGGCGCCGGGGCAGGACGCGGAGGCTCGAGGGCTCGAGATCGCTCAGGAAGCGCGCGCGCGCGGCGAGGGTTTCGGCGACTTCATGGCCCGCCAGACCATGGTGCTCCGCAACCGGGAGGGACAGGAGAGCCGGCGCGAGTTGCGCTTGCAGGTCCTGGAGGTGCCCGGCGACGGAAACAAGAGCCTCTTCGTGTTCGATGAACCGCGCGACGTGGCCGGAACCGCGCTGCTGATCTTCTCCCACCGGGAAGACGATGACGAGCAGTGGCTCTATCTGCCCGCGTTGGAGCGGGTCCGGCGCATCAGCTCGTCGAATCAGTCCGGCTCCTTCCTGGGCAGCGAATTCGCCTACGAGGACATGGGCACGCCGGAGGTGGAAAAGTTCACCTACCGATATCTCCGGGACGATGCGTGCGGCGAATTCACCTGCACTGTCACGGAACGAGTGCCGACCAACACGCGTTCCGGGTACAGCCGTCAGGAGGTCTGGCAGGACGCGGACGAGTTGCGCGTCTGGAGGGTCGACTACTACGACCGCAAGGGCGACCATCTGAAGACTCTCACGATGTCGGATTACCAGCAGTACCTGGACCGCTACTGGCAGGCGGGCGAAATGACGATGGTCAATCACGTCACCGGCAAGAGCACTGTTCTGACGTGGATGGATCTGCAGTTCCGAAACGATCTGGACGAGAACGACTTCACGCGGACAGGCCTGAGACGGGCCCGTTGATGCCGCGGCGCGCGGGTCTTGGCGGCGCCGCCCTCGCTCTGGCCTGGACGGCCGCCGTCTTGACGGCGGCCGTCCAGGACGCCGCGGCCCAGGGCATAGACTACGACTTCTCCGGGCGCGTCCGCCTGGAGACCCGGTGGTATCCCCAGGCGGGAACGTTCCCCGGGCAACGCCGGCAGGCCAGCGGCGTTGCGGCCGAGCCGGAGTTCTACTTCGAGAACGCACGGGGCAGCAGCTTCACTCTGACGCCGTTTTTCCGTTACGACAGCGCGGACACGAGCCGCACACACTTCGACCTGCGCGAAGCCTATCTCCTCATGTTCGGCCAGATCGGCGACGGCGAGTGGGAATTGCGTCTGGGCATCGACCGCGTGTTCTGGGGAACGGCCGAATCGCGCCACCTGGTCGACATCGTGAACCAGACGGACCTGATCGAGCACCCGGACGAGGAGGACAAGCTGGGCCAACCCATGGCCCATCTCACGTGGTCCGGAGATTGGGGCGTGGCCGAGGTCTTCGGCCTGCCGTATCACCGGGCGCGATCGTTGCCGGGTCCGCGGGGCCGACTGCGCTACCCCCTGGCCTACGACACGGAGGACGTCCTCTACGAGAGCCCGGCCAAACAGTGGCACTTCGATGTCGCCGGACGCTACAGCCACAGTCTCGGA
The DNA here is from genome assembly GCA_022821265.1 of Acidobacteriota bacterium. Taxonomy (GTDB): domain Bacteria; phylum Acidobacteriota; class Terriglobia; order 20CM-2-55-15; family 20CM-2-55-15; genus JAJEDW01. The sequence continues at coordinate 4,574 of JAJEDW010000186.1, forward strand.
CCGCTCGACTTCGGCGTCAGCGTGTTCAACGGCACCAGCCGTGAGCCGTTCTTGCTGCCGGGCGCCGACTCGACGGGCGATCCGGCGCTGCTGTCCTACTACGAGCAGATCCATCAGTGGGGCGTGGACGCCCAGGTCACGCTCGACGCCTGGGCGCTCAAGCTCGAGGCCATTCACCGTTCGGGCGCGCGCAACTTGAGAGGCGTCGACCAGGACTACGCCGCGCTGGTCGGCGGCTTCGAATACACGTTCTTCTCGGTCTGGGGGACCGCGGCCGATGTGAGCCTCTTGGGCGAATGGAACTACGACGGCCGCGGCCGGGACGCGACGACGGCCTTCGACAACGATGTGTTCGTCGCTACGCGCTGGGCGCCGAACGACATTCAGGGGACGGAGCTGCTGGCCGGCATCATGTTCGACGCGAGACGCGCGTCGCGCGTCATGACGCTCGAATTCAACCGGCGGATCACGGATCGGTGGTCGATGAGCGTGGAATCGGTCGCGCTTCCCGGCGTCGACGCATCGGACATCCTCTACCCGACGCGGCGAGACAGTTTCTTCGAATTCAGCCTGTTCTACAATTTCTAGGCGGCCCGATGCGGGCGTACCGCAGATGATGTCGACAGAGCAACCATGGTCGTCGAACGGCGGCGCGGACCGGCAACCCGGCGAGCCGTTGGCTCACGTCAAACGGGTCGTTTTCCGCTCGAGATCATCGTTCACCTGGGGCATGAAGTTGCTGCCGGCCGAGCAACGGCGCGCGATGTACGCGATCTACGCGTTCTGCCGCGAGGTCGATGACATCGCGGACGAGCCGGGCGCGGCCGGCGACAAGCGGCGAGCGTTGGCGGCGTGGCGGGAGGAAATCGGCCGGTTGTACGACGGCGAGCCGCGGTGGCTGACGACTCGGGCGCTCGTCGGGCCCGTCGAGCGTTACGCGTTGCCGCGCCGGGAGTTCCTCGCCATCATCGACGGGGTCGAGACCGACGTCGCACCGACCGTCCTGATGCCGCGGCGGGAGGACCTGTTGAGTTATTGCCGGAAGGTTGCCGGGGCGGTCGGAATGCTGTCGATCCACGTGTTCGGCATGCCGCGTCATCCCGGGCCTCGGATCGCCGAGACGATGGGCAACGCCTTCCAGTTGACCAACATCTTGAGAGATCTTCGAGACGACGCCGCCCTCGAGCGCGTGTACGTGCCGCTGGACCTCCTCCGCGAGAACGGCGTCGTCACGAACCCGTTGCACGACGGCTTTGCGCATCCCGGATTCCCACGGGCGTGCGCCGCGTTGGCCGATTCGGCGCGCGGCTACTACGCGGAAGCCGAGCGGCTCTTGGCCGAGATCCAATGGCGGCGGCTGCGGCCAGCCGTGCTGATGATGGCGCTCTATCGGGAATTGCTCGGCCGGCTCGAACGTCGGGGTTGGACGCGACTCGACGAGCCCGTCCGAATCCTGCGCGCGCGGAAGGCCTGGATCGTGCTGCGATACGGGGTCTTCTAGGAGCCGCGAACCGCTACGGGGCTTCCCGGATGCCCCTGGATGGTTGGACCTGGAGTGCGTCCAGCGCCGTCGCCTGGATGTGGCGCGCCAGCAACCCGGCCTCGTCGTACTGGAGTTGGGGCTTGTCCTGGTCGAGAAAGCGGTCGGGGAGCACCATGGGACGGACCTTCAGCCCCCGATCCAGCAGGCCTTGGGTCGCGAGGAAGTGCAACACGTGCGCGCCGAACCCGCCGACGGCGCCTTCCTCGATCGTGAGCAGCACCTCGTGCTCGCGCGCCAGACGCCGCACCAGGTCTTCGTCCAGCGGCTTGGCGAACCGGGCGTCGGCAACCGTCGTCGACACGCCGAGGCTGTCCAGTTCCTCGGCGGCCGACAGCGCCTCTTGGAGGCGGGCGCCGTAGGAGAGGAGGGCGACCGACGTTCCCTCGCGCAGAATCCGCCCCTTGCCGATCGGCAGAATTTCGCCCCGCTCCGGCACGGGGACGCCGAACCCGGTCCCGCGCGGATAACGAAAGGCGCACGGCCCGTCGTCGATGGCCGCGGCGGTTCGGACCATGTGCGCCAGCTCGCCTTCGTCGGCCGCGGCCATCAGCACGAAACCCGGGATACAACCCAGATACGCGATGTCGAAGGCGCCGGCGTGGGTTTGCCCGTCGGCGCCGACCAGGCCCGCGCGGTCCAGGGCGAATCGCACCGGAAGTTCCTGAATGGCGACGTCATGAACGATCTGGTCGTAGGCGCGTTGAAGGAACGTCGAATAGATCGCCGCGAACGGCTTCATGCCGTCCGCCGCCAACCCCGCCGCAAAGGTCACGCCGTGCTGTTCGGCGATCCCGACGTCGAAGACCCGGTCCGGGAAGACCTTGGACATGATGTTGACGCCGGTGCCCGACGGCATCGCCGCGGTGATCGCGCAGATCCGATCGTCCATGCGGGCTTCCACGAGCAGGCTTTCGCCGAAGACCTTGGTGAAGGAGGGCGCCGCCGCCTTCGCCTTGACCTGAGTCCCGGTGGCGACGTCGAAGCTCGATACTCCGTGGTACTTGTCGGCGGACTGCTCGGCCGGGGCATAACCCTTGCCTTTCTCGGTCAGGACGTGAACCAGGACCGGGCCCGTGTTTCCGGCGTCGCGGACGTTCCGGAGGACAGGCAGGAGATGGTCCAGGTTGTGACCGTCGATCGGCCCCACGTAGTAGAAACCCAACTCTTCGAAGAGCGTGCCGCCGGAGACCAGACCGCGGGCGTACTTTTCGGCCTGCTTGAGCCGGCGCTCGACCGCGTACGGAAACTTGTCGGCCATCACCAGCGCCATGTCGCGCAAGGAGCGGTATCGCGCCGACGATATCAGGCGGGACAGATAGGAGCTCATGGCGCCCACGGGCGGGGCGATCGACATGGCATTGTCGTTGAGGATGACGATCAGCGGCGTTTCGGTCGACCCGGCGTTGTTGAGAGCCTCGTACGCCATGCCGCCGCTCAAGGCCCCATCGCCGATGACCGCGATCACGCGGTTCTTCCGTTGCTGCAGGTCGCGGGCCACGGCGAAACCCAGCGCGGCCGACACCGACGTCGACGCGTGCGCGGCGCCGAACGGGTCGTATTCGCTCTCGGAACGTTTGGTGAATCCCGACAAGCCGCCTCCCTGGCGGAGTGTCCGGATCTGATCGCGGCGTCCGGTCAGGATCTTGTGGGGATAGCATTGATGGCCGACGTCCCACACAAGAACGTCGTTCGGCGTGTCGAACAGGTGATGCAGGGCTACGGTCAACTCGACGACTCCGAGCCCGGCTCCCAAGTGCCCGCCGGTTCGGGACACCGCGTCGATCACCTCGCTTCGCAACTCGCGGGCCACCGCCTTGAGCTGGTCCAGCGACATCGTGCGCAGGTCGCGAGGCGCGTAAATTCCGTCAAGTTTGGGCGTTCTCATCGGCATCTCCGCTCCCGCTCCTACATCGGCGGCGGATCATCCGGCATGACGTGGCCGGCGTGACGCCACACCGCCATGACGCTATCCTGTTCCTCCCGGTTGAACACGCGGCCGGTCGTCGCGAAGGACTTGCCGATGAGGGTGGCAAACCCTTCGATCAGCGTCCCGCAAGCCTTGAACTCCTCGATGTTGGCTGAAGGGATTGACGTCATCTCTCGAAAGCCCTGGCGATCAGGCGATGACTGACATCGGCGAATATCGGCGGCGACCTGTGACGGTCCCTCACGGTGGGATTATCGCACATCCCATGTGTCCGCACCGGGTCTGGATGCCGACAGGGAACCCGTCCGTTTCCCGTTTCGGCCGGGAGACGCGTGCCGCTAATGCCGATGCGTGTGCCGGCCCTGGTGGAACACCGTGTGCAACAGCGACCCTCCCACGAACGCCTGGTAGAGTTCCACGCCCGCGTACCCCTCATCCAGGAGCCGAGCCCCGATTCCGAAACCCACGACCGTTGCGGCCATCACCGTTCCGATGCCGAGCGACGCGATCCAGAACCCGTGCCGGGGGCGCACCAGCCACCAGATCAGCAGACCGACCGGGATCCGGTGCACGATCACGGCCAACGACACGGGCGCTTCCGGCGAGGCGAGCGCCGCTCCCTCCAGCAGCACATGCAGCGCCAGCCCGGATATGCCCACCACCATGGCGACGTTGTCCGTATGCGGCGCCAGCGAATACGAGACGCGCTCGATCAACGCGGGAGCCGCCAGTCCCAGCAGCATCACGCCGACCGACACCACGCCGTACTCCGCCCAGGCATGCGGCAGCACCTGCCACGCGACGAGTGCGGGCACCGCGATGTACATGAAGCGGTCCAGCAGCGCGATGCGGTAGGGGTGGTGATGGAGCCACCCGTACAACAGCGCTCCCACGACCGGAGCGGCGATCGACAGGGCCAGTTGGTCCATCAGTGCGACGCCCCCGCGACGTTAGTGAGGTGTCTCGCAGACGCGGGTGACTTCAGGGTCGGAAACCGACCCGATGCCGGGGCCGTTCATGTTTTGGTGGCGGTTTGGACGGGGGGTCCCGAACCGTTCGCGGATCCCCCCGAATACAGGCCGCGCCGACCCGGTCCTAGCCGCCCAGCGCGCCGTGGTCGTCGCAGTGGTCGCCGTGTCCGTGGTGCAGGTGACCGCCGACCAGGTAGTCGGTATGGTCGCCGTGCGAAACGGCCTCGTGACCGCAGTCGTCGCCGTGCCGATGCCCGGCCTCATGGCCTTCGCAACTGTGGTCGGGCGTGCAGGCGTCCGGATTCGAACCGCTGACCGACACGGTGTGCTCGTCGTAGTGCCCCTCGTGCTCGTGGTGCAGATGACCGTCGTGCAGGTAGTCGGTATGGTCGTCGTGCTTCACAGCCGTGTGGCCGCAGTCCGGGCCGTGCTGGTGGTCGTGTCCTTCGTGAGAATGATGATCGTCAGCCATTTTTCCTCTCCTTCATTAATGGGAACTTCAGAAAAGCAGTGTATTCGCTCGACGAGCGGGCATGCAAGTGGTCCACGTGATCCTGCTCGGTGCAGCCCTCGGGGCGCGTCTCCATCTGGATCGTAATGTGGTTGATGCCGTAATCGCCGGTCGCTATCTGGCGCAGTCGGCGCCGCACGTCGGCGATGCCTTCGACGTCGAACTCGGGATCGACAATGACATGAGCGGTCAGGACGTCGTAGCCGGGAGCCACGCTCCAGACGTGGATATCGTGGATGACAACGACGCCGTCGACCCCTTCCATCTCGTGGCAGAGCCGATAGACGTCGATATGTTCGGGAACGCCCTCCAGCAGGATGTGGATCACCTTGCCGAGGAGGCGCCAGGTGCTGAGCACTATGAGGCCGCCGATCACGACGCTGATGATGGGATCGGCCAGCGTCCAGCCGAAGGCCCAGACCAGGATTCCCGAGATCACGACGCCGACCGATCCGAGAAGGTCCGCCATCACGTGCTGGAACGCGCCTTCGACGTTGACGCTGTGCTCGGCGGAGCCGTGAAGGATCCACGCGGCCGCGATGTTGACGACGAGTCCGATCGAACCCACGGCCAGCATCAGTCCGCCCTCGACATCGGGGACTTCCTGGACCCGGTGATAGGCCTCGAAGGCCACCCAGCCGGCGATCAGCCAGAGCGTCAGCGCGTTGATGAGCGCCGCCAGTATTTCCAGGCGCCGGTAACCGAACGTCCGCTCCGCCGATGGCGCGCGGGACGAGAAATGCAAGGCGCCCAGCGCAAGGCCGATCGACGCGGCGTCGGTCAGCATGTGTCCGGCGTCGGCGATCAGGGCGAGACTGCCGGACAAGATACCGCCGACCACCTCGGCGAACATGTAACCGGTGATCAGAACGAGCGCGGTGGTCAGACTGCGCTTGCTCGTCCCCCGTAAATCGTGGGAGTGCCCGCCGAGACCGTGGGCGTGCGCATGATCATGCCCGTGATCCGTTTCATGGCCGTGATCGTGTCCCTGATCATGCCCGTGATCATGTCCCTGGTCATGCCCGTGATCATGGTCGTGGCCGTGATCGCCGTGTTCGTGGTCGTGACCGGGTTTCATTCCGTAGTCGCCATCTGTCTCAATGCGGTGCGTGCTGTCCCTTGGGGACATTCCTCAAGAGCATATACCACATTACGTAAGGCGAATTGAGTTGTCACGCCGGTTCCGGACGCTGAATTCGACGGATGCGCGTCACGGTCGGGCGGGGTCGCTGCCACCCTCGAGCCAGCGGTAGAGCGCCGGGAGCACGAACAGCGTCAGCAGCGTCGACGTGATCAACCCACCGATGACGACGGTCGCGAGCGGGCGTTGCACCTCGGCGCCTGCGCTGGTCGCCATGGCCATCGGAACGAAGCCCAGGCTGGCCACGAGCGCGGTCATCAGCACCGGTCTCATGCGGCGCTCCGCGCCCTTGCGGACGGCTTCGTCCACGGACGCGCCCTGCTTTCGAAGGTCCAGGAAGTAGGACACCATCACCACGCCGTTGAGCACCGCCACCCCGAAGAGCGCGACGAAGCCGACGGCGGCGGAGATGCTGAACGGCATGCCGCGAACGAACAGCGCAACGATGCCGCCGGTGGCCGCGAGCGGAATGTTGAAGTAGATCAGCATGGCCGGCTTGACCGCGTTGAAGGCGGTGTAGAGCAGCAGGAATATCAGCAGCAACGCCAGCGGAACCACGAGCGCCAGGCGCCGACTGGCGCGTTCCAGATGCTCGAACTGTCCGCCGTAGGCCACCGAGTACCCTGGAGGCAGGTCGACTTCGGCGGCGACGGCCGCCTGCACTTCGGCGGCGAACCCTCCCAGGTCGCGTCCCCTCACGTTGGACTCGACCGTGATCCGGCGTTGGATCTGCTCGCGCGTGATCTGCGCCGGCCCTTCCTCGGTCCAGATCTCGGCGAGCTGGAACAAGGGGATCATGGCGCCGTCCGGATCCGCCACCCGGATGTTCCGGATGTCCTCGATGTCGGAACGCGCATCCGCGGCGAAGCGGGCGCGGAGCGGGAACCGCCGTTGGCCTTCCAGCACCTCGCCGATCTCCGTGCCTCCCATCGTCTCGATGACCGCGAGCACGTCGGCGACGTTGATCCCGTACCGCGCGACGGCGGCGCGATCGATGCGCACGCGCAGGAACGGCAGGCCGACGGTCTGTTCCACCTTGACGTCGGCGGCGCCCTGGACTCCGGACACCGATCGTTGCACGGCCTCGGCGATGTTCCGCAGTTCGTCGAGATCGGGGCCGTAGACGGTGACCGCCAGATCGGAGCGGACCCCGGCGATCATCTCCTGCATGCGCAGCTCGATCGGCTGCGAATAACTGAAGATGTTGCCGGGAACGCGCTCCTCCAGTCTCGTGTGAATCGCCTCGATCAGACCGTCCTTGGTTTGGGCCGTTGTCCAGTTGTCTTCGTCGGTGAGGATGGCGTAGATGTCGCTCGTTTCGATTCCCATCGGATCGGTGGGGATCTCGGCCTGACCGGTCCGAGACACGACCGTCACCACCTCGGGGAACTCCAGAAGCGCCTGCTCGACCAGAGTCGTGCTCTTCACCGATTCCGAGAGCGCCACGCTCGGGAGCCGCCAGGCCTGGATCGCGATCGCGCCTTCGTTGAGCTTGGGAAGGAACTCGGCGCCCATGGTGGGGACCAGCAGGAGCGATGAGGCGAAAACGGCTGCGGCGCCGGCGCCGGCGCTGCGCGGGTGACGCAGGACGGCCGTGAGCAGCGGCCGGTACACGCGCGTCAACCCGGTGACCAGTCGGGGCTCCCCGTGCGGAACGCGCCGCCGGAACATCAGGAGCGAGAGGACCGGCACCAGCGTGAGCGCGAGCAGCAGCGACGCCACGAGCGCGAACACCACCGTGAGCGCCATCGGCCGGAACATCTTGCCTTCGGTTCCCTGGAGCGCCAGGATCGGCAGGTAGACGACGATGATGATCAGCACGGCGAAGAAGACCGGCCGCGCCACCTCGCGGCCCGCCCACGCCACGACCTCGGCGCGGATCTGCCCGTCGCGCGCCTGGTCGAGGCGCCGCACGATGTTGTCGACCATCACCACCGATCCGTCGACGATCAGGCCGAAGTCGATTGCGCCCAGGCTCATCAGTTTCCCGGACAGGCCCGCCTGCACCATGCCGGTGAAGGAGAACAGCATCGACAACGGGATCACGGAGGCCACGATCAAGCCGCCGCGCAGGTTGCCCAGAAACAGCAGCAGGACGGCGACGACGAGCAGACCGCCTTCCACCAGGTTCCGCTGCACCGTGGCGATCGTCCTCTGGACCAGGTCCGTCCGGTCGTAATACGTGTCGATCTCGACGCCGGGCGGCAGCGTGTCGGCGATGCGCTCGAGCGCCTCGTCGACGTTTCGGGCGACAACGCGGGGGTTCTCGCCCATCAGCATCATCACGACGCCGGTCACCACCTCGCCCCGGCCGTCCCGGGTCACGGCGCCCTGACGGACCATCGGGGCGAACGTCGCCCGACCGAGGTTGCGTATGTACACCGGAGTGCCGTCCTCGGATGCGGTCACGACGATGTTTCCGATGTCCTCCAACGAGGTGATCAACCCCTCGCCGCGGATCACGTATTGTTCCTGGGCGCGCTCGATGTAGGCCCCGCCGGCGTTGGCGTTGTTGTCTCGGAGGGCGTCGAAGACCATGTCGAGCGACACGTTATAGGAGACGAGACGGTTGGGATCGAGTTCGATCTCGTATGTCTTCAACTCCCCGCCGTAGGCGTTCACCTCGACCACGCCCGGCACGGACTGGAGCCTGAACGCGATCTCCCAGTCGAGTATGCTGCGCAGGTCCATCGGGGTATAGCCCTCGCCCCGGACCTCGAACTGGTAGATCTCGCCGAGGCCGGTGCTGATCGGCCCCAGCGACGGCGTGCCGTAGCCTTCCGGGATCAACTCGCGCGCCTCGGGCAAGCGTTCCAGAACCAGACGGCGTGCGAAGTAAAGGTCGATCCCCTCCTCGAAATAGATGTAGACCGACGACAGTCCGAATCGTGACACCGAGCGGATGGTCGTGATGCCCGGCAGACCGTTCATGGCCGTCTCGACCGGGAAGGTGACGAACTGCTCGACCTCGACGGGTCCGAGTCCGGGCGCCTGAGTGAGCACGGTCACCTGGTTCGGCGTGACGTCGGGCACCGCGTCGATCGGCAACTGGAACATCGAATAGACGCCCATTCCGGCGGCCAGCGCGGTCGCCGCGAGCACCAGGAACTTGTTGCGGAGGGAAACGTTGATCAGCCGGTGCATGTCAATGCGAGTGGCCGATACGCTCGTGCAGCACCGCCGTCTTCAGGTAGAAGCTGCCGATCGAGACGATCGACTCACCGGGCGTCAGGCCCTCGAGCACCTCCACGAAACCGTTCGCGCTCGAACCCAGGGTCACGTCGCGGCGCTCGAACGTCGTGGGTCCGACGCGCGCGAACACGACGGATTGCGCGTCGATCGTTTGCACGGCTTCGATGGGCGCCGCAAGCGCGGATACGCGTTCGTTGGTGGGTATCGTCGCCTGGGCGAACATGCCGATCTTGAGCACGTCGTCCGGGTTGGCGACGACCAGCCGCACGTGGGCGGCGCGTGTGGCCGTTTCGATGGTGTCGGAGACATAGGTGAGACGGCCGGTGAACTGCCTGTCCGGATAAGCGTTGACGCGGATCGCCACGTCCGCGTTCGCAGGAAGCCGGCCCAGATCCGGCTCGTACACGTCGGCCAACACCCACACCGTGGAAATGTCGGTAATCGTCAACATTTCCCGCTCGGGGGAGGCCAGGTCTCCAACCGCGACGCTGTACTCGGTGACGACGCCGTCGAAGGGCGCGCGGAGGACGTTGAGCGACATCTCCCGGTGCCGCTCCGCCGCGGCGCGCATTTCTTCAGCGTCGTCTCCAGGCGCCAGTTCCTGCAGGTCGTCGTCGGTCAGTCCGAAACGATGGATCCGTTCCTCGATCCGGCTGATTTCCGCCTGGGCGCTTACCAGCCGGGCCTGCGCCTGCTCGAACTCGGAACGGCGCAGATCGACCGTCTGTTGCGCGATCGCTTCGAGGGCGATCAATTGCTCCGCCCTTTCGAAGCTGCGCCGAAGGACGTCCAGGTCGGCTTCGGCCTGGCTCCGGGCCGCGATCGCGCCGCGGTATTCCCCGATGTGATCGCCCAGGGCGACGTTGTCGTATTCGACGAGCACCTGCCCGGCGCGCACGCGGTCGCCTTCCTGGACGTCGACCCGGCTGACGATGCCGTCCGCCAGGGGCCTGAGATGCACGACGCGCGACGTGTCCGGCGCGACGAAACCGGTCACGTTCATCGGCACCGGAAGCTCACGGTGGTCCACGGTGACGACGCGCATGCCCGCGTTCTCCTGTGCGTCCAGGGGAAGTTCCAATGGGCCTTCGGCCTCGTCTTCGACGTGCGGCTCACCCGCGTCGTGAAGATCGACAGCCGCCTCGGTCACGGTATCGACTTGTGGATCGCCGGCGGCCGGTTCTTCGTCTGCAGCGACGCAAGCCGCGGAAGCCGCAGCCGCAAGCAGCAGAGTCAGGCAGAAGGCCAGGCTCCGGCCGTCACCGCAACCTTGCAGTCGTTCGGGAAGCGCTTTCATGGGCGATGCCTCCATACAGAACCGGCCGTCATGGCCGTCCGTCCGGCGGGATACCCACCGCTGCGGCGAGTTCGATCATGCTGACACGCAGGTCGTACAACGCCTGGTTCTGCACCTGCCGGGTTACCAGGAATTCGCGCTGAACGTCAAGGAAATCGATCAGGGCCGTCTCACCGAGCTCGTACGAGGCCTGGACGAGTTCTCGCAAATCGGTGGCGCTGCGCAAGTATTCGTCTTCCACGTAACGGACACGCTCCGCGCTGATGTTGACGGCTTGAACCGCCTGCTGCAACTGTTCCTCGACAAGGGTCGTGACGACGGCCTCGAGAGATTCCGCCCGGCGGCGGATCGCGTCGGCGCGTTCGACGCCGCCGGGATTCAGGCCGCCGAAGAGCGGTATGGGCACGCTGAACTCGAAGTCCATGGCGTTGAGCCGAAGTCGCGGCGGTAACCCCAACCGACAGTGAAGTTGGGCGCACGCAACGCACGTTCGAGCCCGAACCCCGCTTCGGCGTGATCGCGGTAGCCGCGCGCGGCGCGCAAGTCCGGGCGAGCGGAGACGGCGACCTCGCGCAGGTTGTCCAACGCCGCCACGACGCCGTCCGCGGTGGCAAGCAGCTCTCCGCTCGGACTCCGGAGCGGGGGCGTGATCAGAGGATCGGCGGCCTCGATCGGCTGCCGCAGATCGGCTGCGCCGAGCATGGCCAGCAGGGCCACGCGCGCGTCGCTGACGGCGAGCTCCGTCGTGAAGACCTGATCGACGAAATGGAGGCGTTCCATCTGGAGCCGCCGCAGATCCGTGCCGGCCACCTCGCCGAAGTTCACGCGCGCTTCGGTCAGCCCGATGACCTGTTCGATTTCATCGAGCGTCGCGCTGGCGGTGTTCCGGTCGGCCTGAGCCAGCGCGAGGCGGAAGTAGGCCCTGCCGACCGCGAGACGGAGTTGACGAAGGGCCTCATCCACCTCCGAGCGAGTGACGGCGACGCCGGTGTCGGCCACGCGGAGCCGGTGGTCTCGTCGTCGCGCCGTCTCGATCTCCTGCTCGACGCGGAAGACGAGCCCCTGTCCGTTCCAGAACGAAGGAAGGCCCGCCACCGCGTATTCCTCGCCCTCGAACGCGATCACCGGGTTCGGCCGGCGTCCGGCCTCGAGAACATCGGCCTCGGCGATTTCGATCAGGTTCCGAGCCGCGCGGTAGTCGAGATTGCCCACCTCGGCGATGCGGAGCGCGTCGGTGAACAGCAGTCTCGAGGGAACGTCCCCCTGCTTCCCGGACGCCGGACCACCGGCGAGGAGCATTGCCCCGAGAACCGACGCCGCCATTTTCGCGGACGGGCGGCCGGAGCGGAACCATCGAAAGTCGCGCGGCTTCGAACGCCGCTTGCTGGCGATTTCGTCACAGCGCATCGTCTTGCCCCAGTCTTGTGAAATGTAGGTTGACCTCACCGTTCGACGGAGCGTACCACACGTGGGCATCGCCACACGCGGCGCCGCGGAAGGGTTCCCGGGCGCCTCGCCGCCGGTAACGGGCTACTGCCCGAGGCGGTATCCGAGCCCACGTACGGTGATGATGAGCTTGGGGTTGTTGGGTTCGTCTTCGAGCTTCTGCCGCAGGCGTCCGACGTGGACGTCCACGGTGCGCGTGTTGGTGGAGGAGTCGTAGCCCCAGACGGCGCCCAGCAGGTTGTCCCGCGTCAGGGCGACGCCGGCGTTCTCGATGAAGTATCGCAGCAATTGCATTTCCTTCGACGACAACGCCAACGGGTTTCCGTTCCGAAAAGCCTGCGCGCTGCGCAGGTCGACCCGCAGGTCGCCGTATTCAAGCGTGTCGGAAGACGCTCGCGCCGCCCGGAGCTCGGCGCGCCGGAGCAGGGCCTGTATCCTCGCGAGGAGCT
>JAJEDW010000307.1 GCA_022821265.1 Acidobacteriota bacterium
TGGGCACCTCGGCCGGGACGCAGGCGTTCGACTCGGTCGAAGAGGCCGACGTGGTGATGGTCATCGGCGCCAACCCGACCGACGGCCACCCGGTGTTCGCTTCGCAGATGAAGCGGCGCCTGCGCGCCGGGGCGCGGCTGATCATCGTCGATCCGCGCGTGATCGACCTGGTCCGGACGCCGCACGTCGAGGCCGACCATCACCTCCAGTTGAGGCCCGGTACCAACGTGGCCGTCATCAACGGCTTGGCCCACGTGATCGTCACCGAGGGGCTCACCGACGACGCGTTCGCCAACGAGCGGTGCGACCCGGACGAGTACGCCGAGTGGAAGGCGTTCGTCTCGCACGAGAAGTATTCGCCCCGCAACGTCGAGCGGATGACCGGCGTGAGAGCCGAGACGCTGCGCCGGGCCGCGCGCCTGTACGCGAAAGGGCCGAACTCGGCCATCTACTACGGCCTGGGCGTCACCGAGCACAGCCAGGGGTCCACCATGGTCATCGGCATGGCCAACCTCGCCATGGCCACGGGCAACATCGGCCGCGAGGGCGTGGGCGTCAGCCCGTTGCGCGGACAGAACAACGTGCAGGGCTCCTGCGACATGGGATCGTTCCCGCACGAGCTGTCCGGCTACCGGCACCTGTCCGATGGCGAGACGCGCCGGTTGTTCCAGGAGGACTGGGGCGTCGAGATCGACCCGGAGCCCGGCCTCCGCATCCCGAACATGTTCGACGCTGCGCTGGACGGCAGCTTCAAGGGCATGTACATCCAGGGCGAGGATTTCGTCCAGTCCGACCCCAACACGCAGCACATCGAGGCCGCGATGCGGGCCATGGAGTGCGTCATCGTCCAGGACCTGTTCCTGAACGAGACCGCCAAGTTCGCCCACGTGTTCTTCCCCGGCGCGACGTTCCTGGAAAAGGACGGCACGTTCACCAACGCGGAGCGCCGGATCCAGCGCGTCCGTAAGATCATGCCGCCGGCGGCCGGGATGGCCGACTGGGAAGTCACCCAGGCGTTCTCCAACGCCATGGGCTATCCGATGCGCTATGCGCATCCGTCGGAGATCATGGACGAGATCGCGCGCCTGACGCCGACCTTCCGGGGCGTCAGCTTCGAGAAGATCGACCGGCTGGGCAGCGTGCAGTGGCCGTGCAACGACGCGATGCCCGAAGGTACGCCCACGATGCACGTCGGGCAGTTCGTCCGGGGCCGGGGCAAGTTCGTCATCACCGAGTACGTCGAGACCGACGAGCGGTCGAGCCGCCGCTTCCCGCTGCTGCTCACCACGGGCCGGGTTCTGGCGCAGTACAACGTGGGCGCGCAGACGCGGCGGACGCCCAACCGGGAGTGGCACGACGAGGACATCCTCGAGATCCATCCCCACGACGCCGAGCAGCGGGGCGTCGCCGACGGCGGGCTCGTGTCGCTGGCCAGCCGGGTCGGCGAGACCGTCCTGAAGGTCCGCGTGACCGAGCGCATGCAGCCGGGCGTCGTCTACACGACGTTCCACCACCCGCTCTGCGGCGCCAACGTCGTGACCACGGAGAACTCCGACTGGGCCACCAACTGCCCGGAGTACAAGGTGACCGCGGTGGAGGTGGCGCCCGTCACCCGGCTGTCGGAGTGGCAGGAGCAGTACCGGGACTTCACCCGCAAGCAGGAGGACCTGCTCCGGGAACGCGCCTCGGTCCGGACCTGAACGGATGGAAGTCCGCAGACTGGTCAAGATGGCCAACGACATCGGGGCCTTCTTCGAGCGCGGGGGCGACGCCGGCGGCGTGGCCAACCACATCCGCATGTTCTGGGACCCGCGCATGCGGCGCGAGATCCTCGTCCACCTGGACGAAACCGGCGGCGACGGCCTGAAGCCGATCGTGCGGCAGGCCCTCCGGACTCACGGCCACGAACTCGATCCCGGATCATGATGAAGCGTGTCGAGGAGATGAGCGGCCGCGGCCGGCTGGAATGCGGCGGCGCCGTGTATCCGGGAGTTCGGTACGACGTGGCGCGTTACCAGGGCTATTCGCCCGCGGGGTTGCCCGTGCCGGGCCGGTTCCGGCTGGACGGCTCGATCGATGCGGCCGTCCTGGGCGACGCCGCCGAACGCGTCGGCTCGAGCGTGACGCTCGGGCTGGACGACGGCCGGAGCCTCCGGTTGACGCTCGTCGACAGTGACGGCGGCGTCCTGGCCGAAGGGCACGGGCCGTCGCGCTGTGGCTGCTGCTAGCCGCCCTTGTACAATTCCGCCTCGGGCTGCTACGATTCTGCGGCCTTCGGGAGCGACGAGAACAGAACGAGGACACGTGACGCCATGCAGAACAGGACAGTGATGATCGCCGGCTTCCTGGCCGGGTTCGTGAGCGCCCTCGTGTGGGTTCTCGGCACCGACATCTTCCAGGGCCTGAGGCTCTGGTTGGAAGCGACGTTCTTCGGGACGTTCGTCCGCGAATCGACGTCCGCGTTCGGCTATCCGACGTTCATCGTGCTCCACACCGTCGGCCTGGCCGTCGTCGTCGGCACCAGCACGCTGGTCGCGCTTCGTGTTCTCGGGTTCGCGTCGACCATTCCGATCGCGCCGCTCGGGCGGCTGTTCCCGCTGATATGGGGCGGGTTCGCGATCAACCTGTTCTCGGGCAGCGGCCTGGCCGCGGCGACGGCCGACGGGCAGTTGACCAACCCGGTGTTCACCGCGAAGATCGTCTTCGTGGTCATCGCCGTCACGGCGATGTTCCTGCTGCAGAAGTCGCTGTTCGTGGACGCGCCCGAGCGCGAGCCCACCGTGACCCGCCTGCACCGGCAGTTGGCCGGGTCGATGGTCGGATTCTGGCTGCTGGCGATGGTGGCGGGGCGCCTGATCGCCTACGCCGGCGTCATCGTCGGCCGTTGAATCGGGTTCGAGGAGTCACCTCATGAACTTTATCGCTGAGCTGTTCGACATGAACTACGCGCATGTTCACATCGTGTTGAACCACTTCCCGACCGTCGGGGCCGCCATCGCGTTCGGGCTGCTGATGTACTCGTTGCTGCGCCGGCACGCCGAGCTGGAGGAGATCAGCCTGGTGCTCCTGATGGTGCTGGCGCTGCTGGGCATTCCGACCTTCATCACGGGCGCCGCCGCCGAAAGCACCATCAGCGTGCGTTCGGACACCGCGCTGGTCGAGGCCCACAAGGACGCCGCGGTGATCGCGTTCGTTCTGCTCGCCCTGACCGGGACCGCCGCCTGGCTCGGCCTGTGGCAGTCGCGCCGGTTCAAGCGCGTGGCCATGTGGAACCAGGTCGCCGTGTGCGGGCTCTCGCTCGTCACGCTGATCGCGATGGTCTGGACCGGAACGATGGGAGGCGAGATCAGCCACGTCGAGATCCGCGAGGAAGGGATGGTGATTCCCGCCGAGGCCGAGGCGGGTCTCAACGCGGACCTAGAGGCGTGGGTGCTGGACAACGCCTGGGTGTGGCCCGCCGGCGAGACGTTGCACTTCACCGGCATGACGATGTTGTTCGGCGTCGCCGTGCTGGTCAACCTGCGCCTGGTGGGCCTGCTCCGCAGTATCCCGTTCCGAGCGCTGCACCGGTTGTTGCCGATCGCCATCGCGGGTTTCGGCATCTCGCTGATTTCGGGCATGCTGCTGTTCAACGCCAACCCGATGCGGTACATCGCCGTGCCCACGTTCTTCCTGAAGATGTTCCTGCTGGTCGTCGCGGCGATCCTCGTGCTCTACGTGACGGTCTTCGACGAGACGTGGAAGCTCGGCGCCGGAGACCGGCCGCCGGTCGTGGCGAGGGCGATCGGCGTCGCGACGACCGCCATGTGGTTGTGCGTGCTGTATTTCGGCCGGATGATCCCGTTCCTGGAGTAGCCCGGGGGGACGCGTTCCGCGGCGGCGACGGGGCCGCCCGACACTGATCTGCTACTGGGAGAGCCGCATGCTGGCACTATGGGTTTTCTTGGCCGTCGCCGTGGTCGTGGGAATCGCGTTCACGGCGATCTGCGCGCTCGATCGGGGCGCCGCCCGGCACGAGACCGACGACGAGTAGGCGCGGCCGACGCCGTCGACTGCAATGCCTGCGGGCCGCTACAATATGACCACGGGCTGTTAGCCTGCGCCGATGTCTGACAGCACACGCTTTGCGCTACGCTCGGTCAGCGTTGTCGTGACTGCCCAGTTTCACAATCCGTCGATTCTCAATCCCGACTTTCTCGTAACCAATGACATCGTCCCGGAGGACTGGAAGGTCACGGACACGCTCACAACTCCACCGGTTTCGGTCGTAAGGTACGATAATGGGGTTGAGTGGGCTCTCGATCAGTCTCGCATGACGGTAACGGAAAGAGCCGGACCCGATTTTCAGGACGTTTACCATGTCCATGAGCCCGTAATCGCCTACGTAAAAAGGCTGGCGTATGTGCCCTACAGAACCCTTGGACTCAACTGCTTGGTGTCGCGGCAGCAGGCCGATTCGCGCCGCTGGCTCATAGAGCGGTTCGGAACGAATTGGCTAGCCGATGAAACGTCCTTACGGGCGATGACTCCCAAGTTCTCGCTGGATGCCGAAGATGCCGTGTGCCATATCAGTGCGGAACCGTCCGACGACGGAGACGGGTTCAATGCGGACTGCAATGTGCATCATCCGGGACCGCTCTCCTCTGAAAGAATATGTGCCGCCATTCGGCGCTGGCCCGAGAGACAGAAAGATGTTCTCGCAGCACTCGCGATGCTGTTCGGAGATTGAAGGACATGAGCAGTTCGGAAACCACGGTCAGCCCTCGGTTCGAGGAAGTTTGCCGGAGTGCCGCGTTGGCGGCGCTGGCTCGCCAGGAGTTTTCGCCTGTCGGACATCATGAGCGGTGGCACGCTGAGAATTGGCTTGTGCCGGAGGTTATCGGACCGTTCGCGAGTTCGTGGGTTGCGGGCGAGGTCGGGAGTCGGACGGATGATCCCGCGTCACATTTGATTGACCGCGTGCTCGGTGCGACCGAGCCGTGCGATATCGTTGCGGCCGTTCGGTTGCTGGGTTTTCGCGCGATCGCCGATCGCCTCGAGTACCTGCAAGATCTTTCCGGTGAGGATGATTCCGACGAGCCCGCAATGGTGCTCGATTCTCTTCGAGAGTTGGCGTTCTTTCTTGTGAGCGATCATCACTATGGGGATCCGGAAATCGCAATCAGCCCGGACGGTTGCCTGCAGACAGAGTGGCAGGTCGGGCGCACCGGGATCATCGCGATGAAGTTTCTACCGACCGGGTTCATCCAGTTCGCCGGTGTCTCCGGTCCGGCCGGCGATCACCCGATGCTCCGCGTCCATGGGACGTTGCCAAGAGTTCGGGCGTTGAGTGTTGTCGAAGCGTTCCAGGGAACGTCGTAAGTGGGTTCCGATACACTGCCCGACGACGATCATCTCTCGAGGTACTGCAAGCCCTCGGCGGTCGGAAGGGGCGGGTTGCCGATGCCGGCCGCGTTCGAGCTAAGGCCTGGTGAGGACTATCTATCCGTCAACTGGCTCGAATACTGGCGTGCCCGGGATTTCGAGACGGCCATCGAACATGTGCGAGACGTCTTCCGCACCAAGGACTTCGGTCTCAGGGCGAACGGGAGATTCGCTGTGCTCAACGTCGGGGCCGTACGGACGGCCGTTTCGGAGAACGTGAACGGTGTTGGCAACGTCCGGCGAGTGCCGCTCGCTGACGACGATTCACACAGCGGTGTTTTCGGATACGCGACAGACGACTTTGCGGTCGCGGTCGCCATTCGGGCGCTTGTCACTCGTGACAGCGTGCATCCGGCCATAGCGGACACATCTGCGTGACGGGGTCCGGCTTCAGCTTCACGTCCAGCGGAAACCCTACAGGCTGAAGCCCCGCTCGTCGTGCAGGGCGATGTCGAGCCCTTCCTGCTCCTCGTCGGAGGTCACCCGCAAACCGATGGCCGCGTCCAGCGCCTTGGCGATGATGAAGGTCAGCACGCCGTTGTAGACGATGGTGGCGGCGGCGCCGACGAACTGCAGCCACAACTGGGCGCCGATCCCGTTTTCCAGCCCCGACCCGCCCAGCATCTCGGCCGCGAACACGCCGGTCAGGATCGCGCCCACGAAGCCGCCGACGCCGTGCACGCCGAACACGTCGAGCGAATCGTCGTAACCCAGGGCCCGCTTGACGCTGGAGGCCGCGACGAAGCAGAGCACGCCGGACGCGAAGCCGATGGCGAGGGCCCCGATCGGGCCGACGTATCCCGACGCCGGAGTGATGGCCACCAGCCCGGCGACCGCGCCCGTGGCGATGCCCAGGACGCTGGGCTTGCCGTGCCGGACCCACTCGACCATCATCCAGGTGAAGGCCGCCGTCGCCGTGGCGATGTGCGTCACGGCCATGGCCATGCCCGCCACCCCGTCGGCGGCCACCGCGCTGCCGGCGTTGAAGCCGAACCATCCCACCCACAGCATCGACGCGCCGACCACGGTGAGGACCAGGCTGTTGGGGGGCATGGGAGTCGACGGGTAGCCTTCCCGTTTCCCGAGCACGATACACAGCACCAGCGCGGCGACGCCCGCGTTGATGTGGACGACGCTGCCGCCGGCGAAATCGAGCACGCCCATTTCGCCCAGCCAACCGCCGCCCCACACCCAGTGGGCCACCGGGGCGTAGACCACGGTCACCCACAGGCCCATGAACCAGAGCATCGCCGAGAACTTCATGCGCTCGGCGAACGCGCCGACGATCAGCGCGGGCGTGATGATGGCGAAGGTGAGCTGGAACATCTGGAAGACCGTCTCGGGGATCGTTCCCGACACGGTATCCACGCCGACGCCCGACAGGAGGATCCACCCCGTTCCGATGAACGCGTTGAGCGCGCCGCCGTCGCCGAACGCCAGGCCGTAGGCGTAGACGGTCCACAGGATCGTGACCATGGCGGTGATCGCGAAGCACTGCATCATCACCGACAGGACGTTCTTGGCGCGCACCAGCCCCGCGTAGAAGAGCGACAGCCCGGGGATGGTCATGAACAGGACGAGAACGCTGGAGGTGAGCATCCGCGCCGTGTCGCCGGAGTCCACGCCGTCCTG
>JAJEDW010000311.1 GCA_022821265.1 Acidobacteriota bacterium
CGCCGCGCGTGCCGGTCGGAGACCGGCGTTCCAAGCCGTACAAGGAAGAACCCCGGGGCCGGATGGCCCCGGGGTTCCGTTTCGATTCCGAAGAATCAGCTCAGCGACGAACTCCTACTTGGCGGTGCACTGGGCGAAGGCGCCGATGTAGCCGGCAGCGCGGGCCCCGTCCGCACCCTCGTTCTGCACGAAGGCGGCGGTGAAGCCAGCACCCTGCGTAACGCCGTGATCGTCCGACCGGTAACGGCCCAACTCACCGTCGGCGTCCCATTCGCAACTGATCGTCACCATGCGCGTGGCCTCACACCCGAAGAGGCCGTCCGCGAACAGGACCTCGTAGTCCTCGGACCACATGGCGTCACATCCGTCCCCGCCGTCGTCGTCGGTACAGGCCCTGGCTTCGTCAGTCGAGGCGTAGTTGTCCGCCTTGCCGTCCGGCTTGTCGGCATCCGTGGCAGTGTCCGAATCCTGGTCGTCGAAGTCCGCCTTGCCGAAGTCACCCATGACAGGATCGTGGTCCCTGTCGACCAGCGACTTCCAGACGACCGTAATGTTGGCGGTCTTGTTGTCGTCGGTGGCCGTGGTCTCCGCCAGATCGTAGAGGTCGTTCGGCCCGCGCATTCCGGGAGTGGTGTCGGAACTCGAGGTCCGGATCTTCCCGTCGAGGTCATCGTCGAACCAGACCGTCTTGAAGCGATCCATCGAGGCGCGGACGACGCCAACTCTCCACATCTCGACCTTCCCCTCATTGGGATCGCCGCTCGTGGCCTGGACGACAACCTGAACACTGCCCTTGTCGCCCGAATCGGTGTTGTCGCCGTCGTTGTTCATGTCGTGGCCCCAGCCGCCGGCGAGAGCCTGATCCACCTCGTCCGCGAACAGGTCGCAGACGCTCGCTTCCATCGCGTCGGTGGCCATGAAGCTCATGGAGTCGCAGGTGAGATCCTCGCCCTCGGCGTCCACAAAGGGGTTGTCCTCCCACTCGACCTCGCCCCACATGACGGCGGAGTCCTTGGCCGCGACCTCGATGCTGTAGCCGTCGAGGTAGTTGGCGCCGTTGGCGACGACGCGGAAACAGTTGGCCGGCCGGTGGTTCGCGCCGATCGTCTCGCCGTACTCGGACGCCGCGTAGCAGGCGCTCGGGTTGGCGGTGTCGGTTCTCGGGTCCGTCCCGGTCGCCGCTACGTTGTCGTTCAAACGGATCTGGATACCGGCGCCATAGCCCTCGTTGTCGTTCCAGGTCGAAGCGGTTGCCGTGGCCTTGTCCAACTTGAGCGCCTTGCCGGAACCCTTGGAGGCATCCGGCCCCGAGACGTCGTAGTTCGTCCCGTCCTCGACGCCGGAGAACTTGTGCTTCACGGTCATCGCGGCGGTGGAATCGGTCACCCAGCCGGCATCGATTCCGTCGGTCGCCAGCGGGTCCGCCGCGGTGTCCCCGTCGAGGTCGAAGACATCGTTGTCGACAAGACCCACGTTCAGCATCGCTTCCGGCATCCAGCCCGCGCACACCGGAGAGTCGGCGATCGAGATCGGCGGCGGCGCAGGGCCGTCGGCGCACGCGAACGGCCCGCAGGTCACGAGCGAGGCCTCCCCGATCGGCAGCGGAACCTGGTTCGCCCCGATCTCCACCGGCTGGACCGCGAAGGTTGCGCCGGACGTTACGACCATGCTCTGGAGAGCGCTCCAGCTGACGTACTTGAACGGCATGTTCTCGCCGGGAACCAGCCCGATCGGGCTCGAGCCCGGCATGAAGGTCGCGGAGATGATGGCCGGCATGTTGACCCCGACCTCCATGTCCTGATTCACCATCGCCATGGCGGTCATCTCGTCGTCGTCGTCATCCGGGACCATCGGGAACTCACCGTCCGGGATGTGGAAATGCACGTCGAACGGAGTTGGCTCGGGCTCCGGCTCGGGCTCGGGTTCCGGTTCGGGCTCCGGCTCCGGCTCGGGAGCTGGCGGCGGTGGCGGCGGCGGCGCCGGTGCGGGCGTGGTCGTCGTCTCGTCGTCGCCACAGCCCGAGAGCACGAGACCGGCACCCAGGAACATGGCAAGAAGGAGAAAATTTCTGCAAAACGAGTGACGTAGCATGACTTACGGGAGGTACAGCCTGTTTCAACTGTAAGTGACTTATTTTTCATTGACTTATACGTTGATCTATGCGAAAACGCACCGCCCCGTCCCGATGCATTCCGGCTTCACACCCTGTTTACTCACGTTTGACTCGCGCTTCTTCCGTCCTCTTCCGTGTTGCCGGGTGTTGACGCGCGCGGCGTTCCAGATCCCCGTCTGACCCCGTTCCGAGACCCATGCCAGGCACTTCCGGCAAACGCACCGCGAAGGTCAAGGTGGGCCTGACCCGGCGGGCGATCGAGGCCCTGAGGCCGCAGCGACAGGCCTGGATCGCCTGGGACACGCAGGTCACCGGGTTCGGCGTGCGGGTCCAGCCCACCGGGACCAAGTCCTACATCATCAACTACCGCCCCCGAGGCGGCGGGCGCGCCGCTCCCAACCGGCGCATCGCCATCGGCCGGGTTGACGCGATGGCGCCGGACACCGCGCGGCGCCGGGCGCGGGAGTTGCTGGACCAGGTCGCCCGGGGGGCGGATCCGGTGGAGTCGCCGACCACCACGTTCCGCCGCCCGACGCTCGAGGAGGCCTTCGCCGAGTACCTGACGATCAACCCGGACCGCAAGGAGCAGACGGAGAGGTTCTACCGCGCCCTGATGCGCAACTGCTTCGCTGACTGGCTGACGCGGCCGCTCGACACGATCGCGCGCCGCGAGGTGGAGGCGCGCTTCCACCTGGTCTCGAGGCGTCGCGGCCGGACCGTCGGGAACCACGCGATCTCCCTGTTGCGCTCGGTGTACCGCCGGCCGTGCGTGGACTTCGAGGGTCTGCGCAACCCCGTGGAGCTGTGGCTCGCCGCGGGCGGGCGCTACCACCGCGTCGTGCGGCGGCGCATCGCCGCGCCGTCCGAGGTGCTGCCGCGGTGGCGCCGGGGGATCGAAGCGGAGGTCATCGTGCCGGCGACCCGCGACATCTTCTGGTGCGGGGTCTACACGGGCCTGCGCGTCGGCGAGGTGTTCGGCCTGCGCTGGGACCGGGTGAGCCTCTCGCGGCGCCTCCTGCGGATCGAAGAGACCAAGACCGGGAAACCGCTGCTCCTGCCGGTCACCCGGCAGCTCGCCGCCGTCCTCGAGCGGCGGCGGGCCGACTGTCTGGGGGAGCG
>JAJEDW010000017.1 GCA_022821265.1 Acidobacteriota bacterium
GACGCGCCGACGCCACGGCGTTCACGCTCCAGGACCCCGACCGCCTGATCATCGACCTACGCCCCGTCACGGACGCCGGCGCGCCCGAGGCGCCCATCGCCGCCGGGATCGAGCCGCCCCCTCCGGAGACCGGAACCGCGGAAGCGGAGACCGTAGCTTCCCGGCTCGGGGAACCGCCCCGGCCGGCGAGCCCCGGTACCGGCGACGCCCACTCGCTGATTCGGAGCCTGGGACTCAAGCTCGGACGCGTCGTGATCGACCCCGGACACGGCGGCAACGACACGGGCACGATCGGACCCGGCGGACTGACCGAGAAGGCGCTGGTGCTGGACCTGGCGCTGCGGCTCCGCGACAGAATCGAAGCCGAGATCGGCGCCGAGGCCGTGCTCACGCGGAACGACGATACCTACGTTCCGCTGGAGGCCCGCACGGCCATCGCGAATCAGGCCGAGGCCGACCTGTTCGTGTCCATCCACGCCAACGCGAGCCGGGACCCCTCGATTCGCGGGTTCGAGACCTACGTCCTGAACCTGGCGGCTTCCCGCGCCGACCTGGAAATAGCGGCCCGGGAAAACGCGGCCTCGCAGGCGTCGATCTCGGAGCTGCAGGACCTGCTCAGCCGGATCGTGCACCAGGACACGCTGGAGGAGTCGCGCGAGCTCGCCGGGCACGTGCAGCGGGCCATGGCCGGCCACGACGAGGACTTCGGCCGCGACCGCGGCGTCAAGCAGGCGCCGTTCGTCGTTCTGATCGGCGCCGACATGCCCTCGATCCTGGTCGAGGTGTCGTTCATCAGCAACCCCTCGGACGAGCGCCTGCTGCAGGGCGAGGAACACCGCGACGAGATCGTCGACGCGCTGATGGCCGGCGTGCGCTCCTACGCGGAAACGCTGAGCGGGATCCAGTCGGCCAGCGTCGAGGAATAGGCCCCGCCGCGGGTCGTGCACGGGCGTCTTCTCTTCCCCCGATTCCGCGGTCGCATTAGAATTCAAAGGTCGCCGGACTCTCGAACATCCGCAGCCGCGGCCATCGGGACAGCGGAAGGGGCCATGACTTCGACACGCGCAGCAGCGTTCTTCACCGCGTTCGCGATCGCCGGAGCGGCGCCCGCGTCCGGCCAGACCCTGTTCACGACCGACGACTACCGCGCCGATGGCGCGCACTGGACCGACCCGGCCTACTACGGGCACAACACGGCGCGGGAGTTGACCGACATGCAGGTGGACGCCCGGTACGGAGAACGCGGCTCGGGACGCGACGACTACGAGATCGGAAGCCCCTACCCGTTCGCCACCGCACGGGAACACTACGACGCCTGGCTCGAGGCCGCCGGCGGCGGGACCCGTCACACGCTGGCCACACTGCCGGACTGGGACGGACTCTGGGGCGGCGGTGCGAGCTGGCTGAACGGCCGCAACATCCAGGCGAGCACAATCGCGGCGGCGTTGAGCCCCGAATACCGCGAGTACTACGTCCAGCAGGCGAAAGCCGAGGCCGAGGGCCGCCATTGGTGGGCGGCCGCCTTCTGCCTGCCCGACGGGTTCGTCCGCGGCGTCCAGCGGGCCCAGCACTTCATCGTGCGGCCTCCTCAGGTGACGGTCATCAGCGACATGCTCAGCTCCATCCAGGTGCGGTGGATTCATACCGACGGCCGGGGCCACGCGTCGGAAGACTTCCAGTTCCCCCAGTGGGTGGGCGAATCGATCGGGTTCTGGGACGGCGACGCGCTCATCGTGCACACCAACCAGATCCGGCAATGGAACGCCACCCATTCCATGTTCGAGTGGAGCGGCCGGCTCGAAGCCGTCGAGCGCTACCAGCGGGTGGGCGACACGATGCGAGTGGAGCTCACGCTGTACGACCCCGTGGCGTTCCTGGAACCGCTCCACGCGGAGATGGCGTTCGAGCTCGAGACGAATCCCGACCTTCGGCCGGTCTTCAGCACGTGCACGGACACGAACGGGCCGGCCGGCAACATTTTCGTCCGGGAGGACGGGACCCTGGACGAACGCACGCCGGGCACACCCGGCTACTGGGACCCCAGGGAACCCAGGCCCTGGGCGGCGCACTACGCTCTGGGAGAGAATTGACACGGAGTCGGCCATGACCCGCCGAGCCTGTGGCGCAACCCCTGCGGCATTCGACCGGCGATCGATCCCGTCCGGACTGCGTTGCTCGTCGGTCGCATATCGGGAATACGCGCCCTTCTCGCGCCTTGGCCGACGGGCGCCTCACCGGTCTCGGTACGACGCGGCGTCGCACCGCAGGCTCCTGGCCATCGCCGCCACGCTTGCGGCTGCCGTGCTTCTGTCCGCGAACGCCTTTCCCGGCCCGCCGCATCACTCCCACGCGATGTTCGATCATACGGTGGAGGTCACCGTGACGGGCACCGTCACGCACTTCTCGTTCCGGAACCCGCACGTCTACCTGTACCTGGACGTCGAGGGCGAAGACGGCGAGGCGGTTTCCTGGGCCGTGGAAATGTCGAATATCGCCAACACGATCCGCCGCGGCATCGGCGGATCGACGTTCAGGCCCGGCGACATGGTGACGGTTACGGTGAATCCGCTGAAGAACGGGGAGCCCGGCGGCAACTACACGTCGATCACGGCGGCCGACGGCACGACCTACCGATAAAAACGGGCCCGCGATACGAACGCGCGTGGAACTTGCGCGGATGTCGAATACTCTATAGATCGCAATGACGTTTCGAAGACTCGCTGCCGCGTGCTTGATCCCGGCCTGGATCGGTTTGGCCGCGGGCCAGGACCGGCAGGCGCTCATGGATCGAGTCGCCGACGGCGCGGAATGGTCCCTCGAACCCGGCGCCTCGGACTACGTTCCCGCGGACATCGAAGGCGTGGCCGCCGAACACGCCGGCCGCATCCGCGAGTACGGCGTCCGAGGCGCGTCGCGGTTCGCCGCCGTGCGCGCCGGGTCCGGCAACCGCGTCGAGGCGACGCTGTTCGAGATGGTGGACTCCACCGGAGCGTTCGGGCTGTTCGCGCTGGAGCGGGACTGGACGAGCGACGGTTTCGCGCCCGCGGCCATCGGGATCGAAAGCTACACCCAGGACGATCGCCTCGTCGTGTGGCAGTCCAACTACGTCGCCATGCTCGCGGGCGACGCCGGCGACGCGGAGGCGCTGGGACGGCTCCTGGCCGCCCACATCCTGGGCAGCTCCCGGAAAGCGCCGGTGTCGACGCTGCTTCCGCGCGCGGGCCTGATCCAGGACTCGGAGCAATACCTGCTGACCTCGGCCGCCCTCGGCGAGGCGACCGGACTGGACCCGGCGGCGCTCGGTTTCGAAAACAGCGCCGAGGCCGCGATTGCCGAGTACCGCTCCGGGGACGGCGGCCGCGCGCGCGTGGCGATCATCCTGTACCCGACCCAGCACCTGGCGAGCCTGTACCTGGATACGTGGACGGCGGACGGCGGCGCGGATTTCGCCGCCCGGCGCACGGGCCCCTTGCTGGGAATCGTTCTGGAATCGACCGACGCCGGGCTCGGCGCCGGCGTGCTCGACGCGCTCCGATACGAGTCCGAAATCACCTGGGACGCGCCCCCGCCCGACACGCTCACGGTCTCGGAGCTGATCCTGGGGGTCTTCACCTGGATCGGCGTCGCACTGTGTTTCACCCTTGTCGCCGGGGTCGGCTACGGCGGGATCCGTATGTACCTGAAAAAACGGCACCCGGAACGGTTCATGGGTGTGAGCCCGGGAGCGGAATTCATACAACTCCAGATAGGTCAACGAGTTACGAGGAAACTCCCCGGCCCGTGAACCCCGTTCGGGCCCCAAACCCAACAAATCGAAGACCTTGCGGGAGGCCCGAGAATTTCTGTTGACAAGGTCAGGACCCGTCTTTAAATTAGGTGGCGTTGGAGCTTTCTGTCCCGTATGCCGGGGTGGATCCTTTTTCTCTTTGCAACTCTTGCTCACCCTCCGTGGTGAGCATTTTTTTGCCAACGTAGCTCAGTTGGTAGAGCAGCTGATTCGTAATCAGCAGGTCAGCGGTTCGAGTCCGCTCGTTGGCTTTTACAGTCGTCGCATCACAGGAAGCGAAGCCGTCGCTACCGACGCTCGGAATCCCGCCTCAAGCCGGCGCGGCCGAAGCGCTTCAGGACGCCGCGGCGATCGTGCGTTCGTAGAGTTCCAGGTACTGCGCGACGACCCTCTGGTGAGAGAACGCCTCCTTGGCGCGGGCGCGCCCCTGGCGCCCCATCGTGGAGCGCCGTTCCCTGTCGTCAAGCAGCATGAGCGCGGTTTCGGCCATCGCCGCGGTGTCGCCGACGTCGAACAGGAAACCATCCTTCCCTTCGCGGACCACTTCGTCGAGGCCGCCCACGCGCGTGGCGATCACGGGGACTTCCGACGCCATGGCTTCGAGCGCCACCAGCCCGAACGACTCCAGCTCGCTGGGCAGCACCAGCAGGTCCGAAACCGACAACAGCCGTTCCATGTCGGTCCACTTGCCGACGAAGTGAACGTCTCCGACGACGCCGCGGGTTTCGGCCAGGTACTGCGCCCGTGGCCGGTCGGGGCCGTCGCCCACCATCAACAGCTTCGCCGGCCGCTTCTCGCGGACCTTCGCGAAGACCTCGATGACGTCGCCGGTCCGCTTCACGGGCCGGAAGTTCGAAATGTGGATCATCAGGCCTTCGCCCGGGCCGGCGAACCGCCGGCGGAACCCCTCGTCGCCGGACTTGCCGAACACGCCACAGTTGACGAAGTTGGGGATCACCTCGATGGGATGCCGGGTCGAGAACTCCGCGATCGTACGCCTGCGGAGGTACTCGGACACCGCCGTCACCGCGTCGCTCTCGTCGATGCCGAATCGCGTGATGGGCAGGTAGGAACGGTCGTTGCCGACCAGCGTGATGTCCGTGCCGTGCAGAGTGGTCACGAACGGCACGGGCCGCTCGGCCATCCTCTTCGCCAGAAACGCGCTGATCGAGTGCGGGATCGCGTAGTGGACGTGCAGGATGTCCAGTTCGAAGCGGGAGGCGACCTCGGCCATCTTGGTCGCCAGAACCAGGTCGTAGGGCGGGTACTCGAACAACGGATACGAGAGCACCTCGACCTCGTGAAAGCGGATGTTGTCGGACATCTTCAGCCGGATCGGCAGCGAGTAGCTGATGAAATGGACCTGATGCCCGCAGGCGGCCAGCTCCCGGCCCAGCTCGGTTCCGACGACGCCGCTCCCCCCGTAGGTCGGATAGCACGTGATCCCGATTCTCACGGTTCCACCACCTGGTGCGCGCTCGGGTCGAGTTCCAGGACCCGGTCGAGCGTCTCGACGAAGTCCAGACCGTAACGGGCCAGGAACGACGTCACGTTCACG
>JAJEDW010000265.1 GCA_022821265.1 Acidobacteriota bacterium
ACCGCTTCGCATTCTTCGATCAGCGCCTCGGGATCCACGACGACCCCGTTGCCGATCACGCACTCGACGCCGTCATGAAAAATGCCCGACGGGATCAGGTGGAGGATGTACTGCCGGTCCCCGATCCGAATCGTGTGCCCCGCGTTGTGGCCGCCCTGATAGCGGGCGACCACGTCGAATCCTTCGGAAAGGATGTCGACGATCTTGCCCTTGCCCTCGTCGCCCCACTGCGCACCGACGATCGCGAGGTTCCGTTTCTGTTCCATTGCGCGCGCGTCCGCACCTCCGGGGAGGTCCGACATCCTGGATCGGACCGCCTCGACGGCGGGAATGCCTCAGGCGAGATGTTTGGAGATGGCCGTCTCGATGGTGGCCTTGGGAACGGCGCCGACGAGCTGCTCCTTGACCTGGCCGTCCTTGAACAGGAGCAGCGTCGGGATGCCGCGAATGCTGAAGCGCGCCGACAGCGAGCCGTTGGCGTCCACGTCGAGCTTGCCGACTTTCAGCCGGCCGTCGTATTCCGCGGCGATTTGATCCACCGTGGGCGCCAGCGCCCGGCACGGCCCGCACCAGGCGGCCCAGAAATCGACGAGCACCGGTATGGCGGACTGTTCCACTTCCGACTCGAAGTTGCTGTCGGTGATCTCTACCGTGTTGGCTCCCATCTACGCTTCCCCCGTTCGGCCGTGTGCAGACTTTCGACGTTAGCGAACCGGTCCGGAAAAGTCAATCGGACCCCCGAGGGCCGCTATCATGGCCCGGCCGGGGAACCGGCGGCCGAGCCGATGCACCCATGATGATCGCCATCTACGTTCTGACCGGCGCCGCGTTGATCCAGGGCGTCGTCGCGCTGCGGAAAGGGATCCGCAACCGGAACTACGCGCGCGCCTTCACGCCCCCGCCGGCCGGGTTCCCGGGACGCGTGATCGTGTTCTGCCCGGTGCGGGGGCGCGATCCGGGGCTGGCGGAAAGCGCGGCCTCGGTCCTGGAACAGGATCTTCCCGCCGGCTATCGCGTGGTGTTCGTAGTGGATGCATCAGGCGATCCCGCCGTCGAGACGCTGTCGTCGCTGACGGGCGGCGCCCGGTTCGAGATCTTCGTCGCGGGTCGCGCGTCGGGGCGGGGGCAGAAGGTCCACAACCTCCGCGAGGCCATCCGGCGCTTCGGTGACCAGGCCGACGTCTACGTTTTCTGCGATGCCGACGCGATCTACCCCCCGACATGGCTCAAGGACCTGACCGGGAGTCTCGTCGGCGCCGGCGTGGGGGCCGCGACCGGGTATCGCTGGTACGTATCCGGGGGCGACGGGCCCGGCGGGGGCGGCCGGCTCGCAACCGCGTTGCGCGCGGCATGGAACGCGTCGATCGCCGGCTATCTCGGGCCGCATTCCGGAAACTTCGCCTGGGGCGGTTCGACCGGCATCCGCAGGGAGGTGTTCGCCGCCGCCGGCGTTCTGGACGCCTGGTCCGGCGCGCTCAGCGACGACTACGCGCTGACGCGGGCCGTCCGATCCGCGGGGCTCACGATTCGCTACGTCCCCACGTGCCTGGTTCGCACGGTCGGACGATGCGGCTGGGGGGATTTGCTGGAGTTCACGACCCGCCAGATCAAGATCACGCGCGTCTATGCGCCGGGCATGTGGCGAGCCGCCTTCGTCAGCTACACGCTGTTCCTGGCGGCGTTCTCGTCGCTGACGCTGATGTTGCCCGTCGAGTGGCGGGCGTGGATCCCGTGGAGCGTCCTTTACGTCATGGCGGGCCTCCGTGCCGACGTCGCCGTGGACGCCGCCGGACGTTCCATCGACGATCCGTCGTTGGCGCGTGACCGCTGGCTCTACAGGTTGTTGCCGCCGCTGGCGGCCCTGCTCTACGGGTACAACCTGTGGGCGTCGCTCTTCTCGCGGCGGCTGACCTGGAAGGGGATCCGCTACACCATGGTCGGGCCCGGCCGGACGCGGGTCGAAGGCGACGGCCCGGCCGGGCCCCGGCGCGCGGGGTTCTGGTAGGATTGGAACGTGAAACCGTCGTCGAAGCCGGTACGCGTGCCCGACCTGGCCGCCATGAAACACCGCGGCGAGCGCATTACGGTGTTGACCGCGTACGACTGGACCATGGCGCGACTGCTGGACCGCGCCGGCATCGACGTCCTGCTCGTCGGCGACTCGCTGGGAATGGTCGTGCTGGGGCATGCGACGACCGTCCCGGTCACCCTGGACATGATGGTGCACCACACCGGCGCCGTGTCCCGCGGCGCCCGGCGCGCGCTGGTGGTCGCCGACCTGCCGTTTCTGACCTACCAGGTCGACCCGTCCGAGACCATGCGCAACGCGGGGCGCCTGGTGCAGGAGGGAGGGGCCGCCGCAGTCAAGATCGAGGGCGGCCGGTCCGTCGTCGATGTGACGCGGCGCCTGTCCGACGCCGGCATCCCGGTCATGGGTCACCTGGGCCTGACGCCGCAGTCCGTGCACCGGATCGGCGGGTTCCGCCCCCAGGCGACGTCCGAGGCCGAGGCGGAACTCCTGATCGAGGACGCCATCGCCCTGGAGAGCGCCGGCGCGTTCGCCGTGGTCCTGGAATCGATTCCCGCGGAGACCTCCGGGCGCGTCTCCTCGGCGGTCGCCATTCCCACGATCGGCATCGGCGCGGGGCCGGGCTGCGACGGGCAGGTCCTGGTGAGTTACGACATGCTCGGCCTCTACGACGGGCCGGTGCCGCCGTTCGCCCGGCGATACGCGGCGCTCGGGGAAAGTGTCGTCGAGGCGGCGCAGTCCTTCGCCGCCGACGTCCGGGCGGGCCGGGATCCGGCGTCGCCGCCGGATCCCGCGGGTGTCGCCGGGACGGGCGGAAGCGCCGGGAAACGATGAGCGTCGAGGCGATCGAGGACCTCGACGGCCTTCGCACGTTCCTGGGGCCGGCGCGGTCGAAGGGGCGCGTCATCGGCCTGGTTCCGACCATGGGGGCGCTGCACGGCGGACACGGCGCGCTGATCGAACGCGCCCGCGCGGACTGCGACCGCGTCATCGTCAGCATCTACGTGAACCCGACGCAGTTCGGGACCGGCGAAGACCTGGCCCGCTATCCCAGGCGCCTGGAAGACGACCTGGCGTTCTGCGAGTTTCGCGGCGTCGACGCCGTTTTCGCTCCGACCGACGCGGTGATGTATCCCGACGCGCTGCACACGTGGGTGGAGCCCGGCGTCGAGGCGCAAGGCCTCTGCGGCGAGTCGCGGCCCGGACACTTCCGCGCCGTGGCCACGATCGTTCTGAAGTTGATTCACGCGGTGGGACCGAGCCGGGCGTATTTCGGCGAGAAGGACCTGCAGCAGTTGGCCGTGGTCCGCCGGATGGTGGCGGATTTCAACGTGCCGGTCGAGATCGTCGAGTGCCCG
Source organism: Acidobacteriota bacterium (assembly GCA_022821265.1). GTDB lineage: Bacteria > Acidobacteriota > Terriglobia > 20CM-2-55-15 > 20CM-2-55-15 > JAJEDW01. Next base: position 3,388 of record JAJEDW010000265.1, read on the forward strand.
ACCCACCGTGAGCCCGACGGGCTAGCCGCGAGCTCGCGAAACGGCTACCTCGATTCCGGGGAGCGCGAGGCGGCCCGCGTCCTCTATCGGGCGCTTCGCGCGGCCCGGCAACGGATCGCCGACGGCGGCCGGGACCCGAACGAGGCGTTGGGGGCCGCGCGCGCCGTGATCGCATCCGAGCCGATGGCGCGCATCGACTACATCGAGGTCGTCGGGCCCGAGGACATGCAGCCGGTTCCCCGCATTCAGGGGACGGTGCGGGTGGCCGGGGCCGTATGGATCGGCGGCACGCGGTTGATCGACAACGTCCGGTGCGAGGCGCCGCGGGAGGCGCAGCCGACCTGACGCGGCGACCGGCCGCGACGCCGGCGAGGTCGGCCCGGGGCCGGTC
>JAJEDW010000321.1 GCA_022821265.1 Acidobacteriota bacterium
TCGCCTGATCGAACGTGACCCGGCACCGCTCATCAGTCTGGCGGGACGTCCACCGTGGTTTCGATTCGCGCGAGGTGGACTTCGATACGATCGAACCGCTCGTCGATTTGCTCGAACCACGCGTCGGCGCGCGGCTCGAACTCCTCGAGAGTGGCGTTGAGCGTCTGGATGTCCTGACGGAGCAGCGCCAACTGCTCGTTCACGTTGGCTGTGATGCGGGACTCGTCGCCACTTGGCCGCTGTGAATGAGAGCGATGGCAGCGATCAGCGCGATAGCCCCGCGCCGTAGTCCTTGATAAACTCCCGCACGACCGACCTTAGTGCTTGTTCGGTTCGTCGACGTACTCGAACTTGACCGGCGCGGACAGCGCGTCCAGGGCCTCATCGAAAAACGCATCGACGCGCACGTCCGCTTCCAACTCCGCCTTGCGCTGACGGAGGGTCGCTGGGCCGAGTCCAGTACGGCTCATTGAACACTGATTTCCTGCGATTGATTTCGGCGGGGCGCAATCTTGGAACAAGTTTGGAGAATCGACGACGCCATCCATGGCATTGTAATGTTACCGTTCGAGTTCTGCTCATGCGGTCCCCAATACTCACCATCGCCGGATCGATCTGTCTTGCAGTCGCGCCCGGGCTTGTGGCCGCCCAGGACGAGCGCGACTTCGTATTCACCGACGAGGACGGCCACCTGGTGCTTCGCTTCGCGGGCTCGGAACCCGGCGGCCTGGAGCCGGACCAGGTCGACGAGATCGTCAACGCCGAGTTTTCCACGATGGTCCACGACCGGTTGAGGGCGGACTTGAGATTCGACACCGAACCTGTCGATTCGGAGTGGGCGGACCCGATGCAAGCCCGGCTCGAAGAGCACCTGAACGGAGAAGGATTGTCGTTCTCCGCGGTCGAAGTGGAGTGCCGGTCGGCCTCGTGCCGCCTCGTGCTGGAGCACGACGTCCGTTGGCGCCTGCCGGAACACCGTTCCCGGATGGGCGGCGTTCAGCGCGTCATTCAGGACTTCATGCGGGCCGATCCGGGAAGTTTCGAGCCCGTCTTCCTGATCACCGCCTACGACCAGGAACTCGAGACTCCCCACATCAAGGCGTTCCTCGAAAGGGCGGACATGGATATGGATATGGATTAGGACACGGCCGCCGGCGGGACGTCGGAGCAGACGAGTCGCGGTCGGCGTATCCGGAACGGAAATCTCGGTGGAACAGTCGAAGCGTGACAGAATCATTGAACAATCGGACGAACCCGATTATCGTCTCGGAGACCGGACGCGCGCGACGGTACGCTCCCCGGCGATGGATGCGTCTTCCGTGTGCGGTTACGTCGCGGCGTCTTGTGTCGACGGAGACTTGAGGAGAAGCACGAATGATTAAGCGGACTTTCGGATGTGTCGTCGTTTGCGGATGTGTGATGGCCGGGGGCGCGTTGGAGGCCCATCATTCCCTTTCGGCCGTGTACGACATACGACAAACAGCGGAGTTGACGGGCGTAATCCAGAAAGTGGAGTTCATGAATCCCCACGGGGCGATGACGGTCGAGGTGGAGAACGAGGACGGCTCCAAGACCGAGTGGATCCTGACGACCGGATCCGCCAACGTGCTTTCGAGTCTGGGGTTCGGTCGCGGCGGGGCGAACGTCGTCTATGCCGGCGACGTGGTCACGATCACGTACTTTCCTTCGAGAAGCGGGAGTCCGTTGGGGTTCATGAGGTCGATCACCTTGCCGAACGAAACCGAGATCGAATTCGAACCCGACGAATAGCAGCCGGACAGAGTTGAACCCGAACAGCCCGGAAGGCGGCGTCGACGCGGCGCGCGGCCGTCCGGGCGCGTAAGCGAAGGCGCCGGGTTCCGGGTCAGCGGCCCTCGGCTGCGTCAGGGGCAGCGCACCCAACCAAGGATCAGGGAGACCAACTACCATGGCCATTCGACAAGGAACGATTGGAACAACGGTCGCGCTCGCGATCGCGCTCACGATCGGCGCGCCGCTCATTGCCGGCGCTCAACGGGGTGGCGGCCCTCCGCTGTTCACACCCGAGCCCGACGCCCGGGACTTGAAGTCCGTTCTCGTCAACTGGACGTGGCACATGGGCATGCTGCGCGGCATCGAGGAGCACGAGCTCATGGTCACGCTCGAGTATCGGGCCGAGGGCACGATCCAGGTCGACGGTCAGCCGTGTGAGATCGCGCCGTTCGAGGATGCCGCCCGAGAGGGCGAGCTCGGCGCGTCGGGATACCGCATCAGCGCCAGTTACCAGCAACCCGGCTACCGCACGCATATCGAATGCACGCTGCCGAACGGTCAGACGTATTCCAACATCGAGGTCGTCAGCGGCGAGTACGCCTGGAACGAGGACATTCCGGGCGCCGGCCTGGTGGCCGGCGAAGGGACGGCCACGCCCTCGCCGGATGCGCTCGAAGAGCGCTTGATTCGACTCTGGGCCAGCCCGATCGGTGCGCCCAAGGCGGCGCTGGCCGGCGCCGGAATCCCGCTCCGGAGAGTGTGGCGCAATCCCGGTGGGCTGCTCGACGGAGGCGCCTCGACCCTCGGCGAGACGTCGGTGGCCTGGGACGGCGACACACCGGTCATAAGCTTTCCGATTCCGGGCGTCGACGGCGCCGCGGCCGTTGCCCGCCTCGACGATCGCTTCATGGCCGAATCCGTGGTCGTCACGCACGGCCCCGATACCTACGAGTTCACCTACAGCGACTATGACGACCACAACAATCCGCTGCATCTGATCGAGGTCTATACCGCCGGCAGAATCACGGAGAGCCGAAACGGCGAAGTCGTGCGCGACCTCGACACGATCCAGACGGAAACGGGCAGCGTCTACGTTGTCGTGCCCGTGCCCGCAAGCGTGGGCCCGGCCACCGAAGCGGTGGAGATGTACGGCCCGGATCAGGAAGCGCCGGCGCTGGACTCCACCGCGCCGACGCCGCGTCTGGCCGACGGCCGGCCGGACCTGACCGGCAACTGGAGAGGCAACAACAAGTTCTTCATCTGGCGCTATGGCAGCCGCCGCTGCGCGCCGACGCAGCTCGACGGCTGCAGCACGCAATGGAATCAGACGATCGATTTCGCGTTCGAGGCCGCTTCGCGCTTCGGCCCGAATCGCCCGCTGTACAGGCCCGAGCACTGGGACGAGGTCATCTATCTCGACATGTGGACGAACCGCTACGATCCGATCATGACCTGCCAGCCGATGGGGGTTCCGCGGCAGGGAGCGCCCGGACGCATCTTCCATACCGAAGACGACATCACACTGCTCTACGGCCGCGGCGGCGACGGCGGCGGCGGTTACTCGGACTTCCGCGTGATCGCGACCGACGGCCGCGAGGTCGACGAAAGGCAGGTCATCCAGACCAAGTACACGGGTCATTCCGTCGGCCACTGGGAGGGCGACACGCTCGTGATCGAGTCGATCGGGTTCACGCCGGCGACCTGGCTGGCGCGCGGCGGCTTCTTTCACTCCGAGAACATGAAGGTCACCGAGAGGTTCACGCGGCAGGGTGATCAGTTGCTCTACGAGGCGACGGTCGAGGATCCGGAGGTGCTCCTCCATCCGTGGACGCTGAACCCGTTGCTGCTGACCACCGGCGGCGATGGCGGCTCGTTGGTCGGCGTCGAGCGCGGCACCTGCGAGGCGTACGAACTCGACGACATCGCCACGCAGTATCGACACTAGCCGCGGTCGATTCGTATCCGGAGCGGGGGTGCGCCGAGAGGCGCCCCCCGCTGTCTTTTTGTCCCCGTCCGCGCGGCCGATCGGATCGTGCGACGGGTCCGGAGGGTTCGCGTGACGATCCAGCCCGCAAGCGTGGCGCCATCCACACGTGGCTGTTTTTTCTTTCGTGCCCTGGTAGACGTCCCGATACACTCGAGTACAGAGACTTCCACGCCGCGCAAGAAGGGGGACGAAATGCTCAGGAACGCGTCATGGGTCATCGCGCTGCTGGCCGTCACGGCCATCGCGGGCTGGAGTCGGGGCGGTTGGGCTGTGGTCACCGTCGACTCCGTGCCGGAGTATGTGGAAGCAGGCAAGCCGTTTACACTCACCTGGGCAATCCGTGCGCACGGGCAGCGTCTGGTCGGCCGGTCCGACGCGCGCATCACAGCCGCCAGAACCGTCTCGTCCTCAACGCTCGCAGCGCGGGATAGATGGCAGGAGACCGCGTTCTTGACACCGGCCGGATCGGAAAGAGGGCCTGAGATCTCGTTCCCCGCGATCGCCGAACCGGAGAGAGGATTCCATTCGGCCACCGTGACGCTGCCCAGCCCCGGCGACTGGACGCTGACCATCTGGGCAAACCATGGCCACCGCTTGGCGCCGATCAAGGTCGTTGACGCGGGCGCGCATCCGTCACCGCGAAGCCTGACGGAGCGCGGGGCGCGCCTGTTCGTCGCCGCCGGTTGTGTCAGTTGCCACACCCATGGCGACATCGCCCAGCGCGTGCTGATGCCGGTGGGGCCCGACCTCACCTCGCTTTCGCACACCGACGAATACCTGGCCGCCGTCCTGCGCGATCCGGACTCGGTCTTGGCTTACGACGAACCCGCGTTGGGTTGGTCGGAACGGCGTATGCCCGACCTCGGGTTGGACGAACCGGAAATCGAGGCGTTGGTCGCGTTCCTCAAGGCAGAGTCCCCGGTTCGGCTCTCGTTCGTCGCCGGACCCGCACGGCCCCCGAACCGGCAAGCCCCAGCCTCAGGACCGTTCCGCAGGCCCTGATCCTGGCCCGAGGCGCCTCTTCACCCTAATCGGGCTCGTACCTGAGCACGAACAGGCCGCCGCCCACGCGGTCCGAGGCGTAGACGAACCCGCGCCCGTCGAGCGCGACGTCGTTGATCTGGATCACCGTCGGCTCGCCCTCGGCGATCGGGTGGGAGTTGTCGTTGGGTTCGGGGATGTAGTACGCGACTTCCCGCATGTCGTAGGGATCCGAGACGTCGAGCGCGCGCACACCCGCGTTGAAGTAGGCCACGTAAGCGATGCCGTCCTCGAACCGGTTCAGGGCGAGGTCGATCCTCTCGGCGAACTGGTGCGGCCCGAACCGTCCGCCCGTATCGCAGAACTCGCCGTCCGGCACCTGCCACGTGTCGACCGGGTATGCCGTGCCCGTTGCGTCCGCGTCGGTGATGTCCAGCATGTAGAGCTTGGTTCGCACCGGGTGCGCGCATCCGATGTCCGGGCCGGTGGCCTCGTCCGCCACCAACGCGTAGACCCGGGGCAACGCATCGGGCCCGAAGTTGGGCACGGTGTCGTAGACGATCGGCGCAACCGTGTGCGTCCCCCGTCCGGGCGGCTCCGTGTCCATGTGCCAAACCAGGCGCGGGTCGGAAGGGTCCGCGATGTCGAACGCGACGACGTCGCCGCCGCCGAGGTACGCCCCGTAGACCCGGTCGTTCGCCTCGTCCACGACCGGGTGGTGCCAGTTGGTTCCGTACTCCGTTTCGGGCTCGCTCGTCATCTGTCCGGGCAGCCACCCGCGCCCGACGAACGCCGGGTTCGCCGGATCCCGCAGATCGAAGATCACCAAGTGATGGCCGCCGCGGAAGCCGGGCTCGTTGGCCGCCGTGTAGTACAGGCCCGTTTCCGGCGACCACCAACCCTTGTGCGCCCCAGTCAACGCGCCGCCGCATCCCGGACCGCACGAGCCTTCCGGCGTCGAAGTGATCTCGGCGACCATGCGTACGCGGGACGGATCCGCATCCCGGTCCGTGATGTCGAAGACCTGGAACGCTGCCGAGTCCGCGCTCTGCGAGTTGCGGACGAGGTAGTCGCGGCCGGGCGGGTCCGACGCGAAGCCGTAGTCGTAGACGACCGAAGTCGAACGCGAATTCGCGTTGACCGCGTTGGGAATGTGCCAGACCAGCTCGGGGTTCGCCGGATCGGAGACGTCCAGGATCGACGTGCCGTTCCATTCGGACGCGTTCGTTATCGGGTTCTGACGCGGCGCGCCTTCCCAGGTGTCGTCGTGATGACCCACGTACACCCAGTCGCCGTTGGCCGCGTCGGAGATGGCCGTCACCTGCAGGGCGTCGCGGCCCTGCAGGTCGTTGTGGCCGATGAGCTCCATGTTCCGGCCCTGGGGTGCGGCGTGGAGCAGGGACGCCGTCAGCAAGCAGACCGCGGTGGACGCGGCCGTTCGGAACGCGCCGCGCGGCGCGCGCCCTTTTCGCGCATCCGTCAATACCGGCATGGGAGATTCGTCGACAGTGGGGATCGGACTACTTGGCCGCCTTTTTCTTGCGTTCGGCCCACCGCCGCTTCATCGCCTCGGAGAGGGCCTTCTTCTGGGCGGGACTCATCGGTTTGCGTTTCCGCCGCCTCTTCACGGGGGCGGCAGCGGCCGCAACCACGGCTGCCGGGCGGCGTCCGGGACGCCGGACCATCGCGCGGATCGCCGCGATCTGGCCGTCGAGTTTCTGCCGTTGGGAATCCATCCGGTCCCGCTCGGCTTCCAGCGCCTTCAGCGCGCGCTCCAGAGCTTTTTGGCTCTTCATCAGCTTCTCTCCTTGCGAACGACTTCTTTCTAGTAACCGAACTACAGTCTACTGTAGTTTCAGTTCCGACACTTCCCGGCAATTCAATGCACAGGTCCGCTACACCATAACATATCGGATACGTTCGGCAACGACGGCGATGGAGAATTCAACAGTACGGGAATGCAACGCCGAAGCTTCGCTCCGTCGTTCGAAAATGGAATAGGGCTGTTCGCCGAAGCAGGCTAACCTCGCGCCGGCAGGGCCGGCGTGCTGAAGGTCATCCCGCTGATCGCCTTGATGCTTCGGTTACCGTAGCGGAACGGTATCACCAAGCGCAGCGGCGCGCCGTGGTCGGGGGTGATCGGCTCCCCGTTCATCATCCAGGCCAACATCACCTGCGGGTGGGTCAACGTGGTCATGTCCTCGTCCACGTAATGGCCGTCGACGGCGTCGAAGCGGCAGTAGTGAACACCCGGGTGCAGGCCGAGCATCTCGGCGAAATCGGAGAACCGCACGCCGCCCCAGGTCACGATGCCCCGGGGATTGGGCGCGCCGCACTGCATCAGGAACGTGCGCGACACCTGGGGAAGGGCTTCCAGGTCGCTGAAACGCAGGGTCCCGCCGAGCCGCCCCAGTCCGCGCGTGTCGATGCGGATGGCCATGTCCTCATGGCCCGCCACGTCCGGCGTCTGCCGCCATTCGCTTCGCCACATCAACGGCGGCGTGATCGGTCCGGCCGCGCTCGCGTCGTGTTCCGGCGCGGAACCGTCGGGCTCCAAAGGCAGGTCGACGGGAAAACCCTCGCGCCGCGGGCGTTCCACGAGCTGGTCGGGCCAGTCCTCCTGCCGCGGCGTGGCGGCCCGAAGGGTCTCCGGTTTCAGCGCCCCGATCGACAACCCCGCAAGCGTCGAACCGGACAGATAGATCGCTTTCCGTCGTGAAATCGTCATTCCCGGCCTCCTTCCCGAATCCGCATCGCCGTCGACCTGGGGCCGATTCTAACCAACACGACCGCGGGACGCCCCAAAAAACAACAGCGAGAATTCTCGCCGGCCGCCGGGGGGCGCCTCATCCGGCGTCGAGGCGCCGGTAACGTCCGCCGAAGAAGAGCAGGGGCCGGCCGCCGTTCGAGCGGAAATGCTCCACTTCCCCGATGTACAGCGTGTGGTCTCCCGCCGCGTGCGCGTCCGTCGTCCGGACGACGAAGTGCGCGAGCGCCCCGTCCAGGAGCTGGACGCCGTCGTGGTCCAGGAAAGGCACGGCCAGGCCCGGCTGGGGCCGGCCGGCGAAGTGATTGCTGATCTCTTCCTGGTCCTCGGCCAGGATGCTGACGCCGTAACGGTCCACGCCCTGTACGACGCGGTGCATCGTCGACCGGTGGCCGACCGACACCAACACCAGCGGCGGCGCCAGCGACACGGACACGAACGCGTTGGCGGTCATGCCGTGCGGGCTGTCGCCGTCCATCGCCGACATGATCGTGACGCCGGTCGCAAACAGTCCCAGCGCGTCCCGGTACGCCCGGGTATCGAAGACCCCTTCGATGGTGTTGGGATCGGACATGGGCCGGCCTCACTTGGGTTTCTTCATGACGAGGCTGATGTCGTCCGGGTTGATCAGGTCCGGAACCGTCCAGCCGTCGACGTCGTACTCCGCCATGCACTGCTCGGCGAAACCCTTGTACCGGGCGGTCTGCCCCATCCCTTCGGCCGCCATCAGCGTTTCGAAGCGAATGCTTTCGTGGTTGCCGAAGTAGTTGCGTTCGTACAGTTCGTGCCGTCCGCCGAACTCCGTGCCGACGGCGTCCCATATCAGCTTCATCAACTTCACCCGTTCGAGGGCGGAATAGTCGTTGGAGCCGCGCGTATAGCGTTCCAGGTACTCGCGAATCTCGGGCACCTTGAAGTCCGCGGCGTTCGAAGGCAGGTAGATCAGGCCGCTGGCGAGGACGTTCTGCACGATCTCCTTGAGCTTCGGGTAGATCACGCTCGCCGCGACGCGGTAGGCCAGCCCGTATTCCAGGTTGGGCAGCACGTAGCCGGGCGTCCACGGCGCGGTCGCGCGAGCCATGGCGTCGGTCAGGCCCCAGAACAGGTTCCGCCATGCGAGGATCTCGCCCACTTGCGCCCGGATGCCCCGGAACTCGCTGCTGCCCGTCGCCTCGACGGCCTTCAGCAACAGTCCCGCGATGAAGTCCAGCTTGACGGCCAGGCGGACGCAGCCGTGGAACATGAAACGCGGCAGGAAACCCGAGCGCGGGAAGAAGTTGTTGACCTTCTCGATGTCCCCGTAAGCGAAGACGTCCTCCCAGGGAACGAACACCTTGTCGAAGACCAGGATCGAGTCGTTCTCGTCCAGCCGGCTCGAAAGCGGGTAATCGAAAGGGCTGCCCATGGCCGCGGCGGTCATCTCGTAGGACGGACGGCAGAACAGTTTCACGCCTGCAGCGTCGGTCGGCACGATGCACACGAAGGCGAAGTCCTTCGTCTTGATCGGCAGCGCCCCGTTGTTGGCGATGAAGTTGTAATGGGTCAGCGTCGACGTCGTGGCCACGACCTTCGCGCCGTTGACGATCAGGCCGCCGTCGGTTTCCTTCTCGACCCGCATGTAAACGTCCCGGACCTCGGACAGTTCCTTGTTGCGGTCGACCGGGGGGTTGACGATCGCATGATTGACGAACGTCACTTCTTCCTGGACCTTCCGGTACCAGCGGCGCGCGTTCTCGGCGAACGGCTCGTAGTAGTCCGGGTTCGCACCCAGCGTGGCCAGGAACGCGGCCTTGTAGTCGGGGCTCCGCCCCATCCATCCGTACGTTACGCGCGCCCATTCCGCGATCGCGTCCCGCGCGCCCACCATGTCCTGGGCGCTCCTGGAGGCCTTGAAGAACCGGTGCGTGTAGCCGCCGCTGCCCGTGTCGGTCTCCTCGCAGAGCACGTCCCGGCGCTCGTCGTGCAAGGCGTCGTAGAGACGGCTCAACATGCGCACCGTATTGCGGAACGCCGGGTGGGTCGTCACGTCGCCGACGCGTTCGCCGTAGATCCAGATCTCGCGGCCGTCGCGGAGACTGTCGACGTATTCCTCGGAAGTGAACGGCCGCGTGCGTTCCCGGGCGGCGTCATCGGAGACTGGAGTCTTGTCCATGGTGTTCGTCCTTGCTGCGCGTTCGGGCGCCACCGGCGGTGGCGATATCGCCGCACGATCCTACACCAATATGTCCGCGGCGCGCGCACGTCCGCAATGGTTCGACCGCGGGACGGTTCGCGCGTAGTCGGCTGACCGTGCATCGGTCCCGGAGGCGATCGAATACCGCGGTACGCAAGATGTTTCGGCATTTCGCCGATTCGGGTGACGGTCCCGGCGGCGGGTCATGCGTCCCGATCCGAAGCCGTTTTTGATTGACGCGACCGTGCGCTCCGTGTATGTAACAGAAACGTAAACACCGACATCGTTATCGAGCCCAAGGCCCACCGCGTGGCCCTGGACGTCGTCCCATACGCGGAATTCGATGGAGGAACATCAGATGAAACGCGTGCTTCTCTCCTCATCGCTCCTGTTCCTGATCCCGGCCACGGTCTTCGCGCAGTTGAGCGCGTCCGTCATCGGCACCGTCAGCGATCAGACCGGCGCGTTGATTCCGGGCGTGGAGGTCACCGCGACCAACGTCAACACAGGAATCATGACGCTGAACGTCTCGAACGAAACCGGAAGCTACACCTTCGCCAGCTTGCAGGCGGGGACCTACAACGTGAGCGCGTCGCTGCCCGGATTCCAGACGCAGACCTTCGAGAACGTCACGCTCAGCCAGAGCCAACAGATCCGGCTCAACTTCGAGTTGGCGGTGGGCGCGGTCGGCCAGGAGGTCGAAGTCATCGCCGACGCGGACGTCCTGCTGGCGACGACGACGGCCTCGGTGGGCGACGTGCTTCCCGAAATCGAGGTGACGAGCCTTCCGCTGGCCGAACGGGACGTGTTCGACCTGTTGCAGACGACGGCCGGAGCCGTCGGCTACAGCTTCGGCGGGCAGCGTTCCAGCTCGGTGAACGTGGAGCGTGACGGCATGATCGTCAACGACACCCGGTACCTGACCAGCGCCGGGGCGCTGACGGCCACGTACTCGAGCTCCGACCTGGTGGAAGAAGTGCAACTCGTCGTGGGCGCGGTCGACGCGGAGGCCGGCCGCGGCTCCGGACAGGTCTCCTTCCAGACGCGGTCCGGCACGAACGAGTTCCACGGGGCCCTGTTCTACAGCAACAACAACGCGGCGCTGAACGCGAACAACTGGTTCAACAACCTGCGCGGACGGCCCAAGGATTACCTCAACCGGAGCCAGTACGGCGGCCGCCTCGGAGGGCCGATCCTCCGGAACCGCCTGTTCTTCTTCGTCCTCGTCGACAACCAGCGCTACGTCAGAAAGCAGGACGTGGTCGCCACGGTGCTCACCGAGCAGGCGCGTCAGGGGATCTTCCGGTACATGGACGGCGTCGAGAACGGCAACGCCCTGGATCGGAACCCGTCGGTCGACCTGAACGGGAACTTCGTGAACCCGGCGGGGCTGCGGTCCTTCAATATCTTCGACGTTCCGGGCGAGACGAACCGGACCGGTCCGAGCACGAACGCCTACATGCAGCGGACGCTCCAGGACATGCCGCTGCCGAACGACTACACCGTCGGCGACGGCCTCAACACGGCCGGCCACGCGTGGACCCGCCGGATCACGGGCGAAGGCGCCGGTCTGCGCGTCGGCAACAACACGCACCGCAACCAGTTGAACTACCGCTTCGACGTCCAGATCAACGACTCGAACCGGGCGTCGTTCATCAACAGCCGCGAGACCAACGCGGTCAACAGCACGAACGCGCAGTGGCCCACGGGTTTAGGCGGCAAGACCGTCAACGAACCCGGCATCTGGACCGCGTCGTGGACCTCGACGATCACGCCGACGATCCTGAACGACTTCCGCCTGGGCTGGAAGAAGACGTCGTCGCACAACCGGTCGCCGTTCGAGTTGGGATGCTGTTTCGGCGACGCCCTCGACGACCGCGACCCGGAGGCGGAGGAGCTGTTCCAGTCCCTGCCGATGTACAACGGACTCCAGCTCCAACCGGAGGCCGCGATCTGGGGCGACGGCATCGCCGGGCACGGCTTCGGTTCGACCCGCGGCCAGGACAGCCCGAGCTATCAGCTCTCCGAGAACGTGAGCTGGACCACCGGCGCCCATTCCTTCAAGGCCGGTTTCGAGTACTTCTGGAACTGGTCCGACGGCTGGAACACGACCTCGGAGCAGTTCCCCGAGGCGATCCTCGGGAATGGCGGCGCTCCCGTCGTGGGGATCAACAGCACGAACTTCCCCGGTCTCCAGGCCAACGACGCCGACCATGCCGAGGCCATCCTGAACGACCTGGCCGGCTCGATCACGAGGCTCGAGCAGGGATTCGTCCTGAGTTCGTCCACCCAGACGGATTGGACCAGTTACGGACGGGGCGATTTCAGGCGGTTCCGGGAGTTCCACAAGAACGACTACGCGTTCTACTTCAAGGACACCTGGAACGTCACCAGCAACCTGACGCTGAACCTGGGCCTGCGTTACGACGTCTACGGGGCGATGTTCGAGGAGAACGGGCTGGCCACATCCACCACGCGCGGCGAGGCCGGGATCTTCTCGATCTCCGGGTCGGGCTTCAACGACTGGTGGGACCGCGAGAACAACCTCGCCAACGTGACCGTGCTCAAGTTGGTCGGAAAGAACTCGCCGAACCCGGACGACACGTTCTGGCCGCAGGACCGCAACAACTTCGCGCCATCGATCGGCTTCAGCTATTCCCTGCAGGGCGGTCGGACCGTCGTTCGCGGCGGCGCCGCCGTGAACTACGCGGGCGCCATCGAGGTGCTCGATTACGAGCTGGCCTTCGGCAACGTCCCCGGGTCGGTCGAAATCCGGCGGTTCAGCCCGGGCATGTACGTGGACTTCGACAACGTCGGCGACATCTTCCCGCTCTCGCCGACGATCCAGCCGTTCGAGCCCGCGCGGCTGACGACGCGGGTTCAGGACTTCGACGTCAACTCCGACAGCCGCAAGACGCCCTACACCTACAATTGGAACCTGTCGATCCAGCGGGAGCTGGCCCGCAACCTGACCCTGGAGGTGTCCTACATCGGCAACAAGGCCACGCAGCTCTTCAACGTGATCGAGCTGAACGAGCCGGACATCTTCGCTTCCCGGGGGGGCGAGACCTTCCTCCAGGCGTTCAACACGACGCGCGCGGGCGGGGACTCGCCCCTGTTCGACGCCATGCTGATGGGGATCAATCTCGGCCGGGGAACCTGCGGGGTCGTCAACGGCACGACCTGCACCGGCTCGTCCGCCTTCCGTGACTTCGGCGCGACGGACAACCTGATCGCCGACGGCGAGGTCGCCGAGATGGCCGAGTGGATCAACAGCACGCGCTCGGGGACCGGGTCGCCGGGCGGACTGCTGCGGCGGAACGGGTTCCCCGAGAACTTCATCATGGTCAGCCCGCAGTTCGACGACGCCCAGGTCTGGGGCACGGGCGACAACTCCACGTACAACTCGCTGCAGATCCAGGTGCGTAAGCGCCTGTCGCAGGGCATATCCGGCCAGATCTCCTATACCTGGTCCAAGGCCCTGGGCAACGCGGCCGGGACGGTCGTCTCGACCGGCGGCAGCGACAACGAGAACCGGGCCACGCTGGACCCGCGGGACCGGAGCCGCAACAAGGCGCGGGTCGGTTTCGACCGCGCGCACGCCTGGAACGCCCACGGCACCTGGGAGCTGCCCTTCGGGCCCGGACGGGCCCTTTTGGGCAACAGTTCGGGCGTGCTGGCGCGCTTCGTCGAAGGCTGGCAGCTCTCCTCGATCTTCACCTACCAGTCGGGCGCGCCGCTCTCGATCGCGGCGGATTCACGGACGATGACGGCCAACAGCGGTCAGGCGACGCCCGACCTGGTGGGCAACCTCCCGAAGGACTTCGGCGAGGTCAACGTCACGGCCACGGGCGTTCAGTACTTCACGGGCCTCAGCCGGGTTCGGGCGCCGGTCAACTTCGGCTCGGATCCGGACAGCCTTGGCGCGCACTACTCGCTGCGCGACATCGTGGACAGTTCGGGGAACGTGATCCTGACGCACGCCGAGCCGGGCCGGGCGGGGACCCTCGGCATCCGCTATCTCAGCGGCCCGGGGACTCTCGGGCTGGACGTGG
>JAJEDW010000124.1 GCA_022821265.1 Acidobacteriota bacterium
GTCGCGAGATGCCGGTGTTGTTGTTGGTCGCGTTGACCTCGGCGCCCGGAATCAGCGCGCCGGTGGCGTCCGTCACCGTGCCGGTGACCGTGGCCGTCTCCTGGGCCATGGCCAAGGGCGCCAGACCCACGATCAGCACGATCGCCAAACTCGAAACGTATTTCATCGAATCCTCCACCAAATTCAGGTTCGGATCAGCGTTAGTCGGACTCCCGATCTACAGTCGACCGTCCGCTCCGGACGGGATCTCGACGTGCGGAATGTCCGCCGGTCCAAGGCGGGACCGTGCTCGGGATACTAGCAAAGCCGCGTTTCGGGAATTCGTCACATTTTGGTAAACAGATTGGCCGCGTCGTGTGATTCGGGACGGTCCCGAAGTCGCGCGCGCCGGACGCCCGGAGTCCACCGGTTGCCGGGTTCGAGGGCCGCGAATAGAATGACTGTCTGGAGGGCCGATGGACGGTGATGGCAAGAACGTATCGCGGCGGAACTTCCTGACGACCGGATCGCTGGCCGCCTCCGGGGCCGTGGTCGGGGCGTCCGGGGCCGAGGCCGCGGCGCAGGACCCGGAAGACGGCGCGCAGTCCGACTACGCGCTCCGGACACGCGCCCTGGTTTCGGTGCTGACCCGCAAGAACCTGGTCGACCCGGCCACGATGGACGCCGTCGTCGACTTCTACGAGAACCGCGTGGGCCCGCACGTCGGCGCGCGCCTCGTCGCCCGGAGCTGGCTGGACGCGGACTACCGCCGGCGGCTCCTGGACGACGCCCGGGCCGTGGCCCGCGCCGAGGGGGTCACCGGATTCCAGGGCACGGACCTGGTGGCGGTGGCCAACACGCCCGCGGTGCACAACCTCGTCGTCTGCACGCTCTGCTCCTGCTATCCCTGGCCGCTGCTGGGCCTGCCTCCGGCCTGGTACAAGGACACGGCCTACCGGGCGCGCGCGGTCGCCGACCCGCGCGGCGTGCTCCGCGAGTTCGGGCTCGAGCTGGACGACGGCGTGGAGGTCCGGGTCTGGGACAGCACGGCCGAGATCCGGTACCTGGTCATTCCGGAACGGCCCGCGGGGACCGACGGCCTGTCCGAGGACGCGCTCGCCGCCCGGGTGACGCGCGATTCCATGGTGGGCGCCGAAACGCTCGGCGCGGCCTGAACTCCCGTCCGCGCGGCGAACGGCGTACAATCGAGAACGATGCAGGGGATCCATGACCTGGGCGGCATGGAGGGTTTCACGCTCCCGGAGCGCGACACGGGCCGCGTCCTGGCCGAGGAATGGGAGCGCCAGGTGTGGGGGCTGCTCTTCGCCCTGGGCAACCCGGTGCTGGGCGTCAACGCGCGCGACCTGGAGCGCATCCCGCCCGCGTTGTACCTGACGATGCCCTACTACGCGCGCTGGCTGCACGTCCAGGAACAGGCCGCCCTGGAGCGGGGTCTGGTCACCGAGGCGGAGCTTGGCGACCCGGACGGCCCGGTCGACCCCGTCGAAGAGGCCGGTTTCACGCCGCCCGCGCCCGAGGAGATCCTGGCGCTGCTGGCGGCGGACCGCTCCGCGGAGCTCGACCTGGACGTCCCGCCGCGCTTCTCGGCGGGCGACGCCGTCGTCGCGCGCAACGAGACCCCGGCCGGCGTCACGCGGATGCCCGGCTACGTGCGCGGCCGCCGGGGCGTCATCCGGACGGACCACGGCGTGCATGCCTTCCAGGACACGCCGCCCCCGGGGACCGAGCCCCGGCCGCAGCACCTGTACTCGGTGCGGTTCCGGGCGGCCGAGTTGTGGGGCGCGCGCGGCCACCCGCGCGACAGCGTCCACGTCGATCTCTGGGACGACCACCTGGAAGCGGCCGACTGATGATGGAACCCGCCGGCGATCTCCGCAACCTGCCCCTGTTGCCCCGGGACGACGACGGCCCGGTGTTCCGGGAGCCGTGGCACGCCCAGGCGTTCGCCGCCGTCGTCGGCCTGATCCGGTCCGGGCGCGTCACCCAGGCGGAATGGTCCGAGCGGCTCGGCGCCGTGTTCCGGGAAGCGGAGGCGCGGGGTGACGTCGACACGGGAAAGCGCTACTACGACCACTGGCTGACGGCGCTCGAGCGCCTGGCGGTCGAGAAGGACCTCACCGGCTGGAACGACCTGGCGGCCGAGAAGGAAACAATTCGCGAGAACGACCATCACCGGCGCGAGGATCAGCTCGGCCACGGACACGATCATTGAAGGAACGGATGGGACGATGAGACCGAACGGCTTCCACGGGGCGCTTCTCGCAGCCGTCCTCCTTTCGGCGGCCGTCGAAGCGGCGCCGCAGCAGACGGTCTACGTTCCCGAGGGCGTCGAAACTTCCGAGTGGATCGCCGGGCAACGCGCCCTGCAGTTGGCGACGCGCGGCGAATTCGACGCGTTCGTCGACTTCACGTTCGAGGACCGGCAGCCGGAGAGCGGCATCGACTTCCTCCATCGGATCGTGGACGACGCCGGAAAGTTCTACAAGCCCGTCCACTACGACCACGGCAACGGCGTCGCCGCCGCCGACGTGGACTCCGACGGCCTGCTCGACGTGTACCTGGTGTCGCAGGCCGGGCCCAACGGCCTGTTCCGCAACCTGGGCGGCGGGCGCTTCGAGGACATCACCGAAGCGGCGGGCGTGGCGGCGCTGGAGCCCATCGGCGTCGCCGCGGCTTTCGCCGACCTCGACAACGACGGCGACGCGGACCTCTACGTCACCAACGTCCGCAGCCCCAACCGGCTTTACCGCAACGACGGCGGGGGCGCGTTCACGGACATCTCGGCCGTGTCCGGACTGGACTTCAACGAGCACTCGTCCGGGGCCGTCATTTTCGATTACGACCGGGACGGCCTGCTCGACGTCTTTCTGACCGTCGTCGGCGAATACACCTCCGACGAGATCCTCGAGGTCACCGGCACGATCGACGAGGAGCGGATCGACGGCTTCACGCCCCGGTACCGGTTCGGTTACGACGACGCGTTCCAGGGTCACCTGGTTCCGGAACGCCTGCGCGAGAGCCGGTTGTTCCGCAACGAGGGCGGCAACCGCTTCGCCGACGTCACGACCGACGTCGGGCTGCGCGACGTGGGTTTCTCCGGCGACGCCACGGCGACCGACTTCAACGGCGACGGGTGGCCCGACCTCTACGTCCTGGACATGCAGGGGCACGACGGCTACTGGGTGAACGACGGGGGCGAGCGGTTCGTCGACCGGTCCGAGGCCGTGTTCCCCGACACGCCGTGGGGCGCGATGGGCGTGAAGAGCTTCGACTACGACAACGACGGCGACATGGACATGATGCTGACCGACATGCACTCGGACATGTCGCTGAACCTGTTCGCGGGCCCGGACGAGAAGCTCAAGGCCGAGTGGCTGGTCGAGGAGTGGGGCGAGGAGCTGTTGCGGAGCGAGGGCCGCAGCATCTTCGGCAACGCCTTCTACCGCAACCGGGGGGACGGTTCCTTCGACGAGGTTTCCGACGCGGTCAACGCCGAGAACTTCTGGCCGTGGGGACTGAGCGTCGGCGACCTCAACGCCGACGGTTGGGCCGACGTCTTCGTCGCCTCCAGCATGAGCTTCCCGTTCCGTTACCAGGTGAACAGCGTCCTCGTCAACAACGCCGACGGCCGCTTCATGGACGCCGAATACATCCTCGGCGTGGAACCGCGGCGCGGCGGCCGGCTCGTCAAGCCCTGGTTCCGGCTCGACTGCGGCGGCGCGGATGGCGGGCACCCGGAATGCGCGGGGCGCGACGGCGACGTCGTGGTCTGGGGCGCCCTGGGAACGCGTTCCTCGGTCATCTTCGACCTGGACGGCGACGGCGACCTGGACATCGTCACCAACGAGTTCGGCGCCGCGCCGCAGGTGCTCGTCAGCGGGCTGGCCGACGCGCGCGCCGGCGGGCTGCGCTACCTCCGGGTCGAGCTGGTGGGGACTGGTTCCAACCGCGACGGGCTGGGCGCGCGGGTCACGGTCACCGCGGGCGGGAACCGCTGGACGCAGGTGATGGACGGCAAGAGCGGCTATCTCGCCCAGAGCCGCATGCCGCTGTATTTCGGCCTGGGCGGCGCCGAGGCCGTCGACCGCGTCGAGGTCGCATGGCCCAGCGGCGTCACCTCGTCGGCGAGCGGCGAGATCGGCGTCAACCGCACGCTGACCCTCACGGAGCCCGATCCGCGGTGAGCGCCGGCCCCGTCCGGCTGCCGCCTTTCCCGGAGGGCTGGTACTTCGTCGCGACTCGCAAGACGCTGGAAAAGGCGACGCTGCTCCAGCGAACCTGGATGGGGGAGAACATCGTCGCCTGGTCGGACGCGGAGGGGCGCGTCTCGGTGGCCGAGGCGGTCTGTCCGCACCTGGGTTCCGATCTGGGCCCGGCGACCGGGGGCCGCGTGGTCCGGGGCCGTCTCGTCTGCCCGTTCCACGGCTTCGAGTACGACACAACCGGCCAATGCGTCGCGACACCCATGGCCCCCGCGCCGCGCACCGCCCGGTTGACGGTCTTCGAGACGCGCGAGATTTTCGGGCTCGTCTTCGCCTGGTACGGCGTCGGCGGACGGGAACCGCGGTGGGACCTGCCCGCACCGCCGCCGGCGGGGGCCGAATGGACCGGCCTGGATTTCTGGACCGTCCGTTTTCCGGGGCATCCGCAGGAAACGGCCGAGAACTCCGTGGACCTCGGACACCTGCGTTACGTTCACGGTTACGACGCCGTGAACCAGGTCGGAGGGCTGTTCATCGACGGCGCCTACCTCCAGAGCTGTTTCGACTTCAGGCGC
>JAJEDW010000254.1 GCA_022821265.1 Acidobacteriota bacterium
ATGCACGCGGGGTGGGCGGCGCAGTCGGGATTCCGGGCCGTGGCGATGGGGCGCGCCGGCTTCCGGGGCCCGGCGACCGTCTTCGAGGGCGCGCACGGCTTCCTGAAGGCCTTCGCGCCCTCGGCGTCCCCCGACCCGGACGCGATCGCCGCGGACCTGGGCCGACGATGGGAAACGGCCCGCATCGCCTTCAAGCCGTACGCGTGCGGCACGATGACCCAGCCCTTCATCGACTGTGCCCTGCGCCTCCGGGCGCACGGCGTCCGCCCCGGCAACGTCGCCGAGCTGACCTGCACGGTCGCCGAAGGCACCCTCCATCGGCTCTGGGAACCCATCGACGCGAAACGCAATCCACCGAACGGCTACGCCGCCAAGTTCAGCACGCCCTACTGCATCGCCGCCGCCCTGGTCCGGGGCGCGGCGGGGCTGGCCGAATTCACCCCGGCGGCGGTTTCCGACCCCGAGGTGCGCGCCGTGGCCAACCGCGTCGGCTACCGCGTCGATCCGGACGACGAGTACCCCAGGAACTACACGGGACGCATCCGCGCCGTGTTGACCGACGGCTCGGTGGTGGAAGAGCGCCAACCGCACCTTCGGGGCGGCGCCCGCGAACCCCTGGGGCGCGACGCGTTGATCCGGAAGTGCGCGGCCAACCTCAAGTACGGTGGCGCGGATGCGGGACTGGCCGAGGCGATCGCGGAATGGGCCGACGGGCTGGAGGGAGGCGGCGGCGACGTCCGGCCGCCGTGGGCGTGAGCGCCCGGCCGGCGGCGCCCGAACCGCCGTTTCAGGCGACCAGGACGTCGATCAGCTCCGACGCCCGTTCGGCGCGATCCATTCCGTGGATCCACTCCAGGCTCCGCTCGATCCCATCCGTGGACAGTCCCGCGCTCGGCATCAATTCACGGTACTTCGCGTCGACGTCGCTCCACTCGATGCCTCGCGGCGCCGACCCGCGCGGCGCCTGGACGGTGCTGGTGAACCGCGCGCCCGAACGCGTGACGATCGTGACCGTCCCGCCCCAGCCCCATTCGTAGCGGACATCCGGCGGCAAGGGATCGAGCATCACCCTGTCCATCAGCGGATGGAGCGCCGGATCGAACATCTTCTCGGGTGTCCCGTGAACCCACGAGAACTCGCCGTCAACGACGGCGGAGGCGACGAAATACGGCAGGCTGGTAATGCCGTCGGTATAGCTCGCCGGCCGGCGGCTGCCACCGACCGTCGTGCGGTTGGGTCCGGCAACCAGGATCGCTTCGATCCCGTCGCTCGGCACGGAGGCCATGCGGCCCGCGTTGACCGCCGCCTCGACTGTCCCCGAAAACGGATGGGCGCCCGGCCAGAGCTTGATCGCAAGATAGCGTTCGATATCCCACGCCTCGCCGTCGCCCGTAACGGCCGCCGCATCGCCGCCTCCGTAGACGCCGATCCACCCGCGCGGCGGCTCCAGGACGTCCGCGTTGACCGTGTATCCGCGACTGGCCGCCAGCGCGGCGTAGGCGCCCGTGAACGCGGCGTTCGCGCCCATGTACTGCCGGGCCCAACTGAAGGTGCCGAGCGACAGTCCGCCCATCGTGAACGCCGCCAGACCGATGGCATGCGCCATCTGCGCATCGGTCAAACCCAGCATCCGGCCGCCGGCGACGGCCGAGGCGAACCCGACGATCTGCGAGGCGTGGATCCCGCCCCGGCCCCCGGCCCGCGCGTCGCCCAACCGGCCGGCCGCCTCGTAGCCCACGACGATGGCCGTGAGCAGATCCCGGCCGGTCCCGCCGGCGCGCTCGGCCATGGCCATTCCGGCCGCCGTCAACGCCGTCCCGTAGTGCGCGGTGTTGCGTATGTCGCTGTCGTCGGAGGCCGCCGCGTCGCTCATCATCGCGTTGACGCGCGCGGCCTCGTGGGCGGGCACGCGGACCCCGTCGAACCAGATCGCGGCGTCGGGCCGGCCGGCATGCTCGCGCGCCAGGTCCCGAACGATGTTCGCGGGTTCCAGGTCCCGGCCGCGCGCGGCGCTGGCCAGCGTGCTGGCCACGATCATCTTCGCGTGCTCGACGGCCAGGGGCGGAAGATCCTCGAACCGGACGCCGTTGAGCTCGCGCGCCAGTCGGAGCGCCAGGCCGCCGCCGGAAGGCGGATCGTCCTGCCGCGCGGCCCGCGACCGTTCCGCCACGGACAGTACGGCCCCGGCCCCGAGCATCCCCTGCAACACCCGTCTCCGCGTCAGCATGACGTTCCCTTCGCTTCCCCGCCGGCCGAGACTCGGCTCGTAGAAGTCCTCGCCTCGATGGAACACACCCTGCGTGCCGCCAATGATAGCCTACAGCCTCGACGTCGGCCGGCTCCGGGCCGAGGGCGCGACGCGACCCCGGTTCCGGTGGCCGGGCGTCAGCCCGCCGGATGGCGCTACGGGATACGGAACGCGAACGGCCCCCTGTTATGATGCGACGCAGGGACACGCATGAATACGAACGTTCACTTCGCCGGCGCGCCACGATGACGGAACCGGCCGCCTACGACGCGATCGCCGAGCAGTACCGCGAGTCGAAGTGGCTGCTGTTCCGGCATTACATCGAGCGCTACACGCTCATCGAGCTCCTGGGGGATCTGCGGGACCGGACGGTGCTGGACCTGGCCTGCGGCGAAGGCGTCTACGTGCGCGAGTTCAAGCGGGCGGGCGCCGCCGAGGTCACCGGTGTCGACATCTCTCGGGAGATGATCGCACTCGCGGAGGCGGACGAGGACAAGGATCCGCTCGGATGCCGCTACGTCTGCGAGGACGCCGCGAAGTTCACGCCACCCGCGCCGGTGGATATCGTGGCCGCGATCTACCTGCTGAACTACGCGCGAACCCGGCTCGAGCTCGACCGCTTCTTCCACGCCTGCTACCGGGGGCTCCGGCCGGGCGGGCGGCTGGTCGGCTTCAACGACAACGTCCGGCGCCCGCCACGGGCGGGAGTCTCGCTGGCCGAGTACGGATTCGAGCGAACCTGCGCCGACCCTCCGAGCGAAGGCGACGCCATCCGGTATCGGATCACCAATCACGACGGCCGGTCATTCGAATTCGACAACTACTACCTCGAACCCGCCACCTACGCGGCCGCGGCGCGCGATGCGGGTTTTCCGGACTTCCGCTGGGTCGACGCCCGGCTCGCACCGTCCGAGCAGGGCGATTCCTACTGGGACGACTTCATGGCCCACGCGCCCCTGACCGCCTTCACGGCGTCGAAACCACAGGAAACCGGACCGTAGCGGCAGACCGAATCGGCTTCCGAAATGCCGGGCCGGCGGGCCGAATACGTCATCCCGCCCGGGGGCGCATGGCGCCCGCGTGCCGATGCATCGGGCGATGTGGGTCGGGGACGAGATCGACTACCTCCCGGTCAGTCGGGAGGGCGCCGTTCGGCGCTCCGTCAAGACCACGGCATGGCTCGGTTCACCTCCCGACGGCGGGACGCAACGCAACCATGATACAGCGCCATTGACGCCGACGCCATTGGCGCCTACGATCGACTCGTGCCGACTCGCATGCATACCGTTGTGGAAACGCCCGCCTACCTTTCGGCAGCTACGCATCTTGTCCGACAGCGAGCGACGCGATGTCGTCAACACGGTGGCCCATAATCCCCAAGCGGGCGTGTCGCTCGGCGGCGGCATCCGCAAGTTGAGAATCCGGCGCGGGGGCCGGGGCAAGAGCAGCGGGGCGCGCGTCGTGTTCCTGTTCGCCGGCGAGAGCGTTCCGGTGTTCTTGCTCACGGTCTTCGCCAAGAACGAGAAAACCGATCTCAGAACACGTGAAAGCGCGGCACTGGCCGCGACGGCCCGAACGATCGTCACATATTACCGAGGACGCAGAACATGAAGAAGGCACACGACAAGGTCAAGGCGGGGCTCGAGGATGTCCGACGCTACATGACGGGCGATCGAAACGGCTTCGTGGTTCACGAAGTTGCCGTGCCCGAGCCCGACGTCGCGGCCATCCGTGGCAAGACGGGACTGTCTCAACCGGCTTTCGCCAAGAGCATCGGCGTTGCGCTGGGAACTCTCAAGAATTGGGAACAGGGACGGAGACGGCCGGAAAGGTCCGCGCGCGTGCTTCTCGCGCTGATCGAAAAGCGACCGTCGATCGTTCAGGACGAACTGGGGCGCTGACTGGGTCGGACCCAGCTTGGACGCCGGCGCCGGACGCCCAGCCAGATTGCGCGTCGCGCCGTTTCTCGTGATTCAGGGCAGCGCGAACACCCAGACCACGCCGGTCCCCTGCGGGACGTCCACGCCGGTCAGCGTGGCGAACGACGTCGTCTGGCCGATGCGGCCGCCGGCGGCGACCGCGACGTACTGGCGTCCGTCGACCTCGAAGGTCACCGGCGCGCCGGAGATGTCGCCGTTCAGCCGCGTCTCCCAGAGGCGATCGCCGGTCTCGGCGTCGAGCGCGAAGAAGTAGCGGTCCGCCGTCCCCCCGAAGACGATCCCGCCTCCGGTCGCCAGCGCCGCCGCCGTCATTGCGGCGCCCGTCGGCGGACGGTATTCCCAGGCGCGCTCGCCCCTCACCGGGTCGAAGGCGACGAACTCGCCGACGTAGTCGTATCCGGGCACGCGCTTCGGAGTGGCCGTCATCCCGACGTACCGGCGGCCGGGCTCGTCCGCGGTGAAACGGGCGTCCATGCAGGTGTTGTTGATCCCGACGTAGTACAGGCCGGTCTCGGGGCTGAAGCTCGGAGAGTTCAGGTTGCGCGCGCCGTGCAGGTGCGGGCAGACCTCGAATACCCGGTCCGAGTCCACGTCCTCGGGCGACGGGACCACCTCGGGGTTGTAGACCGGCCGCCCCTCGGCGGTCCATTCGGTGACGATGTTGTCGTAGGCGGTCCGGAACGCGTGCAGGAACTCGCCGGTGGCCCGGTCCAGCACCACGCCCCAACCGATCTTGCTGGTCTCGATCAGCGCCTGCCGGACTTCGCCGTCGATCGTCAGGTCGACGAGCATGCTCTCGTAGGGCGTGTCCATGTCCCAGTTGTCGGCGGGCACCACCTGGAAGTGCCACTGGATCTCGCCCGTGTCGATGTCGAGCGCCAGTATGGAGTTCGTGTACAACGCGTCGCCGGGGCCGCGCAGCGTCGTCGCCCACGGCACGGGCTGGCCCGTGCCCACGTACACCAGACCGAGGTCCGGGTCGTAGCTGAACGTGCCCCAGGTGGCCCCGCCCAGGGGCGGCATCTCGCTCTCGGCCCAGCTCTCCGACCCCGGCTCGCCGGGGGCGGGCACGGTGTAGGTCCGCCACAACAGGTCGCCCGTTTCGGTCTCGAACGCCGCGACCTCGCCGCGGGCGTTCAGGTCACCGCCCGTGAAGCCGATGATCACCTTCCCGTCGGCCACAAGGGGCGGGTGGTTGTGACCCGCCCCGGTCGTGTAGTCGCCGGTCCGGA
Source organism: Acidobacteriota bacterium (assembly GCA_022821265.1). GTDB lineage: Bacteria > Acidobacteriota > Terriglobia > 20CM-2-55-15 > 20CM-2-55-15 > JAJEDW01. Next base: position 5,421 of record JAJEDW010000254.1, read on the forward strand.
CTTCCCACAACTGCTCGCCGGTCCGCGCGTCGAGCGCGACGAGGTGGGAGTCGGCCGTGCCCCAGAAGACGGTGTCCTCCAGGATGGAAACGCCCCGGTGGCGGTTGTAGGCCTGGGACAGGCCGATGTCGTCGGGATAGGTGCGCAGATGGATCCAGGCGACCTCTCCCGACGGGACATCGAAAGCGACGACGCGGCCGCTGCCTTCGGCGACGTACATCAGGCCGTTGGCGACGATGGGCGTCGGCACCCACCGGCTGTTGTCCCGCATCGAATACGCCCAGACGGGGCGGAGATCCGCGACGTTCGACCGGTTGATACTATCGAGCGGGCTGAACCCCACCGCGTCGTACGTGCGCCGGTAGCTGATCCAGTCGCCGTCCTCGGGGTCGAGCAACCGCTCGGCGGTGATCGGCTCCCAGGGCCGCTCTTCGGACTGGGCCCACGCCGCGGGCGAAACGACCCACACGCACAGCATCGTCAAAACGAGATCGGTCTTCATGCAAGGCTCCGTTGTCGGCACCGCGCACCCCGGCCGCACGGACGCGCGCGCTCGCGCCACACTATATATCCTTGACGCGGCCGTTCGACGAACCGTTTCATGTTCCATGCGCCGGATGACTCTTCATCGGCTCGCGTTCGTCGTGCTGGCCGGCCTGCTGGCCGGCGGCTGCGCCTCCCGGGGACAGCGCTACGTCCACTTCTCGACGCCGACGCCGGTGGCGGACGACGACACGCTGATCCTGGGCTTTCTCGGCGGACGCGACGCGTGGGACGACCGCGAGGTGGGCGTCGGACGGCTCGCGGCCAAGCTCCGCGGCCTAAACCTCGCCGGCGTGCACATCGAGACCGTCGAGAACCGCAGGCGCGGCATCGCCGTCGAACTCGTCCGCAACTCGCTGGACCGGAACCGGGACGGGATGCTGGACACCGCGGAACGCGCCTCCGCGCGGCTGATCGTTTACGGCCAGAGCTTCGGCGGCGCCGCGGTCGTCAAGTTCGCCCGGCAGTTGGACGCGTTGGGCGTGCCGGTGCGGCTGACCGTGCAGGTCGACAGCATCGGCATCGGCGACGAGGAGATCCCGCCCAACGTGCGGGCCGCCGCGAACCTTCACCAGCAGAACGGGATGCTGATCCGGGGCGAAGCCCGGATCCGGGCCGCCGATCCGGATCGCACGCGGATCGTCGGCAACTTCGAGTTCGACTACGAGAACCGGGACATCGACCTGTCGGGCCTGGGATGGTTCAAGACCATCGGACGCGTCGCGCACGCCAAGATGGACCGCGACCCGGAAGTATGGGCGCGGGTCGAGGCGCTCGTTCTCGACGCCGTCCGGGCGGACTGAGTATTCTCCTGATAAACGACTTTATATGTTGGATATATATCGTAAGCGGGTTAAGTTCTGTACGTGGCGGATCCCGTACGAGAGTATTTGGCTTCGATCGGTCGCCGGGGCGGCCGCGCCAGCCGCCGCACGCTGGACAGCAAGACGGCGCGCGACATGGTGCGTGTACGGGAGGCGCGCCGGGCGTTCCGCGAGTTCCAAGCCTCCTGCTTCTGGTCGTCCGATCCCGCTTTTCGTCCCACCCTGGCGGATGTCGACTGGGTGGCCGAGCAGTTGATGCGCCACGGAGGCCGGCGCGGATGGGAGATTGGAGCGCGACTGCGACGCTGACGCCGCTTCGGATCGACTTGGCCCGCAGCCTTCCGGGAAACCTACGCCGGACAGCCACTCTCCCGGCGGGCGCGGCGGCGCCTTTTTCGCCGTCGCGTCTTGCCGCGCTTCGGAAATCCGTCCCGCGTGGACCGGGGCGGGTAGCCTTATCGATCCCCGGTTTCCTCGGCCGCGCTCTCCATGAGGCCGAGCGTCTCGACGCCCGTGCAGTCCAGCGGCAGCAACTGGTCGAACGGCGCCAGGACGAGCGTCTGCGTCGGCACCGTCCACGGCCGCGTCAGCACGCCCGGGTCCTCGATCGTGGCCTCGATCTCGAGCGTGTCGGCGTCGAGGCGGCGATAGCGCTCCACGATGCGAAGCTGGTCGGAGTGGTGCGACACGCGCCCTTCGGCCCAGATCCACGTATCGTCGGTGAAGTTGACGGTCTCGACGACGAACGTGTCGCCGTCCCAGCGGCCGACCGAGTCGCCGCGGAACGACGGCGGCACGACGTCGCGGTGCGGCCGGCCGTCGGTCGGGATCAACTGGAAGCCGTGGTAGGTCTCGGTCAGCATCACGACGAACTCCGGAGTGGAGACGATCTGTCCGACCGCGCCCACGTCCCAGAACCGCACGTTCATGGTGCCGAACGCCGTCGGGATGCACTTCAGCGTCGGGTCGTCCTCATCGCCCAGGGTCGCGGCGTGCGCCGCGGCTTCCGGCGTGTACAGGCCCGTGAATGTCTCCGGCGGTGGACCGCCGCGTCCGCCGCGGCCCCCGCCGCCGCGCCCGAACCCGGGCCCGCCGACATCGGCGCCGCCCCACCACACGCCCGACAGGTCCGGCCGGCCGTCGGCCATGCGCGGGACCGGCCCCGGCGCGGTTTCGTCCGCCTCTTGCGGGGCCGCCAGAACCAGGGCCGCCGGCAGGATGCACGCCAGCGTCGCGGTCAGGACACGGTTCATCGCAGACATCGCTAACGCGCGCCCGGCCCTTCCCGGGGGCCGAACATGCCGTAGACGGCGCCGTCCGCGGTCACGAGCTCTCTCAACATGCCGTTGGTCGCGTCGTCCTCGTAGGCGCGGAATCCGCGGATGGTCACCGCGTCGCCCGTCTTGATAACGTCGGGGCTGTATCCGTTGCGAATCATGCCGCTGGGCGTTCCGGCCTCGAACTCCCACCGCTCCAAGTCGCCCGCTTCGTTGCGGACGTCCAGAAAGAAGAACGCGTGCGGGTTCGTCAACCGGACCTCGACGATGACGCCCTCGATGGTCACGGGGTCGTCCAGGTCGTACGCGGCGGCGAACGAGTGATGCGCCCCCGCAGGCGCCACGGCGCCGAGGACGGCGAGTCCGGACGCCAGACCGGCGCCAACCCATCGCTTCATGGAAATCCTCCTTGCGATGCCGAATCGGCTCGATTTTCCTTCAATCCCGGCGGCGTTGCAATCGATGGTTAGCCCGCGCCGCGGATTGATCGACAGCCGCTCGACAAACCTTAGGAGCTGCAGAGCCCGGCGTATCCGAGGGGCTGTGGAACGGCGACGATTCACGAATCGTTCCGGCAGCCGATTCCAGCGGGACGACCGACACGCGACACGCAATTACACCCGGAGATGTCCGAGGGGGCGGCGGGATCGTCCACGACGCGCTCGGGCAGATCCACTTCTTCGCCGCGCACATGGGCGAAGACTTCGCAACAAGGCGGCCGCGACCTCCCGACCCGCCCGGGTTCGTTCCTTCGTCGGAAAAC
>JAJEDW010000277.1 GCA_022821265.1 Acidobacteriota bacterium
GCAGCCGGCCGTCGTCGCCCTGGAGGGTCTGTTCCTCGAGGAAATCCACGTGCTCGGTCATGCCCGCCATCTCGAGCACGTTGCGCAACTGGTACTCGCCCCATCGGCCGCGCGTCTTCGGCTGACGGAGCGCCTGGATCAAGCGGCTCGTCTCCGACCGTAGCCCGGTCTGTCCTTCCGCCAGGTTCTTCACCTGCTCGGTGATGGCGCGATAGGCGCCTTCGCGGGCCTTCTCGATCTCGCCGACCTTGTGCTCGAACTTGGCCAGGTTGTCGCCGATCGGTTTCACGAGCGCCTCGATGGCCTTCCGGCGCTCTTCCAGGTCCTTGTCGGCCTCGACCTGGTGCTTGTCGAATCGCTCGGTCACCAGCTTCAGGAAGTTCTCGCTGTTCTTGCCCAGCGCTTCGGACGCAAGAACGGTGAACTTCCGTTCGATTTCCGCGCCCATCTTCTCGAGTTCTTCGACGCGGGCCGCGTGACTCTTCCGTTCCGTCTCGAGCATCGAGGCAGCTTCCGCGAGCCGGCGATCGGCCGTCTCCAGCCGTCCGCGAAGCTCCGCGATCGTCTGTTCTAGTTGCGGCACGCGCTCTGCCGTGACCGCCAGTGAGGCCTTCTCCACAGCCAATGCTTCGCGCGCAGCGCGAGCCGGGGCCGCCGCGGCGAGATACCCGATGGCCGCGCCGGCCAAGGCAGCGACGACGAGCCCGACGATCGTCAATTCGATGCTCATGCGTTCGTTCCGTACCCGGTTCACGCCCGCGATGGCGGCGGACTTCGGAGTTCACAAATCGGGACGCCGGCCCGGTGGAATCACAACCGTACTATAGTCGGCACGATTCTTCGCGTCCCCATCGGCGGTCGGATGATCGCGCCATTGGCCCGGGGCTTCTGCTCGCGTTGCTTGATCCCATGAACGTTTTTCCGATATCGTTCTTGACGATGTTCCACACCCGGCACAGCCGAGTGGTCGCGGGGTTGCTGCTGCCGGCGGTCCTGACCTTTGCCGTTCAGTCCGCCCTCGAGGTGGTGCATCCCATCGAGGAGGAGGTCGACGCCGGGCACTTCCACGCCGAGAGCTTCGACGGCCCGACGGTTCACGACCTCGACGGGTCCGGCTTCGGCGAGCACGACCATCGATACTGCGCGCACGCGAACGCGATCGCGCACGTCGAGGCGCCGGCCGCCGGATTCCAGCGCGTCAACGCGGCCCGGCCCGTCTACATCGAGTCCCGCTCGATCCTGGTCCGTCCCCTTTTCTCCGTTTTCGACCGCGGCCCCCCGCTCCTCTGATCACAGATTCCGCTTCCGCTTCGAGTCCGGGCATCGCCGCCGGACGGGCATGTTTCTGTTATCGGAGGTTTCGATGAAACGTAAGGTTCTTTTTTCTGCAAGTCTTCTATTCTTCATGACTTTCGCTTTCGGCGCGGCCGCCCAGGATACGGGCGTGATCGAAGGCACGGTCACCTTGCCCACGGGCGATCCCGCCCACCGCACGAGCGTTCTGGTCGCCGAGTTGGGACGCCTTGTCGAGACCGAGGACGACGGGACATACCGGATCGATCAAGTGCCGGCGGGGACGTACGACGTCCTGGCGTACCAGTCGATGTTGTCCTCGGACGTTCTGAGCGTGGACGTCGGAGCGGGCGAGACGCGCACGGTGGACGTGGAGCTTCGGATCACGCCGCTCCGGCAGGAGATCACGGTCACGGCGCGCGGTCGCCAGGAGACGACGTTCCAGGCGGTTCACGCCGTGACGAGCCTGGACTCGTTCGATCTCGCCGAGGTGATGGCGCCCTCGCTGGGAGAAGTCCTCGACGGGCAGCTCGGCATCGCCAAACGCGCCTTCGGCGTCGGGAGCGCGCGCCCGGTGGTTCGCGGGTTCGACGGCGATCGCGTGCTCATCATGCAGGATGGCGTCAGTATCGGCTCCCTCGGCTCGCAGTCGGCGGACCACGGAGAGCCGATCGATCCGGCCAGCGTCGAACGGATCGAGGTCGTCAAGGGACCGGCGACGTTGCTCTACGGGAGCAACGCGATCGGCGGCGTCGTGAACGCGGTCAGCAATCACCAGGGGATTCACGACCAGCCGCACCAGGGATGGCGCGGCCAGGTGTCGTCGGCTTTCGGTTCGGCGAACGCGCAGGCCGGAGGCAGTTTCACCGCCGAGTACGGGACGGGCCCCTGGATGATCTGGGTCGGCGCCGGCGGGCAGCGGACTCGAGACTACACGACGCCCGACGGGCCGGTGGTCAACTCGAAGAGCCGCATCAGCAACGGGTCCATCGGTTTCGGGTGGTTCGGTCCGAGCGCCTACGCCAGTGTCGATTACAAGGCGAACGAGGGTCGAAGCGGCATTCCTTTCGCCACGGAGTTCCATGCGCACCATGAGGAAGAGGGACACGACGAAGAAGGGGAGGACCACGACGAGGAGGGCGAGGACGACGACGAAGGCGAGGATCACGAGGAAGGCGAGGAAGAGGAGGATCACGAGGAAGAAGAAGAAGACCACGAAGACGAAGAGGGTCACGAGGACGAAGAGGAGCTCGAGGACGTCGACATCGCGATGCGGCGTCACAACGTCCGCTTCACGTTGGGCTTGCGCGATCTCGGTTCGGCGATCGAGGAGTTCGAGCTGGCGCTCAATTACTCGGACTGGAACCACGACGAGATCGAGATCTTCGAGGGGAACGAACAGGCCATCGGCACGACCTTCGAGAACCAGCAGTTCGGCTACCGGGGCGTGTTCACGCAGGCCCGCCGCGGCGTGCTGGGCGGCAGCTTCGGTTTCGAGGGGCGGTCTCGCGACTACATGGCCGCCGGGGAGGAGGCGCTGTCACCGCCGGTCGATCAGGACGTGTTCGCCGTGTTCATGCTTCAGGAAATCGACGCGGAGCGCGCCCGGTTCCAGGTCGGAGGCCGCTTGGAAACCACCGGTTACACGCCCCGGGCCGCGTCCGGTTTCCGGGAACGGCGTTTCACCGGGTTCTCCGGTGGCGTCGGAGCGCGGTTCGACCTCTGGGACGGCGGCGCGTTCGTCGCGAACTACACGAATTCCTACCGCGCGCCGGCTCTTGAGGAGTTGTACAACTTCGGACCGCACGTCGGCACGCTCACCTTCGAGATCGGAGACCCGAATCTCCGCCGCGAGCGCTCCAACGGTTTCGACTTCTCGCTGCGGCACCAGAACGAACGCGTTCGGGCCGAGGCGAACTTCTTCTATTACGACATCGACGGCTTCGTGTACCTGGCGCCGACCGGCGTGATCGAAGACGGGTTGGCCGAGGCGAACTTCGCCCAGGACGACGCACGCTTCGTCGGCAGCGAACTCAAGCTGGAGTTGATGGCGCACCCCAATCTCTGGTTCAGCGGCGCCGTCGACATGGTCGACACGCAACTGGCGTCCACGGGCGGGCCGCTTCCGCGAATCCCTCCGCTGCGGGGTACGATCGGTCTGGACTTCCGTTACGGGGGACTCAGCGTGGGGCCCGAAGTGGTCGTGGCCGATGCGCGGGACAACGTCTTTTCGACCGAGACGCCGACGGCCGGCTATGCCGTCTTCGGCCTGAACGCGTCCTACACGCTGCCGCAGCAGCACTTCTCGCACCACTTCGCCGTCGATTTCTTCAACATCGGCGACCGTCTGTACCGTAACCACCTGAACTTGATCAAGGATCTGGCGCCGGAGATCGGACGCGGGGTGCGTTTCTCCTACGCCGTGGAATTCTTCTAATCGCACGCCAGGAGACCGGACGGCGGACTTCCCTCCGTCGTCCGGTTCTCTTTCGGATTCAGCGGGAACGGTAACCGTCCCGAGCGCGGACCGTGTAGTCCGGGCCGTCCACGCGAACGCGGATCCGGTGGATGGGTCCGTCTCCCGTATCCGGGGACGGATAGTACGCCAGCGTGTACTGGCTGCGCAGTTCCGCGGCCACCTGGTCGAGAATCCGGTCGACGTCATCGGCGGTCCCGTCCGTCCACGTGCCCGTGACGCGAAAGGCCTGGCCGCCGCTGGCCGCGGCGAAGCGCCGGAGGACGTTCATGTCGACCGGCCGGTCGAGGAACCGCATGCGCGGCAGGCCCGCGGCGCCCGGAATCGGCGTGACCGGCCAATTGAAACGGACGTGCGAGGCGGAATCGCTCTGGACGGGCTCGATCCCGAGCGCGTAGACGAGCACCTCGGCCCGGGCCAGGTCGTCCAGGACCGTGTCCAACGTGACGTCGCTGCCGACATCGGCGCCGTCGGTCAGGAGCAGGAGGGCGCGCTTGTCATGCCGGCCTTCGTGAACTTTTCCGAGGCCCAGCGCCATGCCGTCGTAGAGCGCCGTGCCCCCGCCTTCCCGTATGTCCCGCAACGCCTCGGACAACTTCGCACGGTCGCTGGTCAGGTCCTCCAGCATCCGGACCCGGTGGGAGAAGGCGGCCAGGAACACGTCGTCGTCGATGTGCAGCGTGCGCAGAAACCGGTCGACGGCGCCCAACGCCGTGCGCATGCGGCGGGCCATGCTCCCGCTCGTGTCGACGAGGATGCCCAGGCTGACGGGAATATCCTGGTCCTGGGTGAAGTGGACGATCTCCTGGGGAACGCCGTTGTCTTCGATGAGGAAGTCGTCGGCCATCAGGTCGGGAACGTACCGGCCTTCGGCGTCGGTCACGGTCGCGACCACCGTCACCAGCTCGACGTCGACGCGCAACGTGTCTTGCGCGCCGGCGCTCACGGCGATGGCGAAGGCGATCGACGCCGATGCGATGCCTGTCATGCCCCGGGACTGCATCAGTGCGTCATGGCGTAGACGACGAAGTTGATGCCCATACGGAAGGCCTCGGTCGAGGGTTCCAACGGATACCGTCCATCGTCGATCCAGTCCCAGAAATTGGCCAGGTCGTTGTTCCAGAGGGCGATGAGCGCGAGGCCGCCATCCTTGTTCAGGAGGCCGTAGTACCCGGGACGGCCGCCCGTGACGTAGGGCGCGAAGATCTCCAGGGACTCGGTGTCGTAGAAGGAATGGAAGGCCGGGTGATGGACGCCGATCGGAACGAGCTCGCGATCGGGGAACGCTTTCCGAATCTGTTCGCTCAGGTTGTAGATGTGGTCCCCGTCGAAATCGTCCACCACGACGAACCCGCCGCGGTCGATGTACTCCCGGAAGTTCTCGAGCTCGGCGTCGGTCATGTCCATCTCACCCGGTTCCGAGACGTAGGCGAAGGGGTAGTCGAACACCTCGTCGCTGCCCAGCTCGACGATGCGGTAGGACATCCGGTCGACGTCGACGCGGGTGGTCTCCGACAGGAGCTGGTTCAGGTGCTGTTCCGAATAGGGATAGTTGTGGGTCCAGCCGGTGTGTCCGATGCGGCCGTTGGTGTTGAACCGCCAGCGCGCCACGATCAGCTCCGTCGGCGGCGGATCGTTCTGCTGGATGAAGACGCGCCGTCCGAAGCCGAACTGCCCGTACAGGACGCCGGAGGCGGCCAGGGCCGCCAGAAGCCCGGCCGCGCCGAGGGTGCGGCACTTGACGTGCATCACGCGTCCAGGATACCGCGACTACGGGCCGCGCCGCCAAGTTCGCGGGCGTTGTTTCCCCATTCTCGTCGAAAGGAGAGCGCCTGGACCGAAGCACGGGGCGACTATCGAACCGATTCTGAGGCGCCGGTTCTTCCACACGGTTGTCAACCCGATCGCAACACGACGACCCGCAAGGCGGGATCTCACGCAACCGCCCCGAGGCCGTGCTTCGCCTCGAGCGTCATCAGCTTCAGCGAAGCCCCGCGCCTGCGGTTCTTGCCTCGCTCCCGCCGCCTGTCGTCCGGATCGATCCGTCGCGCCCGCGTTATGCGCCAGGCCTAAGTACCGTCGGGGCGCAGCGGGTGGTGCCACCGGAGCCCGGCGAACCGGTTGAAATCGGAGTCGGTGGACACCATGGTGCAGCCGTGCTCCACCGCGATCGCCGCGTGTTGAGCGTCGGCAACCAACTTCCCCGTCGCACCCGCCTCACGGCACAACCGCTCGAAAATCTCCAGGTGATCGGGACCGGGACCGACAATCCGGGCCGTCGGCCGTTCGACCAGGGACGAGACGAAGGAAAAAGCGCTTTCAAGGGTTGATGGCGGGTCGAATACCCGGGGATTCGTCGCGATGCGAACGAACCCCGACAGGACAAGGACGGAAAGGGCGAACGGCTCGGATCCCGTCGCCAATCGGGTAAGCCAACGGGCGTACTCGGCCTGCTCCGCGACGATGTCTTCGAAATGCGCGTAGATCAGCACATTGACATCGGGAAGGAGCATCGCGTGTCGCTACCTCACCGCCCGAAACGCGCCCGGTCATCCTCGACATCGAGCGTTCTCGGCGCATCGAGATCGACCCCCGCGCGAATGCGCGCATTGCGCACCGTCACCAGGCGGAACGGGAGCGGCTCCGACGGCGCCCGCCGTTTCATCGCGTCGTCGAGGACCTTGGAGATAAACGCGCTCACGCTCAGGCCCTGGGCGGCCGCCCGTCGGCGAACCTGCCTCCCGAGGCGCTCGTCAAGCGAAATGGTCGTTCTCATGATGCAGAGCATAATCGGTAGTCATCGATGCATCAAGCCGGAATCGGCGTCCGTTGCCGGAGTCGGCGGGAGGAACGCCGCCAGCTCACGACCAGAATCGGCGAAAACATGCGCGAAAGTCGTTTGCGTGTCCCTGCCAGCCTTCGGCGTGTCAAGGAATTCTCTTGCAGCGCGTCATCGCTATCGCAACACCACGACCCGGGCGGCGAGCGACGGTACACCTGCGAACCCGCGCCGTGCAACGGCTCGAGGCGGGCACTCGTCGCCGCCGGGCGCTGCGTTTCATGCATGATCGGCCGGCACCTGGTCCAGGTAAAAGACGTTGCCGTCCGGGTCGGCGAGCAGGGCCAGGCGCCCGCCCCAGGGCTGGTCCGCGGGTTCCATCGGGAACACGACGCCCCGTTCCTTGAGCGCTTCGAACACGGGATCGATCTCGGGGACGGTGAAGGCGATGCCCGTGTGTCCGCCGACGAGGTCGTCGAAGTTGTCCGCTCCGGGCTGGAGGGCGAGGATGCCCATCCGGATCGGGCCGGCGTCGAAGCTCGCATATCCGAACCCGTCGTCCCGATGCTCCAGACGCAACCCGAGCGCGTCCCTGTAGAAGCGCACCGCGCGCTCCATGTCGCTGACGTAAACATTGGCGTAGCCGATCTGCAGGTTCATCGCAGCCTCCGGAATCGTCACTTCAAACCGAGCTTCTTGCCGGCGCCCAGCAGCCGGATGGACTCGCGGATGCGCTTCTCCCGGGTCTCGGGACGCTTCGCGGTGTAAATCCATCCGACGAAATGACGCCGGTCCGTGGGCGCCAGCGCGTTGAAGAACTTCCACGCTTGGGCGTCGGCCCTGAACGCGCGGGCGATGTAGGCGGGCAACTCCGGCACGGCCGGGGGCGGGCCGTACGCGTTGCCGGTGGGCGCCATCCGCTCGCCGGCGGCCGCGAGCTTCCCATCGGCCTCGAGCGTCGCGTAGAGCTTGCGGTTGTTTGCCGACCAGACGCTCCCCGGCCGGCGCGGCGTGACCTTCCGAAGATACCGGTCGTCGTCCAGCCGCCGGACCAGGCTGTCGATCCAGCCGAAGCACAACGCTTCTCCCACGATGTCCTCGTATTTCAGGCCCGGAACGCCCGTATGCTTCTTGTGGCAGATCAGCCAGACGCCGCGGCTTGACGCGTGGTTCGCGTCGAGCCACTGCCGCCACGCGGCGCGCGTGCGGATGTCCACGCTCTCCAGTTCGCCGGCCATCAATCTCGACTTGTCCGTTCCGTGCCGATTCCGGCGATCCCTGCGTCGGCATCCGGGTCGTCGATGCGGACGCGAGCCAACAACGGGTTGATGCGGGCAAGGATCTCGTAGGAGATCGTGCCGACGCGGGCCGCCAGTTCGTCGGCCGGAACCTCGGCGTCTCCCTGCTGTCCGAGCAGCACGACTTCCTCGTCGGGACGCGCGTCCGGAACGTCGGTCACGTCCAGGACGGCCATGTTCATGGCGACACGTCCGATGACGGGCGCCCCCCGGCCCCGGATCAGTGCGCGGCCTGCGTTGGACAGCCGGCGGTCGTATCCCTCGTAATAACCGGCGGGGATCACGGCCAGTGTCATGTCGCGGCCGGCCTGGTAGGTCAAGCCGTAGCCGACGTGCTCGCCGGCCCGGATACGCTTCAACTGGCCCACGCGGGCTTTCCACGTCAGCGCCGGCCGCAGGGCGACGCTCAGGCCCCGCTCCCGGGCCGCGAGCCGTGTTTCGCGGGACGGCCATACGCCGTACGCGCCGATTCCCAATCGGACCATGCTGAAATGCGTATCGGGATACAGCAGAATCCCCGCGGTGGCCGCGGCGTGAATCACGCCCGGGCGGATTCCGTTGTCCGCCAGGGAATCCAGGGCGTCCCGGAACCGGTCGAGCTGCCGGAGCGCGAACGTCGGATCGAGCGTGTCTTCGATGTTGGCGAAGTGCGTGCAGGCGCCTTCGATCTCGATGCCCGGCAACGCGGCCGCGGCGGCCGCGAACCCACCGGCCTCGGCGTGCGGGACGCCCTGGCGGTTGGTTCCGGTTTCGATCTTCACGTGCACGCGCGCCGTCCGTCCCCGTTTCGCGGCGGCGGCCGACAGTGCTTCCACGGTGTCCATCCGGTAGACGACGTGGCGAAGCCCCCGTTCCACGACCTCCGAGGCATGTTCGGGAGCGAAGTAACCCATGATCAGGATCGGCTTGCCTCCAGCCGGTCCGGCGATGGCCCGCGCTTCGGAAACCGAGTCCACGCCGAACCAGTCCGTGTGGGCCGCGACCGCGCTCGCGGTCAGTTCCAGGCCGTGGCCGTAGGCGTTGGACTTCACCACGGTCAACAGGCGAGTCTCCGGCCGGAGCAACGTCCGGAACGTCCGGACGTTCTTCCGCAAGCGGCGGCCGTCGACCTCGATCCACGAACCGTTCAGACTCATGCGTCTCCGTTCGGCGCGCTCGGGGTCCCGCGCGCCATGCCCGACGGGTTCGACGATCCGGAAGCCCGCGTGTTTCCGGCGCCGAGGACACTGCCTTGACCGTACGTCAGCCGAAGGCCCGGACGATGTCCCGGATCCCGACCGTCGCGAAGAACGCCAGGGCCAGGACGAGCATGGCGTTCGAGGCCCAACCGTTCCTGGCGATGGGCGCCGTCCACGCGATCCGGTTGTTCATGTACAGCAGCGTGGCGGCGAGGAACGGGATGAACAGGCTGCCCACCACCGCATAGGTCGCGACCACCAGGAATGGCTGATCCAGGAAAGTGAACGGGATCGGGATCAGGGCCATCGCGGCGAGCGCGATCCGGTAGGGCCGGCTCGTGACTCGCGTCAGCTCGCGGCGCGCCTCGGCGCCGTACCCGCGAACGATGCCGTACATGTCCGCGTACATGTACGGCACGCCCTGCCAGACTCCCAGAAGGGACGTCAGCGTCGCCCCCCAGAACCCCACCGAGTAGGCGAACCACCCCAGCGGTCCCAGCGTCGCCTCCAGCGTGGCGGCCATCTGGGGCACGACCGTATCGCTGTTGAGTTCGATACCGGTCACGAAGAACGCCCGGTTGGCCATGACCAGAACCGCGATGGCGAGCACCGCGGTGACGCCGTAGGCGACCAGCAGGTCGAATCGGATGAATCGGAGCGCCTCGGGACCCCGGATCTTCTGCTCCCGCATCCAGTAGTTGTAGTTGAGCACGGTCAACGTGCCCCCCACGCCGCCGATCAGCGCCAGCAGCGAACCGGTCCCCCCGGCTGGAATCGTGGGAACGAGGAGACCGCGAACCGCGCCGCCCGGGTTTTCGAACGTCAGCACGGCGCAGGCGACGATGAACACGACCATGACGCCGATCAACACCTGCATCAGTCTCTCGAAGCCCCGGAAACCGCCGACCCAGATGAAGATTCCGCCGAGAATGCTGTGGACGACGGCGCCGGCCTGGGCGGAGACGGCCCCGCCCGTCAGGTTGGATATGCCCAGGCCGCAGGCGCTGGCCATCGCGGCGCTCACGGAGATTGTCCACAAGACGAGGTAGACGCCGAAGTACGCCTTGACCCATCGCGGCAAGTGTTCGGCCCAACCCTCGACGAGCGTCGTCTCGGTGGCGAGTTGCCAACGGCCGAGACCCTCGTTGAGCACGAACTTGAACGCCGCCCCCAGGACGACGGCCCAGATGAGGAGCAGTCCGAAGTTGGCGCCGCCGATGGTGGCGGCCGCCAGATCGCCCGCTCCCACGCCGGTGGCCGCGACCATCAGGCCGGGGCCGACGAGTCTGCGGAGGCCGGTGTGGGGAATCGTGCTCACGGATCCGCTCCGGTGCGGGCGACGGCGTGCCGTGTCCGGTACGAGGCCGCGGCCGACGCCGCGGGGCTCGCCACGAGCGCCCGGGCCGGTATGCTAACAATCCGATGCAGGCTTGTACACGGCCGCGGCGGACTGCTAGCATGAACCGCTCCGGTTGGTCCGGTGGGTAGTGGTATCCCCCAAGTCTGCGGGTCATCGATGAACATGCGTACGGAAGTCTCGGGAGCACCGAGCCGCAATCTGCCCGATCTCTGGTTCCTGGACAAGTTGGATGAGTGGGCCCGTTCCGATCCCGGGCGCTTCGCCTTCGCGGTGGACCACCCGGACCGGACCGAGGAATACACGTATCGCGACGTGGTCGACCGTTCGATCCAGGTGGCCACGGCGCTGGCGGCGTCCGGCGTCGAACCCGGCGAACGCGTCGGGATCCTGATGGACAACTCTCCGCAGTGGGTCTTCATAGGCCTCGGGGTCATTCGGCAGGGCGCCGTCGCCGTGCCGCTGTCGACGTTGCTGCCGGCCGATTCCATCCGGCGGTTGGTCGAACACGCCGGATGCCGGATGGTGTTCACCGACGACTCGAACGTCGAAACCGCCACCCAGGCGTTGACGGGAAACGCCGGCGTCGAGATCGTCGCCAACACGGCGCCGGACGGGGAGACCGCCTGGGAGTCGTTCCTGGCCCGCGGCGACGGTTGCGCCTGGTCGCCTCCGGATTCCCCGGATCCGAGGGCGCTCCTGGTGTACACATCAGGGACGACGGGCGACCCCAAAGCCGTCGAGATCTCCTCGCGCAGCATGTCGAACGACATCGACGGCATACTGGAACACCTGGAGTTCGAGCCGGGCCACCGCATCCTGTCCGTTCTGCCGTTCTCCCACGTCCTGCCGCTGGTGGCGAACGGTTTCGGCGCGCTGGCGGCGGGCTGCGGCGTCGTGTTCCTGCCGAAGATTACGCCCCAGAGCATCGTCGAAGCGTTCAAGAAACATCGCATCACGTTCTTCGTATGCGTTCCGCAGTTCTTCTACGCCGTCCACAAGCGCGTCTTCGGGCAGGTCGCCGAGCAGTCCTGGCTGACGCGGAAACTCTTCTGGACGATGTTCGCCGTTGCGCGCCGCGTCAACAGGGCTTCGTTCCGCCGCAAGCTCTTTTCCAGGATTCACGCCTCGATCGGTCCGGACCTTCAGTTGTTGATCACCGGGGCGTCGCGTTTCGAACCCAGGATCGCCGAAGACTTCCAGACTCTCGGGTACACGATGGTGCAGGCTTACGGTCTCACCGAAACCACCGCCGCGGCGACGATCACCCCGGTCAGCCGGAACAAGGTGGGCAGCGTGGGGCTTCCGCTCCGGGGCGTTTCGATTCGAATCGATGAGCCGAACGATGAAGGGATCGGCGAAGTGCTGATTTCCGGGAACATCCTGATGCCGGGGTACTACCGGAACGAGACCGCGACGGCCGAGGCGATTCGTGACGGATGGCTTCACACGGGCGACCTGGGGCGGCTGGACGGCGACGGCAACCTGACGATCACCGGCCGCAGCAAGGACGTCATCGTCCTGTCGACCGGCAAGAACATCTATCCCGAGGAAGTGGAGGCGCACTACGAGAAGTGTCCCTTCGTCAAGGAAATGTGCGTGATGGGGTTGCCCGGCGCCTCGGGTCTGGGCGACACGCTGCATGCGGTGATCGTGCCCGACCTCGACGAGTTCCGAAAGCGCAACCAGACCGCGATCGGAGAAATGATCCGCTACGAGCTGGAGAACCGGTCCAAGGAACTGGCTTCGTTCATGCGCGTCCATTCCATGACGGTCCGCAACGAACCGCTGCCGAGGACCGTCACGCGCAAGCTGAAACGGTTCGAGATCTACGAGGAAGAGGTGCGGGGCGCCGGGACCCGGCCCGAGGGACGCGCCGAGGCCGAGGATGACGAGACGCTCGGTTCCGGGATCGGGGCGGTGATCGCCCGGGCCATCCATGACGCCAAGCCGGATCTGGGCGCCCTGACGCCGGACATGAACTTCGACCTCGACCTCGGTTTCGATTCGCTGGCCCGCGTCGAGCTTCTGGCGACGATCGAAGCGGAGCTCGAGAGCGAGCTGGGAGAGGACCGCGCCAACCAGGTATTCACCATCGGCGAGCTCATCAAGGCGCTCGAAGATGCGCAGCGCGGCCCGCAGGACGTGCAGCGGAGCTGGAAGGAGAAGCTGACCGCGGACGGGGACGACGATCTGGCCGGGCAGTTCATCCGCGATTCGCGGGCCAGCCTGACATTCTTCGGCTTTCCGACGATCCGGTTGTTCGGCCTTCTGGCCAAGCTCCCGTTTCGAACGCGCGTGGAAGGTTTGGAAAAGCTCCCGGCTTCGGGACCGTTCATCATCTGTCCCAACCACCTCTCGTACCTGGACTCGTTCCTGGTGTGCTCCGTCCTGCCGTATCGCGTGATCCGCGACATCTTCATCCTGGGTTACACGGACTACCTGCGCGGCCCGATCGCCCGGCGCCTGGCGTCGAGCGTGAACATCGTTCCGGTCGATCCCAACGCCAATCTCACCCGCGCAATGCGCGTGGCCGCCGTCGGTCTCCGGAAGAATCGGATTCTGCTGGTGTTTCCCGAAGGGGAGCGAAGCATGGACGGACGGCTCCGGGAGTTCAAGAAGGGCAGCGCGATCCTGTCGACCGAGCTCGACGCGCCGCTCGTGCCGGTCGGCATCAACGGCACGTACGAGGCGTGGCCCCGCGGAGGCAAGCCGAAAGCGCATCCGGTGCGGATCCGCATCGGGGATCCCATCCATCCGGACCGATACCGTGAGGCGGCCGATCCGTACACGCTCATCAACGAGGACCTGCAGGCCGCCGTGTCCGCGCTGGTGGACGCCGAATCGCGGACCGGGGACGCGCCGGGCAACGCCGGCTCCTCGTGAAGACGCGGCTGTCCGAAATTATTTGACTGGACCGGTTCCGTCCCGGGAATATAATGTACTGTCCGTGACCGGTGGTCGGCGAACCGACTCCCGGATTCCCCTTTTCTGTTTCTTGCGTTACCCGCGTCCCGTCCGAGGTTCGGTACAACGAGGAAGGCATGGGAAGAAAGTATAGGCAGCAGGGCTACCAGGATTCCGACCGGGCTCCCGACCGGGCGCGCCAACGGTCCAGCCCAGCACAGTCGCGGAGGTCCATCGACGGCCCGCGTTCGCCCCGAATGCCCGGGTTTCAGGAGGTCATGCGGTGTTCCCTGTGCGGGGACCTCATCCAGGCCTTCAGCAACATCACCGCCGACAGCCAATGTTCCAAGTGCGCGGCGGACCTTCGCACGTGCAAGCACTGCCGCCATTTCGACACGGGCGCGCGGCTCGAATGCACGCAGCCGATCCCTGCGCGCATCATGGCGAAGGACAAGCGCAACGACTGTGCGTACTTCGAGCCCCGGACCTCGGTCGAGCGAGAAACCAAAACCACTGTCCGCGTCTCCAACCCCCAGGAGCCCGCATCGCCCGGGGATGCGCGCAGCGCCTTCGATGCCCTGTTCCGTTAGACGTCCGCGCCCGGGGCGAATGAGCCACGGGCGACGTCCGCGCCCGGGGCCGGCTGGGGACCCAACTCAAGGAATAACCACTTGCCCGAAGATCGGCTCAAGATCGCAGTTTTCGTAGACTTCGACAATATCGAAATCGGGGTCAAGAACACACTCAACAGAAAGTTCGAGATCTCCGCCGTTCTCGAAGCCATCAAGGAACGCGGTGAGATCGCCACGAAGATCGCCTACGGCGACTGGAAGCGGTCCGGCGACTACGGGCGCCAGATGGGGCAGCACGCGATCCAGATGGTGCAGCGCAATCTGACGCCCGGAGGCGACAAGAACGGCGCCGACATCAATCTCGCGCTGGACGCGCTCGAAATGGCGTTCACGCTCACGCACATCAACGCGTTCGTCATCGTCGGCGGCGACAGCGACTTCATGACGCTGGTCGAGAAGCTCAAGCAGTACGACAAGAAAGTCATCGTCGTGGGCGGGCGGGGATTCACCAGCACGATTCTGCAGAAGAACTGTCACGAGTTCATCGCCTACGAGAACCTGATCCGTTCCTCCGCTCCGGCGCGCCGCCAATCCGGCGGCCGCTCGCGGTCCACGGGAGAGACGCCTGTCCGCGCGGCCATTCCCCTGGTTCGCCGCGCCCTGAAGGTGTTGTCCGACCGGGAAGTGTCGCCGCAACTGGGGCTGTTGAAGAGCACGCTGCTCCAGTTGGACTCGACGTTCTCGGAACAGGACTACGGCGCGACCACGTTCCGGGCCTTCATCGAGAAGCTGGCCGGCACGGGCGCGATTTCGCTCAAGCAGGTCGATCGGAGCCTTTTCGTCGAACTGGTCGACGATGACGCGGACGACGCCCCGGAGGACGACGGCGACGCCGGGGACAACGGGTCCCCGCCCGCCGAGGATGTCGACCAGACGGCGCGGATCGAGGAAGGGCTCAACGTGATTCGCGGCGCCTTCGACAAGGCCGCCGAGCCGCTCAAGTGGCCGCTGTACGTCCGCGGCGTCAAGCAGTTCATCAAGTCGGTCGAGCCCGACTTCGACGAGCGCGACTACGGGTTCAGCGGGTT
The DNA here is from genome assembly GCA_022821265.1 of Acidobacteriota bacterium. Lineage (GTDB taxonomy): Bacteria > Acidobacteriota > Terriglobia > 20CM-2-55-15 > 20CM-2-55-15 > JAJEDW01. The sequence goes on from JAJEDW010000277.1 coordinate 14,949, forward strand.
GCTGGATGCGTTGCGGCACTGCCAGAAGGCCGGGGTTCTCAGGCTCGAGAGAAACCGGCAGGGCGTGTTGCGTGTCTTTCCCGGTGACGCCATCGTCGGGTCCGGAGCCGTCGCCACGTCGGAAACGGCCGTGCCGGAGACCGACGCTGGTGATCGGGCGCGGGAGGCGGACGGGCGTGAGGCCGCGTCCGCTCCGGAAACGGCGACCGCAACCGAGGATGCGGGGGCTCCGGAGCCGGCGTCCGCGCCGGAGGCCGTGCCCGCTCCGGAGGAAGGCTCCGCGCCTGCCGAAGCGGAGCCGGAGACGCCGCGGAAGGCCAAGACAACCCGGAAGCTCGCGAAGAAGAAGACCTCCAAGAAGAAGACGACCAAGAAGGCCGTCCGGAAGAAGGCGCCTCGCAAGACGGCGAAGGCCCCGGAGGTGGAGCCCGAGGCGCCGGCTTCCGTCCCAGCCGATGCGCCTGCCGAAACGGAGGCGGCATCGAGCCCGGAGTGACGTTTCGGCCCCGGACTCGGTGACTCGCCAGTCTTTCGAGCGCAACGAACGGTATCAGGTCGGCGTTCGGATCTGTCGCTCCCGCATCTGGATCCATTGGCGTCGACGTTCGAAGGGATAGTCGGGCAGCGAGATCCGGCGGCGCGTTTCCCCCGCGAAGAGCCCCGCGAACGACAACGCGAGCCCCGCCTCGTAGGCTCCGGCGACCGCGTCCAGGAAGCCGCCGCCCGGCTGCGGCTCGGATGTCGCCTCGGGATCCGGCGACCCCCCCACGCTCGACAGGACGACCGGCCGAGCCGCGTTGCCGTCCGCGTCCGGCCCTGCCTCCGTCAGCGTTGCCGCCAGCGCCGCGTCCGGGCCGACCTCGACGACCACATCGACTGCCAGCGCGGCCAGCGCGCCGCGGCATTGCTCGAACGCCGGCGGCTCGCCCGCCGCGTGCCGGCCCCAATACGCCGCAGTCATGACGTCATCGGGTCCGACCACGCGGCCCGACACACCGTCTACCAGCGTCAGCGACGGCGAGTCCGTCCGAACGCCCTCCAGTACCGAACCCGGATCGTCCAGGGCCGAGGCCAGGCGCAAGCCGTCCTCCAGGCTGAACACGCCCGCGGCCTGCGCGGCCGCCAGCGCGCCGGAACCGTGCCCCAGCGCCATGCCCGGCCGAAGGCCGACACTGGACCAGAGCGCCGTGAGCGCGCATTCGAGCGCGTAGATCGCCGGGCGCTCCCACCGAGGATCGCCTGAATTCGCTGCAGAACCGGGCCGCCCGAACATCGTGTCCAGCAGCGAGGCGCCCCGTGTCTCGTCCAGCACATCTTCGCAGCGGTCGAGAACGGCGCGCACTACCGGCTCGCTCCCATACAGCGCCTCACCCATCCCGGCCCACCCGTTCCCGTGGCCGGGATAGACGAATGCGACCTTGGCCGCCGTTGCCGGTCGCGATCTCCCGCCTGCTTCCGCGACGGCCTGCAGACCCTCGCGCAGCGACTCGCAGTCCCGCAACACCACGGCCGCGCGGTGGACGAAGTGACTCCGGCCCACGCCAGCGGTCCACGCCATGTCCGAGAGCATCGGATCGGACGCCGCGCCTGCCTCGGCGAGCGCAGATTCGCGCTCATCGAGCCATGCGCGATAACGTCCCGCCAGTTTCCGAAGCGATGCGTCCGACTTCGCGGAGAGCGGCAGAAGCCGTGTTCCGCGTGCGGCGAGTCCGTCCTGTCCGTGCTCGAGCCCGGCGAAGGGATCCGGAAGCGAGACGGCGACCGTCCGCGGGGCGCCGTCGGGACCGGGAGAGACGTCGTTCGGGCCGTGGTAACCCTCCACGACGACATGCGCGTTCGTCCCGGATATACCGAACGCTCTGACCCCGGCAAGCGGCGGACCGTCCGGTCTCCGCGGCCAATCCATCGCCGCCGACACCACGCGCACCGGCAGCCGGCCCCAGTCCACATGCGGGTTCGGGTCCTGAAAATGCAGGTGCTTCGGAACCCGGCCATGGCGCATGGACAGGACAACCTTGATCAGCGCGGCGACCCCGGCCGCCGATTCCAGGTGCCCGATATTGGTCTTGACGGAACCGATCAACAACGGGCGATCGATGTCGCGCTCCCTGCCGTAAACCGCCCCCGCGGCTTGCAACTCGATCGGGTCGCCCATCTCCGATCCCGCCCCGTGCGCCTCGAGGTAGTCCACCTCCGACGGCCGAACGCCTGCCTGCTCCAGAGCCTCCTCGATCACCCGTTCCTGCGCCGGGCCGTTCGGCACGGTCGGTCCCGCAGTCGCCCCATTCTGGTTGACGGCCGCGCCCCGGATCACCGCCCAGATGCGGTCGCCATCGGCCTCGGCCTCCTCCAGACGTTTCAGGACGACCATCCCGCACCCCTCGCCACGCACGAAACCGTCGGCGGAAGCGTCGAAAGTCTTGCAGCGTCCGTGCCGCGACAACATTCCCAGAGCCGCCATCTCCCGGGTCAGTCCGGGCGAGAAGATCGCGTTCACGCCGCCGACCAGCGCCAGGTCCACCTCCCCCTTCCGCAGGCCCGCGGCCGCCTGTTGCACCGTGACCAGCGAAGCCGCGCAGTTGAGCATCACCGGCATCGCCGGCCCGGTGAGACCCAGCCTGAAGGCGACGCCGCCGACCGCCATGCCGCTGGCAGTGCCGAGATAGTTGAGGCCCTCGCCGCCGGCCGACATCATCAGTTCGCGGTATTCGCTGGTCGAGATTCCCGCATAGACCCCGGTGCGGCTGCCCCTCAGGCCCTCGGGATCGATCCCCGCGTCCTCGAGCGCCCGCCAACTCGTTTCCAGAAGCAGCCGTTGCTGCGGGTCCGTCAAGCGCGCGGCG
>JAJEDW010000088.1 GCA_022821265.1 Acidobacteriota bacterium
TGATCGCATGGGGCGATCCGCTTTTCACCGACGCCCCAGCTTTCAACCATGCGACACTCACGCCCGAGATCCAGCGCCGGCAGTTCGGCTACAACTGCGACTTCCTGGCCTACTTCCCGCTGCCGAGCAACCCCTTCGTCAGTTCCTACAGCACGCGTTTCGCGGACCCGAACCGCGGCCTGCTCGCCGTCAATCACGAATACACGATCGGCGCGCTGATGTTCGCGGGCTACGACCGCGACAACCCCACGTTGAACGAAGTGGACGTGGAGATCGCGGCGCATGGAATGTCGGTGGTCGGCATTTATAGGACCGCCTCGGGATGGCGTTACAGCCGGAGCTCGAACTTCAACCGGCGGATTCACGGCGAAACCGAAATGCACATCACGGGACCGGCCGCCGGCGACGCGTTGCTCCAGGTCTCCCACGACTCCACCGGCACGCGCGTACGCGGCATGCTCAACAACTGCGGCGGCGGCAAGACGCCGTGGGGAACGGTGCTGACCTGCGAGGAGAACTTCCACCAGTACTTCGGAAACCGCTCGGCGCTGGCCGCAGACAGCGACACGGCGGTGTCCCACGCGCGGTACGGCCTGCCCGGGGGCGAGTCGGGACGCAAGTGGGAACGGTTCCACAGACGTTTCGACGTCGGCCGCGAGCCCAACGAGGCGTTCCGGTTCGGGTACGTCGTCGAGATCGATCCCTACGACCCGGGCTTCACGCCCCGGAAGCGCACCGCGTTGGGGCGGTTTCGCCATGAAGCCGCCGTTCCGACCATCTCGCGCGGCGGCCAGATCGTCGTGTACACGGGCGACGACGCGCGCTTCGAGTACGTCTACAAGTTCGTCACCGACGGCGCGTTCGACTACTACAACCGCGCCAACAACACGGACCTGCTGGACGCCGGGACGCTGTTCGTGGCGAAGTTCAACGACGACGGCGCCGGAGAGTGGATCCCGCTCACGCCGGGCCACGGCGCGCTCTCGGGCTGGACCGCAGCCGAGATCGCCGTCAAGACCCGGCAGGCCGCCGATATGGTCGGCGCGACGCCGATGGACCGTCCCGAAGACATCGAGGTGAACCCGGTGAACGGCCGCGTGTACGTCGCGCTGACCAACAACACGCGCCGGACCGCGGAACAGGTGGATGCGGCCAACCCGCGGGCTCGCAACAGTTTCGGCCATATCCTGGAAATCGTCGAGAGCAACGACAACCACGCGGGCGACTCCTTCGATTGGGAGATCTTCATGCTGTGCGGCGACCCGTCCGATGTCGAAGCCGGCACGTACTTCGCCGGGTTCGACGCGTCCGCGGTCAGCCCGATCTCGAATCCCGACAACCTGCTGTTCGACAGCGTCGGCAATCTCTGGATCGCCACCGACGGCCAACCGCGAACGCTCTCCGGCAACGACGGCATCTACGCGTGCCCGACCTACGGCGGCGACCGCGGATACGTGCGTCAGTTCCTGAGCGGCGTGACCGGATCCGAGATCGCCAGCCTCGAGATGACCCCGAACGACGGCGCGCTGTTCGCCTCGATCCAGCATCCCGGCGAAGGTTCCAGCATGAGCGATCCGAGCTCGCATTGGCCCGACTTCAACCTGAACCCGCCGCGCCCGGGCGTAGTGGCCGTCGTCAAGGCGGGCCGCGGCGGCGGCTACATCGGTTCCTGACGAATCGGCCGGGTTCGCATCTGCTAACCTTGTGGCGTGCGGATGCGAGTCCCGGCTCTGTTCCTGCTTCCCCTGGCGGTGGCGGCCCCCGCGCAGGCCGAGGACGTGTTCGTGGCCGCGGCCGCGTCCATGAACCATCCCCTCGAGGAGATCATCGCCGTCTTCGAGCGCGAGACCGGGCACACGGTCCGGCTCACGCTCGGGTCCTCGGGCAACTTCTACGGGCAGATCGCGAACGGCGCGCCGTTCGACGTGTTCCTCTCCGCCGACCGCGAATACGTCGAGGCGCTCGATCGGCGGAACCTGGTCGAGCCCGGATCGGTCGAGATCTACGCCGTGGGGCGGCTGGCGGTCTGGGTCCGGGCCGACTCGAGCCTGGAACCGGAAACCGAGGGAATGGCGACGCTCGACGATCCCTCGGTGAACCGCATCGCGATCGCGAACCCGCGCCTGGCGCCGTATGGTCGGGCCGCAATCGAAGCCATGCGGCGCTTCGGCGTCCACGACCGTGTCGCCGACAAGCTGGTTCACGGCGACAATGTCTCTCAGGCCGCGCAGTTCGCCATGACCGGCGGCGCCGACGTCGGAATCCTGGCCCTGTCGCTGGCGCGGGCCGATGTGATGCGGGGGGGCCGATACTGGCTCATCCCCGCCGACGCGCACACGCCGATCGAGCAGGGCATGGCCATACTCCGGCGGGAGCGTTCGAGCGCGCGTCAGGACGCCGCCGTTACGTTCCGAAACATGGTGCGGGGGCCTGTCGGACGATCCGTTCTCGAGAGGTACGGGTTCACCGTCCCCTGATGCCCCATCCTCCCGCCACCCCCATCTCGGCGCGAGCCCGGCAACTGGGACGTCACTCCGTACGCCGGCTGCTCCCGGCGCGGCGTCACCGGATGGTCGGCCCGTTCATCTATTTCGACCATCTCGGACCGGAGTTGCTGCGCGCCGGCGAGGCGATTGACGTCCCGCCGCACCCTCACATCCACCTGGCCACGGTGACCTACCTGTTCGAAGGATCGCTCGTGCACCGAGACAGCCTCGGTTCGGTCGCGACGATCCGTCCCGGCGACATCAACTGGATGCATGCCGGGCGCGGCATCGTCCACTCCGAACGCAGCGATGCCCGGTCCAGGGCGCGGGAGTCGACCGTTCACGGCGTTCAGCTATGGGTGGCGCTGCCGCGCGATGTCGAAGACACCGAGCCGGAATTCGCCCACTATCCGAAGGCGTCGCTTCCGTCGTGGAAGCATGAAGGAATCCAGGGACGGCTCCTGGTGGGCCGGGTCTTCGATCACGAGTCTCCGGTCCGTACACGGTGCCCGACGCTGTGCCTCGACCTGCGGATGAACACCGGTTCCACAGTCCGGGTTCCCGGACAGGCAGGCGGGTTGTGCGCCTACGTCATATCGGGCGCCCTGGGCGCCGCATCGCTCGATGCGGGACCGTCCGGGGCCGTGGTCTTCGGACCCGGAACGGACGCGTCGTTGACGGCCTCCGCGCCGTCGCGCGTGCTGGTCATCGGAGGCGATCCCGTCGACGGCGAGCGGCACATCTGGTGGAACTTCGTCTCCAGCTCCCGGCGCCGCATCGAGGAAGCGGCGCGGGACTGGGTCGAAGGACGGTTTCCCCCTGTGCCCGGCGACTGCGGGGAACCGATGGCGCCGCCCGCGGCTCAGTCCGAGACCGGAACGGGCGTGTAATCCTCCCACGCGCGTACGATGCGGCGGCGCTGGCTGCGGAACAGGACGCGTTGGTCGGTGGTGATGTCGACGACGGACGGCAACCACACGCCGTCGGTCACACGTTCGAACTCGAGACGGCCCCGGGTATTGCGCAAGGTTCCGAGCAGACCCAGCCAGAACCGGACCGAACGCGCCATTTCGAACTGCACGCGCACCAGGCCGTAGTCGTCCATGCTGATCCAAAGGTGTCCGGTGGAGTTGTTCAGGGCGTTGTCGATGCCCCGCCGGACCGGCAAGTCGCCGTCGCGCGGCGACAGGTAGATGACCCAACAGCGGTGGCCGTTGACCGCGTCTTCCCCGACGAGCGCGTAGTCGTAGCGATTCGCGAACTCCTCGTCGAAATCCACGCGGTTCTCGTCGCGCGGCCGCGGGTCTTCTCCGTCCTCGACCCGTTCCCGGACGTCCTCTGCGAATTCCTCCTTCCGTCGGGCTTCGTCGCGCGCATCGTCCATGTCGAGCGGTTCGCCGTCCCTTGCGATCAACTCGTCGAAGAGTACGCCCTCGAACGCGTATTGACGATAAGTCGAGGTTTCCTCCTCCTCGACCTCGCCATCGCCGTCCAGACGCTGGTTGATGGCGCGGATGGTGGCGGAGTAAGCCAGGTCCGACCGTGCCTCGCGTTGGAGTTCGGCGCGGGCCACGGCCCGCCCGACGATTTCCTCGGCCGTGAGGGTTTCCTCGGCGGCGAGGGCTTCCTGGGCGGCGGGCGCCTCCGTGGCCGCGACCGCCAGCGTCGCGACCGCCCCCAGCACCATCCGTTGTGTTGTCGACGGCATCCCGTGTGGGTTAGAAGACCGACCAGCGGCGGGTGCGCATCGCTTCTCGGACGCGTTCCGTTGCCATGGCCAACGCCGCTTCTCGCGGAGGCACGCCTCCCGCCCGCGCCCGTCGGAGTACATCGCGCGTGTTCCGGCCGACCTTTTCATCGATGGCGGCGATGGTCGCGCTCTCGGTGGCGCCCGCGTACTCCAGCGCCGCGCAAATGACTCCACCCGCGTTGGCGATGAAGTCGGGAACCGACAACACGCCGCGCCGATGGAGAACCTGCTCGGCGCCCGGCGTGATCGGTATGTTGGCCCCCTGCAGAATCAACGAAGTCGACACACGTTCGACGTTCGCCTCGGTGATGACGTCGGGCCGGGCCGCCGGAATCCAGATCTCGCACTCGGCGCCGATGACGTCGTCGGGTTCCCCCGCGCGGGGCGGGTCGTAGTCGATGACGCGGCCGCCGCCTTCCTTGATGCCGATCAGCCGGTCCACGTCCAGGCCGTCGGGCCCGACAATGCTTCCCGAGGAATCGGCCGCGCCGACCAGGACGGCGCCCTCGTCGACCAGGAAGCGCGCCGCGAAGCGGCCGACCGCGCCGAACCCTTGAACCACGACGCGCGCGCCCCGGACCTCGAACCCGCAATACTCCTCGGACGCTTTCGCCGCAGCCTTCAAGCCGAGCGCGGTGGCCCCGATCTCGTCGAGCGGTATGCCGCCGATCGCTCTCGGGAGTCCGACCGCGCGCCCGATTTCGTCCTTCACCCAGGCCATGCACTGCTCGTTCGTGCCCATGTCGGGCCCGACGATGTAGCTGTGCTCGTGCCGCAACGCCGCCGCGAACGCCCGGATGCGAGGTTCCTTTTCGCGGAGTGGAACGCGGGAATCGCCCATCATCACCGACTTGCCCCCGCCGTGAGGCAGGCCGGCGGCGGCGTTCTTCAGCGTCATGGCGCGCGCCAGGCGGGCGCACTCGGTGACGGAAACGTCCGGCGCCATGCGAAGTCCGCCGATGGCCGGGCCGGCCGCGACGTTGTCCACGACAGCCACGGCATGCAACCCCACGCTCGGCTCGTGGACCTGGACGACCTTGAACGGCCCCAATTCGTCCGAAAAGGGCAGATTGTCCGCTAGAGTCATTCCCAACGTCTTGATCCCCGGGCCCTCGGTAACGGAGTGGTTCGCACCCAGGCGCCCTCTTTCGATGATAGACAGCCCCGTCGCCGGTTTCGAGTCAAAACTCGGACACGGCGGCGCGGAGCGCCTTCCGGTCCGTTCTCGCGGGCGGATGGATGGCGCATGGCCTTCCGAAAACAGGCTATAATCGCCGTTTGCGAGCGGGACGGATCCAGTGACTGTAACGACTCACGCGACGGACGACCTCCGAATCAGCCAGATCAAGGAGCTGCTGCCGCCCGCGCATGTATTGCGCGAGTTCCCCGTCACGGAGGAGGCGGGCGAGTTGACCTTTCGTACGCGGCAGGCCATACATCGAATCCTTCAGGGCGACGACGACCGTCTGCTGGTCGTGATCGGTCCGTGCTCCATACACGACCCGGCCGCCGCCGTCGAGTACGCGAGCCGGCTCAGACACGAGAAGGAACGGTTGGACGCCGATCTGCTCGTCGTCATGCGCGTCTATTTCGAAAAGCCGCGGACGACGGTGGGTTGGAAAGGGTTGATCAACGACCCGCACCTGGACGGCAGCTTCCGGATCAACGAAGGGTTGCGGATCGGCCGGAAGCTCCTTCTGGACCTCAACGAGATGGGAGTGCCCGCCGGCGTGGAGTACCTCGACGTCATCTCGCCACAGTACATGGCCGATCTGGTCAGTTGGGGCGCTATCGGCGCACGGACGACCGAGAGCCAGGTCCATCGCGAGCTTGCCTCGGGGCTGTCCTGCCCGGTCGGGTTCAAGAACGGCACGGACGGGAACCTGAAGATAGCCGTCGATGCGATTCACGCCTCACGGAACCCGCACCACTTCCTGTCGGTGACCAAGGCCGGACATTCCGCCATCGTGACGACCACGGGAAACGAGGACTGCCACGTCATCCTGCGCGGCGGCAAACAGCCGAATTACGACGCCTCCAGCGTCCAGGCCGCAAGCGAACAACTGGCCGCCGCCGGTTTGCGGGAACGGCTCATGATCGACCTGAGCCACTCCAACAGCCAGAAGCGGCACCGCCGCCAGTTGGATGTCGGCCGTGCCGTCGCGGACCAGGTCGGCAACGGCGAGGACCGGATCTTCGGAATCATGATCGAGAGCCAACTGCAGGAAGGACGCCAGGATCTGAGGGATCCGAAGGACCTGGTCTACGGGCAGAGCATCACCGACGCCTGTCTCGGCTGGGAACAGAGCGTCCCGCTCCTGGAAACGCTGGCCGAGTCGGTCCGCTCGAGGCGGCGAGGCGGCTGAAACAGCGCCCGCCGGGGACCGTCCGGCGGGCGGGGCCGGAAACGCTCCGGCTTCGGACGCCGAACCGGTATGATGCGGTGTCAGACCGACGGATGCGCGGAAGGAGGATTGACCGATGCCATACCACGCGATGATCGCCGTGTTGCTCACGGCCCTGGCGCAAAGTTCGGCGCCGGAGACGCTCCAGAGCCGTTCCCAATGGGTCGAGGTCACCGAATGGAAGGTGCCCTGGGATGGGACACGGCCGCGGGACCCCGCCGTCGGCGGACCCGACAGGATTTTCTTCGTCGGCCAGGCCGGCGACTACGTCGGCTTGCTGAATCCAGCGACGGACGAGTTCCGGCGTTACGACCTCGATGCGGGAGCGGGCCCCCATAACGTGGTGGTCGACAGCGACGGCGTCCCGTGGTACGCGGGGAATCGGCAAAGCCACATCGGGCGCGTCGATCCGGAAACCGGTGAGATCACGAAATTCGAGATGCCCGATCCGGAAGCCGTTCGCGACCCGCACACGCTGATCTTCGACGATGACGGCAATATCTGGTTTACCGTCCAGTTCAGCAACTATGTCGGCCGGCTCGCGGCCGGTCTCGACGGTGAAATCGGCTTGGTCGAGGTTCCGACCGCCCAGGCGCGCCCCTACGGGATCGTCCTCGACTCGGAGCAGCATCCCTGGTTCGTGGAATTCGGCACCCACAAGATCGGCACGATCGATCCGGCGACGATGACGCTGACCGAACACGAACTGCCCGACGTCGAGGCGCGGCCGCGGCGCATCGCGTTGACATCGGACGACGCCGTCTGGTACGTCGACTACGCGAGAGGGTTCCTGGGACGGATGGACCCGGTGACTCACGAAGTCCGGGAATGGCAGAACCCCGGCGGAACCGCGTCTCGCCCCTACGCCATGACGGTCGACGACCAGGATCGCCTCTGGTTCTTCGAAACGAACCCCGACCCCAATCGGCTCGTCGGATTCGATCCGGAAACGGAGTCGTTCTTCAGCATCACTGAGTTGGCCAGCGGCGGCGCGCTATCGGCGCATTGCGACATGGCATGAGGACAGCGTGCGAAGAACTTGCAGCCATTGCTTCCGCCTGTCGCTGCCGTCGAAG
>JAJEDW010000015.1 GCA_022821265.1 Acidobacteriota bacterium
GGCAAGCGGCTCGTCAAGGCGCCCAAGGTCTATTTGCGAGACAGCGGCATTCTGCATTCTCTGTTGGGCGTGGGAAACATGAGGGAACTCGCGCTCCACCCGCGCTATGGGGCAAGCTGGGAGGGATTCGCGCTGGAACAGACGCTGCTCGCCCACGGGTCGCGAGACGCGTATTTCTTCCGGACCCAGCGCGGCGCGGAGTTGGACCTGATGCTGGTGCGGCACGGGCGGCGATGGGGCTTCGAGTTCAAGTGCACCGACGCGCCGCGCACGACTCGATCCATGCACATCGTTGTCGAGGACTTGCGGCTGGAACACATGTGGATCGTCTATCCCGGCGACGATGCCTACCCGCTCACGGACGCCATCACCGCGCTGCCGTTGAAGGAGATTGGGGACATTCAGCTCCGGCCGTCCGCCTGACGCGGTCGGGCCGCAGGTCACGCTTGTCATGGCCGCCGTTTGCCGGGCCGCTCGGTGAACTCGAGAACGACCATGGCGGCCAGATTGACGGCGAGCGCCGGCAGGACGGGGTCCCACCCGCCCCATGCTCCGGACAGCACGCCGGTGTCGAGGAGGACCTTCCAGACGATGGCCGTTCCAAGACCGCCGACCATTCCTCCGACGACCGCCCTGGGGGACGTGGCCGGGCGCAGCAGCGCCGCCAGCAGCGCCGGCGCGAGGCTGGCCCCGTAGAGCGTGTAGGCGTACAGCGCGACGCTGAGGAATTCCTCCCACAGGAACGCCGGCATCAGGGCGAACAGTCCGAACAGGACGACCAGGACCCGTTGCCGCGCCGGCGTGGTCGTTCCCCGTCCCAGGTCCATCGACGCCGTCGTCGCGCAGACCAGCAGGTAGGAGTCGGCCGTGGACACGACGACGGCCACCGTCGTCGCGACGAGCAGCAGCCCGACGACGGGCGGAAACACCGCGAACGCCATTTCGACGATGGCGTGCCCCGCGTTGGCCGGGGCCTCAGGCAACATCACGCGGCTGAAGAACGCGATGCCGATGATCGCGCTCTCCAGGACGAGCAACCCGACGAAGGCGCCCATGGCGGCGCGCCGCGCCGTTCGGGGCGAGCCGGCCGCCATGAACCGCTGATACAAGTTGGCGTCTCCCAGCATCAGCAGGAACGGCGGGAGCATGACGTTGATCCACCCGACGGGACCGAGGCCGCCCGACGGCTGCAGCAACCCGGGCGCGAACGGTTGAAGCTCCGGGTCCCACCCGTTCCAGGCCAGCGCCAGCCCGACGAGGAGGCCCGTGGCGAGGACAATGCCGTTGACCACGTCGGTCCATGCGACGCTGATCAGGCCGGCGAGCGCGGTGTACAGGATCACGAACACCGCGAACCCGATCCGGAGTTCGGCCGGCTCGATCCCCGGGAATATGCGCTCGGCGACGGCCGCGCCGGCCCGGTACTGGTAGGACACGATCACGAGGTACGCCACGAGGATCGCCAACGCGCCCAGAACGCGCGCCGGCGGACCGAACCGCCGGTCCAGGATCTGGGGGACGCTGGAGGCGGGCAGCTCCCGCACGCGCGGGGCGAGGCGCGCGAGCACCAGCATGCCCGCGATGCCCGACAGCGGCAGCAGGAAACCGGCGACCCCGTTCAGGTACGTGAACTCCGCGTTCCCGAACAGCGAGCCGGTGCCGATCCACGTCGCGACGAGCGTTCCTGTGAGGACGGGGGCGGCGAAGCGGCGGCCGGCCAGAGCGAAGTCCTCCGTCGACCGGACACGGCGCGCGTGCCAAAGACCGACCCCGGCCATGGCCAGGAGAAAGAAGACGACGACCGGCAGCGCGTACGCCATGGGCGGCGACCCAGAAAACCGGCTAGAAGAAGAGACCGCTGACCGGACCCACGTAGGCCATCAGGCGTCCGAAAGTCGTCGCCGCGATCCAGAAAACGAGCGAAGCCGCGGCTACCGCCTTCACGTCCCTCGGGATGGCGGCGCCGTCAAAGGCCGCGTTCAGAAAGACCGTGCGCCGGATCCGCCAGAGGCAGGCCATGGCCATCGCGATGAACAGGAGCTTGATGTAGAAGACCGGGTTGATGAGCTTGGTCGAGGCGTCCGCGATCAGGAGCAGAAGGCCGGACAAGGCGTTGATCCCGAAGCCGATCCACATCACGCCGAAGAACCCGCCCAGCGGCGTCACCGGAATACTCCGGGCGATTCCGAGAAGCCGCAGGTCGACGACAGCGCTGGCGCCCACGAGCAGCCCGAGGCCGATCGTGTGCAGGAAAAGGACGGTCGGGTAGGCCAGAATCGACGGCGACTCGCGTACGAAAGTCCCGATCCGGGTCGCTTCGACCCAGAACAGGATGTTCAGGATTGCGGATTCTTCCATCCGGCTCGCACCCGTCTGCGGAACGCAGTGCGAATGCTAGCACGGAATCGTGGGTGGGCGGGGGGCGCGCCGTCGAGGGGGGAGGGTCCTACGCTGATAGGGCATTGAGGAGATATTTTCTTGGACTGACGCCTCGCTCCGCCTCGGCAATTGCGGAGGCCATTGCCGCAGTGTCCACCCGCGGCGAGGAACCCCGTGGGCGGGTCCAACTGGGCTTATGGCAACGTTTTGCGTGTCCTCCGCGTCGTGGAATTGCCGCGGCGCCTCCGTGCACAATCCCTTCGCGGGCTGCTATAGTAGGCGTTCTTTTTTCGGATCGGACCTTCAGGGGAGCGGAATCGTGGCTCAGGCAGCCTCTTCGTTGACAACACAAGGATTCGGCCGCACGCGCCGCCGGGATCGCTGGTGGGTGACGCCGCTGGCGATCTTTCTCGGCCTGTCCGGCTTCGTCGTCTACTCGACGTGGGCCGCGTTCCAGGGCGAGCATTACCACTTCGGATCGTACCTGTCGCCCTTCTATTCGCCGGAGATCTTCGGTTCCTCGCCGCACAGCCTTTTCGGGGCCGTCCCGGCGGCGTGGCCCGTGTGGCTGCCGTTCTCGCCGGCGCTGCTCATCCTGTGGGCGCCCGCCGGGTTCCGTTTCACCTGCTACTACTACCGCGGCAGCTACTACAAGGCGTTCTGGGCCGATCCGCCGGCGTGCGCCGTGGGCGAGCCCCGGAAGGGCTATCGCGGCGAGAACTCGTTTCCGCTCGTCATCCAGAACGTGCATCGCTATTTCCTCTACCTGGCGCTGATCTTCCTGGTCTTCCTCAGCCTGGACGTCTGGAACGCCTTGTGGTTCACCGGGGCGGACGGTCAGGTTGCGTTCGGGATCGGAGTCGGCACCCTCGTCCTGGCGATCAACGTCGTCCTGCTCGGGGGCTACGCCCTCGGGTGTCATTCCATGCGGCACCTGATGGGCGGCGGAAAGGACCACGTCGGCGACGCCGTCTTCGGTCGCGCCGGGTACCGGTGCGTCAGCTGCCTCAACCGGGGGCACATGCGCTGGGCGTGGGCGAGCCTGTTCTGGGTGGCGTTCTCCGACTTCTACGTGCGCATGTGCTCGATGGGCGTCATCGCGGACTGGAGAATCCTCTGATGCCCGAGTACCGGACCTACCCGTACGACGTGCTGGTCGTGGGCGCGGGCGGCGCGGGCCTGCGCGCGGCGATCGAGGCTTCCTCTTCCGGCGCGCGGGTCGGACTGGTCTGCAAGTCGCTTCTCGGCAAGGCTCATACCGTCATGGCCGAAGGCGGCGTGGCCGCGTCGCTGGGCACCGTGAACGCCGACGACAACTGGGAGGTGCACTTCGCCGACACGATGCGGGGCGGACAGTACCTGAGCAGTTGGCGCATGGCCGAGCTTCACGCCCGGGAGGCGCCCGACCGCGTCCGGGAGCTCGAGGCCTGGGGCGCGGTGTTCGACCGGACCGGGGACGGCCGCATTCTCCAGCGCAACTTCGGCGGGCACCGGTACCCGCGCCTGGCCCACGTGGGGGACCGCACCGGTCTGGAGATGATCCGTACGCTCCAGGATCACGGCGTCCACCAGGGCATCGACGTGCACATGGAGTGCACGGTCGTCTCGATTCTGAAGGACGACGGCCGCGTCGCCGGCGCTTTCGGCTTCGACCGGCAGCGGGGACGCTTCATGCTGTTCGAGGCGCGCGCGATCGTTCTGGCGACCGGCGGCATCGGGCGCGCCTACCGGGTGACGAGCAACAGTTGGGAGTACACCGGAGACGGCCACGCGCTGGCCTACGAGGCCGGGGCCGACCTGATGGACATGGAGTTCGTCCAGTTCCATCCGACGGGCATGGTGTGGCCGCCGAGCGTGGCCGGCATCCTGGTCACCGAGGGCGTCCGCGGCGAAGGCGGCGTGCTCCGCAATAGCGAGGGGCGCCGCTTCATGTTCGACGACATCCCCGAGGCCTACCGGAACCAGACGGCCGACAACGAGCCGGAGGGGTGGGAGTACACGCAGGGGAGCCGGACGGCGCGCCGCCCCCCGGAGCTGCTGACCCGGGACCACGTGGCGCGGTGCATCGTCCGGGAGATCAAGGAGGGGCGCGGCAGCCCGCACGGGGGCGTGTTCCTGGACATCGCCTGGATCAAGGAGAAACTGCCGAACGCGGCCGAGCACATCCGGCGGAAGCTCCCGAGCATGTACCACCAGTTCAAGGAGCTGGCCGGGATCGATATCACGACGACGCCGATGGAAGTCGGCCCGACGACGCACTACGTGATGGGCGGCGTCTGGGTCGATCCCGAATCGCAGATGACGACCGTGCCGGGGCTGTTCGCGGCCGGCGAGTGCGTGACCGGGCTGCATGGGGCCAACCGGCTGGGAGGGAACTCGCTGTCCGACCTGCTGGTCTTCGGCAAGCGCGCGGGCGAGTTCGCGGTGCGGTTCGCCGGCGAGAACGGGTCCGCGAGCATCGATCCGGGGGACGTGGAGGCGG
>JAJEDW010000030.1 GCA_022821265.1 Acidobacteriota bacterium
CGGCCGGTCCAGTGCAGCGGGTCGCCCGAGGGAATCGCATCGTCCGGGTAGAGGTGAAACCACTTGCCCCGGACCGTGTCCCAGGAGATGCCCAACGCCTGCAGCCGGCCGCCGGGAAGCGGGATCAGGTACTGCTGCAGCGGTTCGACGCCGAACGTGTACCGCACCTCGAAGTCCTCGAGCCCGCCGTCCGGGCCGTCGGTGCGGACGAAGAAGCCGCCGTCCCGGCGGAAGAAACGCGAATCGACGCCGAAATGGCCGAACGCCGCATTGTCGAAGTCGCCCAGCACGGTCTCCGCGCCGGCGACCTGCATGGCCCGGTCGTGGTGCGATGCGAGCCAGTCGTTGTATTGTTGGGCATGGCAGGCGCCGCAGGCGGAGTCCTCGACGTAGGCGGTCCCGGCGGGGGAAGCCGTCTCGGTATCGGTCCGGACGTCGTCGCCGCTCGGCACGATCCACGCGGCGAGCGCGCCGATCAGCGCGGCCGCTGCGATCCACCAACGGCGTTTCATGGTGGGTCGGTTCGGAGGCATGGTGTTCACGGGGCGCGCCGCACGCCGGCAGCCTGGAGGTCCACTGGATTTGTATCATGAATCCGAATGACGCCGCGATCGGCCGAACGTTGATTCCGGCCGCCAAGATCCGCGATCGCATCGCGGGGCTCGCCCACCGGATCTCGGACGACTACGCCGGCGGCGGCCTGCTGGCCCTGACCGTGCTCCGCGGCGGGTTCGTCTTCGGAGCCGACCTGATCCGGCAGATGGATCCGGAAATCGCCGTCCAGGTCGATTTCCTGCGGGCCAGCAGCTACGGCGACCGGACGACGTCGGCGGGCCGCGTCGACGTCGCGCACCCGCCGCCGGTCGAAGACCGCGACGTCCTGATCGTCGAGGACATCGTCGACACCGGACGGACGCTCGAGAGCCTGCAGGAACGCATCCGCAACCACGGCGCGCGTTCGCTGCGCACGGTCACGCTGCTCGACAAGGAGGGCCGGGCGGACAGGCGCTGCACGCTGGACTACGTCGGGTTCCGCATCCCCGACCTGTTCGTCGTGGGTTACGGGCTCGACTACGCCCAGATGTACCGCCACCTCCCCGACATTCACGTTCTCGACCACGGGCCGCGCCCGGAGGAATCGCCATGAAGAATCCCGAGGGCGGAGGCGCCGGCGGCGCCGTGCCGTTCCTGACCGAGTTGATCGCGATCAACCGCGAGTTGACGTCGATTCTCGACCTCGACCGCCTTCTCGAGAAGATCGCCGAGCACACCCGGCGGATCGTGCCGTTCCAGGTGTTCGCGATCCTGCTCATCGACGAGTCCCGGGACGAGTTCCATTACACGTTCTCGATCGGACACCCCGCCGACGTCGTGGAGTCGATGCGGGTTCCCATCGGCGAGGGGATCATCGGCGCGGCCGCCAAGGAGCGGCGCACCATCGTCGTGGACGACGTCTCGAAGGACGCGCGCTACATCAACGTCGTGTCGGCGACGCGTTCCGAACTGGCCGTTCCACTCATCAGCCAGGGGCGCGTCCTGGGCGTCCTCGACATCGAGAGCCCGGAACGCGCCGACTTCACCGAGGACCAGGTCCGCATGCTCGACATGCTGGCGAGCCAGATCGCGATCGCGATCGAGAACGCGAACCTGTACGAGAGCGAGCGGCGAAACCGGGAAATCCTGACGCTGCTCTACGACATCAGCCACGAGGTCGCGTCCACGCTCGACGTGGAGGAACTGATCCGGAAGATCGCGACGGCCGTGCGCGGCACGATCGAGCACCACATCTTCTCGATCTTCCTTCTCGACGAGGAAACCCGCACGCTGACACCGCGGATGATCTTCCGGCACGACATACAAGGGACCGAGAAGTTCGACATCCGGCTCGGCGAGGGGCTGGTCGGCACGGCGGCGCTGGAGCACCGCCCCCTCCGGGTGGGCAACGTCCGCGACGATCCGCGATACATCGACGTCCACAGCGAAACCGTCTCGGAAATGGTGATCCCGCTGGCGTTCAAGGGACGCATGATCGGGGTCCTCGACCTGGAGAGCCGCAAGGAAGATCACTTCACCGAGTACGACGAGCGCCTCCTGATGACGCTGGCCACCCGCATCGCCTCGGCCCTGGTCAACGCGGAACTCTACCAACGCGTCGCGGAGAACGAGCAGCGCTACCAGCGGGAGCTGGACATCGCGCGCGAGATCCAGCGTCAGCTTCTTCCCCGGGAGATCCGCCCGATCGGCCCGCTTCAACTGGCCGTCGCGTTCACCCCGGCGGCCCATCTCGGGGGCGACCACTACGACGTGATCCGGTTCGACGACGGCCGGTTCGCCATCTCGGTCGGCGACGTGGCGGGCAAGGGCGCGCCCGCCGCGCTCTATGCGGCGCTCTCGGGCGGCATCATCCGGACGCGCGCGACGCGCAAGTATCTCCCGGCCAAGATGCTGGAGCTGGTGAACAAGACGCTCCAGCAGCGGCCCATCGCCGGCCAGTACATCGCGCTGACCTACGCCGTCTACGATCCCGAACACCGGCGGCTGGCGCTCGCCAACTCGGGGCTGCCGTATCCGATCCTCGTGCGCGGAAACGAGTTCAGCTTCCTGGACGTCGCGGGCATACCGCTCGGGCTGTTCCCGAACTCGACGTACCAGGAACGGACGCTGGACCTGGAAGACGGAGACCTCGTCGTCATCTACACCGACGGCATCATCGAGCGTCGCAACGCCAGCGGCGAGGAATTCGGACTCCGCCAGCTCGCTCAGGCCGTGCTCGCACACCGCGACCGGCCGCCTGCCGAGATCATCGAGTCGGTCCTGGCCGATCTGGACCGGTACAGCCATGGACGGGCGGCCCACGACGACCAGACGTTGTTCGCGCTG
This sequence comes from Acidobacteriota bacterium, assembly GCA_022821265.1. Lineage (GTDB taxonomy): Bacteria > Acidobacteriota > Terriglobia > 20CM-2-55-15 > 20CM-2-55-15 > JAJEDW01. The sequence continues at coordinate 2,881 of JAJEDW010000030.1, forward strand.
AAGATGACCGCCGAATAGCCGCCGGACCGGAACGGCGCTCCGGTTCAGGCTTCGATCGGGTGGGCGGACGCGATCGCGGCCACCATTTCCCGGTGGATGAGGGCGTTCGACGCCAGGATCTCCCGGTCCTTGAGGCGGAACCGGTCGCCGTCGAAACGGCTGACGCGCCCCCCGGCTTCCTCGACGATCAGCGTGCCGGCCGCCGTGTCCCACGGATGCAGATCCAGCTCCCAGAACCCGTCCGTGCGCCCCATGGCGAGGTGGCACA
>JAJEDW010000341.1 GCA_022821265.1 Acidobacteriota bacterium
GTGCATGGCCATCTCCGCGGTCGTCGCCGTCGGCGCCGGCGGCGACCGGGTCGTCGAGAAGTTGCGCGAGCGGGCCGCCGCGTTGACGGTCGGGCCGGGGGACGGCGCGGGCGTGGACATGGGACCGGTGATCACGGCCGGGCAGCGGGACCGGCTGCGGGCCTACATCGACGCCGGCGAATCCGAGGGGGCCCGGCTGGCGCTCGACGGGCGGGACCTCGACGTTCGAGGCCATCCCGGCGGTTTCTTCATCGGCCCCACGATCTTCGACCACGTCCGCCCCGACATGACGATCTACCGGGACGAGATGTTCGGGCCCGTCCTGGTCGTCCTGCGCGCGAAAACGCTGGAGGAGGCCATCGCAATCGTCAACGACAACCCGTACGGCAACGGGACGGCCCTGTTCACCCGGTCGGGAGGCGCCGCCCGGCGTTTCGAGAACGCGGTGGAGGTCGGCATGGTCGGCATCAACGTGCCCATTCCCGTGCCGATGGCGTTCTTCTCCTTCGGCGGATGGAAGTCCTCGCTGTTCGGCGATCTCGCCGTTCACGGGCGGGAAGGGATCTACTTCTACACGCGGCGCAAGGTGGTCACGTCGCGGTGGACGGAGACCGACGCCGTGCCCGGCCCGGGCCTGGACATGCCGACGATGTGAGGGGCCCGCGCGTCTACCCGAAGTCGGCGACGACCGGCGCGTGGTCGGACGGTTTCTTGCCCTTCCGCTCGTCGCGGTCGATCCAGGCGCCCGCCGCCGCCGCCGCGATGCTCGCCGTGCCCAGGATGTGATCGATCCGCAGCCCGTTACCCTTGGGGAATCCCAGCATCCGATAGTCCCACCACGAGTACGCCCTCAGGTCCGGATTCCGTTGACGGAAGATGTCGACCAATCCCCAGGACCGGAGGTCGTCGAGCGCGGCCCGCGCGTCAGCGCGGCACAGGACGCTCGCGGCCCACTCGTCGGGACGCGCCACGTCCAGCTCGCCGGGCGCCACGTTGTAGTCGCCGCAGACCAGGATCTTCTCCGAGGGCTTGTGGTGCGACGCCAGGTAGCCGCGCAGGCGGCGGAGCCATTCCAGCTTGTACCCATACGCCGGGTGATCGGGCGTGCGTCCGTTGGGGACGTACACCGAGATCACGTGCAGGTCGCCGAACCGCGCGGCGATGAAGCGGGCCTCGGGGTCTTCCACGCCGTCGCCCATGCCCAGGCGTATGTCGTCGGCGGGCGCGGCGGAGACGATGGCGACGCCGTTGTAGGTCTTCTGGCCGAAGACGCTGGCCGCGTACCCTGCGGCCTTCACCGCGTCCCAAGGGAACAGCGCTTCGGTGAGCTTCAGCTCCTGCAGGCAGAGATAGTCGGGCTCGTGGCGTTCGAGCCACGCGAAGAACCGGTCGTTGCGCGAGCGCAGCGAGTTGACGTTCCAGGTGGCAATGCGCATGGACCGGACGCCGCCCGTCAGTCGACGGGCTCGATTCGCAACACCCGCCCCGTCGGATCGTCGCCGCCGAAGGAGACCTCGGTCGCGACGTAGACGTTGCCGTCAGGGCCCTCGGCGACGTCGCGAACGCGCTGGCCGAGCTCGCCGAGCAGCGTCTCGCGCCGTTCGGCCTGCGACGGCTGGCCGAAGGAGACGCGCTGCAGCTGCCGCGTCGTGAGCGCGCCGACGAACAGGCTCCCCTGCCAGTCCGGAAACCGGTCGCCCGTATAGAAGAGAATGCTCGACGGGCTGATCGACGGGACCCAGAAGATGCGGGCGTTGACCATGCCGTCGCGCTCCCACGGGCGGTCCGAGACCAGCGTCCCGGTGTAGTTGCGCCCCGTCGACACCAGCGGCCATCCGTAGTTGCCGCCGGGCTCGAGCACGTTGACCTCGTCGCCGCCCATCGGGCCGATCTCGGCCTGCCAGATGTCGCCGGTCTCGGGATGGACGGTGAAACCGTACGTGTTGCGATGGCCGTAGGTGAAAATCTCCGGAAGCGCGTACGGCCGGTCGACGAACGGGTTGTCCGCGGGCGCGGAGCCGTCGTCGCGTATCCGCAGGACCTTGCCGATGTGGTTGCCCAGGTACTGCGCCCGGATGCGCGCGCTGGGATCGTCCCGGCCCATGCAGCACAACCGGTCCCGGTCGCCCACGGCGACGTAGAGCATCGCGTCGGGCCCGAAGAATATCCGCCCTCCCATGTTGCCGCCCGTGTCCCATGCCTGGGCCACGAAGACGTCGCCGACCTCGGTGAGCGCGCCGTCGTCGAGGCGGCCGCGCGCGACGGCTAGCGTGGAACGCCCTTCGCCGTCCCGCTTGGGGTAACTGAAATAGATGAAGCGGTTCTCCTCGAACTCCGGATGAACGGCCACGGCCTTGAGCCGTTCGCCGCCGGCGGTTTCCGGGCTCGTCCACACGGGCTCCGGATCCAGCCCGTCGTTCCCGATGACTCGCAGACGCCCCGGGGTCTCGGCGACGAGCATGCCGCCGTCGGGCAGGAACGCGATGCTCCAGGGATGAACCAGCCCGTCGGCCACGGTGATGACGCGAATTCGGCCGCCCTGAACATCGAGGACCGTGGCCTCTCCGGCGTCCTGGCCGGCCGCGGCCGGGGAGAGCACGGCCGCGGCGGCGATCAATAGCGTGGGTTTCCAATGCATGGCGTCCTCCCGATCACCAGGCCGAATCGTACAACTCCATGATCTCCTCGGCGGCCGGAATCGTCGGGTTGTTCCCTGGACTTCCGGAGTTCAGGGCGTCGGCCGCCATTTTCTCGAGCGTCGAGCGGAACGCGCCGCGGTCGCCGCCGCAACAGTCGCGGAGCCTGGGAACCTCCAGCTCGGCGTTCAACCCGTCGAGACGATCCACGAGCGCTTCCGACGCGTAGGCGTCCCCGTCCCGCGGAGACGCCAGGCCCATGACGCGGGCCACGCCGGCGTAACGGTCCGCGCCGCCCCTCCACGAGAAACGCGTGACCGTCGGCAGAAGGACCGCGTTCGACAGCCCGTGCGGCAGGCCGTATGCGAACCCGAGCGGGCGGCTCATGCCATGGACCAGGCACACGCTCGAGTTCGTGAACGCCAAGCCGCCCTCCAGCGCGGCGAGGGCCATGCCCTCGCGCGCTTCCCGGTCCTCGGGATCCTTCCAGGCGCGCCCGAGATACCGCTGCACCCGATCGATCGACCGCAGCGCGATCGGATCGGTCAGGGCGTTGGCCTTCCGCGACACGAACGCTTCGATGCCGTGCGTGAGCGTGTCGACGCCGACGTGCGCCGTCAGCGGCGGGGGCATGCTCAGGGTCAGCTCGTAATCGACGATCGCGGCGGCGGGCATGAGCTTGGGATCCAGGATCATCATCTTGACGCCGCGATCCGTGTCGGTGATGACGGCCACCTTGGTGGCCTCGCTCCCGGTTCCGGCCGTCGTCGGGATGACGCCGACGGACAATCCGCGATTCGGGATCCTGTGGTAGCCCTCGAACCGGCTCAACGGACCGGGGTTGGCGACGGAAGCCCCCACCATCTTCGCCACGTCGATGCCGCTGCCGCCGCCGAAGGCGAGGATCGAGTCCGCCTCGAATGCGCGGCAGCGCTCCACGCCCGCGCGTACGTTCTCCTCGGTGGGGTCGGGTTGGAACGCGCTGTAGACCTCGTGCGCGATGCCCGCGTCGGCCAGGCTTCCGGCAAGCTCGGTCATGAAGGGGCCGGAGGCGAAAAACGGGTCGGCGACGAGGAGCGTCCGCCGCGCGCCGAGCGCGGCCATCAGGCTCCCGGTCTCGCGCCGGCAACCCGCGCCGGTCAGGATCACGCTCGGCGAATCGAAGCGGTCACTCATCGGGCGCGGACGAGTATAGTCCTATCTTGACCCGACCCCCAACATCGCGGATGATCGTGGCGTCGAGTGGGGGGTCGAGAGGAGATGCCCATGGCCAGCGCGTTGCCGATTCTCTGGATTCTGTTTCAGGCCGCGGGGGATCCGTTGCCGGCCGCCGACATCTCGGAGGCCGAGATCCAGGCGACGGTGGAAGACGGGATCGCCGCGGGACGGACCGACACGACGATCCGCACGATCGACGCCGGCGGGCACCATGTCGGCGTCGGCGTCGTTCACCGCGCGGCGGGCGGCGTGACCGGCGGCGCCGTTCACAACCTGGTGACCGAGATCTATCATGTCCTGGACGGCTCGGGAATCCTGGTCACCGGCGGCCGGTTGTTGAACCCCCAGGTGCGCGACGACGCGGCCTCGACGGTCGTCGAGATCAACGGACCGGGCGTCAGCGGCGACGGCATCGAGGGCGGCGTCAGCCGCCGCGTGGACAAGGGCGACGTCGTCATCATTCCCGCGGGGACGCCGCACCGGTGGAGCGCCGTCTTCTCGCCCGTGACGTATACGGTCGTCCGCGTCGACCCCGAGCGCGTCGTCGCGCTCAAGTGACGTTCGGCCCGAAGGAGTGGACCATGACGCATCGTTCGAATATCCGGATGTTGTCGGCCGCCGCCGCGGCGTGCCTGGCGATGGCGTCCGCGGCCGAAGCCCAGCGCGGTGGCCGCGGCGGGTTCGGCGCGCCCGAGGCCAACCTCCCGGAATCCCCGACGGCCGTGACGCCGGCCGCCGTCGACGGCCCCCTCGCCGGGCCGGGAACCATGTACGAATCGGTCCAGTCGCTGGCGCCGAACCGGGGCCTGGACCACTACGGCTACGAAGCCGAGGAGTACTTCGTCAGCGGGACGGCGGCCGGGGCGCCGTACAAGACCCGGATCGTGGTGCGGAAGCCCGGCGACGACGCCGAGTTCAGCGGGCTCGTGTTGGCCGAGGCGATGCATCCCAGCGGCAGCGCCCACCTGTTCGAGTTCACGTCGATGTACTCGATGGACGCGGGCCACGCGGTCGTCGAGATCGTGACGGGCGGCCTCGACCTGCTGCGGGAACACGACGCGGCCCGGTACGCGGACATTTCCGTCGCCGGCGACCAGGTCACGGAGATCCTGGCGCAGTTCGGGGCGATGCTCAGGGAAAGCGGCTCCAGCCCGCTGGCGAACCTGGAGATCCGCAAGATGGTGCTCGCGGGCACGTCGGCCACGGCGG
>JAJEDW010000118.1 GCA_022821265.1 Acidobacteriota bacterium
GTCGCGAGATGCCGGTGTTGTTGTTGGTCGCGTTGACCTCGGCGCCCGGAATCAGCGCGCCGGTGGCGTCCGTCACCGTGCCGGTGACCGTGGCCGTCTCCTGGGCCATGGCCAAGGGCGCCAGACCCACGATCAGCACGACCGCTAGAATCCCTGTTCGTTTCATAACCTCTGTGCTCCTCCACTTATTCGTAGTCGGAGTCAACGAAACCCAACGGGCTGACACAACCACACTCTCGCGGCCCGTTTCAGACGCCCCCGTCGGGAAAACCACGTCAAAAGCCAGCCTGTATTTATAGCCACTCGGCTCCGCGTGTGTCAACACGATATTTACATAACTGTTGCGCGAGGTTTACAAGCGTTCAGCGCTTGCGTCCGCAACGCGCCCAATGGGTCGTCAGCCCACTTCTTCCCATGATCGCGCACAAGAATCTCGAGGTCATCGACCGCGGGCGCGACCCGCTCCGGCTAAACACGGGAAATCGCAGATGCCGGCCAGATCCCGGTCGATGGGTTCCTCCGGCCGGCTGACCTCGCGGCTGGTTCACCACGTCGATCAGCACCGGCTCCCCGGTCCGGCTGGCGAGCGCAGCGCCCGCACGCCCGGCCACAGGAATTCGCTAGGATCGAGTTTTTTCGCCGTGTTAGCATGCGGGCTCGGGAAACCGGAAGATCGTTTACAAGGACGAACCAATGTTGGCGTTTGCGCTGATCATCGCGAGCATGGTTGCCGCCGCCGCGCCCGCGTCCTCCCCCTTCGTCCAGGAGGGGCATCCCATGAGCGGCACCTGGGTGGGGGACTGGGGGCCGGACTCCGAAGAACGCCATCGGGTGGTCGTCGTGATGGAGTGGACCGGCGACGCGCTGGTCGGCGCGATCAATCCCGGACCGGACGCCATTCCGATGCGGGTGGCGACGGTCGATCCCACCGACTGGAGCGTCCACATCGAAGCGGACACGACCGATGCCGAGGGCCGGGACGTCACGTACGTGATCGACGGAACGATCGACGACCTCGGGACCTACAATCGAAGCATCGCCGGAACGTGGAACGCTGGCGGCACGCCGGGTGATTTCAGCATCACCCGGCAATAGCGTGCGGAGGTTCGGAATCGTGAGGAACGCCGCGTTCAGTCTTTCGGGAATCGCCGCCCTCCTCCTGGGCGCAACGGTATCGGCCCACCACGTTCCGGCGGCCAAGTTCGATCCCGACCGCGCGGTCACGCTCGAGGGCAGCGTCTCGAAGATCGATTGGCTGAACCCCCACGTCCATATCTTCATGGAAGTGCCGACCGGGGACGGCGCGGTGAGTTGGGCCATCGAGTTGGCGAGCACCGTCGACCTCCGCCGAAACTGCTGGAGTCCCGACACTGTCGATCTCGGCGATCGCATTACCGTGGAAGGCATGGCCGCCCGGGACGGCAGCCGGCAGGCATGGGCGAACTCGGTGGTCGACGTCAGCAGCGGGCGACCGGTGTTCACCGTGGTCCCGGCCGAACCGCCGGCGGCGGCTGAAGCCGCCCCGCCGACACCGCGGTGGCCGGACGGTCAACCGCGGTTGGGCACGCCGCCCGGAGAGCTCGGAGGATACTGGGACTTTCCGAGCCGGTCCACGCTGATCCAGGACGGGGAGGCCATCGAGGCCGACCGCCACGGTATCCTGGCCGACATCGATGACGCCGCACGCGTGGCGCCGTTTCAGCCCTGGGCGCGCGACCTTTACCGATACCGGCAGCAGAATTACCTGAAGGACGATCCCATGTTCCTGGGCTGCAAACCCGCCGCCGGCCCGCGCGTCTTTCAACGTCCCTACGGAGTGGTCTTTCTCGAGGAACGCGAGCGCGAACGCATTCGCGTCATCATGGGCGGCGGGAATCAGAACTGGCGGTTCATCCATCTGGATGGACGCGAACAGACGGGTCTTCCCGAGGGCACCGCGGGCGATCCGCTTTACTTCGGCCATGCGGTCGGCGAGTGGGACGGCGATACGCTCGTCGTCGATACGCGGGGATTCCACGACCGTTTCTGGTTTTCGAACGGCGGGCTTCCGCATACGCCGCAGCTTCACATGGTCGAGCGTTTTACGCGGACCGACCTGAATACGCTGCGCTACGAGGTGACGATCGACGACCCGGGCGCGTACACGCAGACGTGGACAAGCAGTTGGACGCTTCGATGGGTGCCCGGAGAAGAACTTCCGGTGTATTACTGTCAGGACAACAGACCATAGGAGGATCCCCGATGAGTTCCTTCGTTTCGAGAATCTGCGCGGTGGCCGTGGGCGTGTTGGTGGCCTCGGCCCCGGCCATCGCCCACCATTCGTTCGCGGCGGAGTTCGACGCCGACCAGCCGGTCACGCTGAGAGGCCGGGTCACGCGAATCGCGTGGAGCAATCCTCACGTCTGGATCTACATGAACGTCGAGGACGAGACCGGCCAGCTCGTGAACTGGGGCTTCGAGATGGGCGCGCCGCACCAGGTGAGAAACCGGGGATGGGACCGCGACACGTTGAAGGCCGGAGACGAGGTCATCGTCGAAGGGTCCCGGGCGCGCGACGGCAGCTTCCGCATGAACGCCAGAAGCGTAACGTGGGCCGAGACCGGCCTGAGTCTGGGAGCCGCATCCAGCCAGGGAATCACGCCCTAGCGGAACAGGTTCGCCCGCCTGACGGGACAGGCGGGCCTTGGAGGTATATCGATGCGACGACACCGCTTGACCGTAAGCCTGACAGCGGCGCTGGCGCTGCTGTCTCCCGTGCTCTCCGAAACGCTGCAGGCACAGGATGCAGACACGCCCCGCCCCGCCCCGCGCCTGCCGAACGGCGAAGTGAGCTTCGGCCCGCCGCCGGGAGAGAAAGGCGTGTGGAACCGCGGCGACTACCGGTCCATGACGCCGGAGCGGCCGGAGGAAATCGCGCTCCGCGACGCCCGTGGCGGGCCGGACTTCAGTACGCACCCGTTGAAGCCCCGCGTCAGCGAAGTCCCGTTCCAGCCCTGGGCGAGGGAACTGTGGCTCTACCGCCAGACCCACGAGATCGAGCCGTACACGCGGTGCAAGCCGGCGGGCGGGTTTCGGAACATGGCCACGCCCTATGGAACGGAGATCATCCAGGTGCCCGAACAGCAGCGACTCTATATCTTCCAGACGGGCGGACCGCACAGCTTCAGGCCCATCTACATGGACGGGCGGCCGCACCCGGAAGATCTGGATCCCAGCTACTACGGCCACTCCGTCGGCCACTGGGAAGGCGATACGCTGGTGATCGACACGGTCGGTTTCAACGAACGCGGCTGGCTCGACGCGCGGGGCATACCGACGACGAAACAGCTTCGTCTGACCGAGCGGCTCACGCGCCTGGACATGAACACCCTGCGTTACGAGATGACCGTCGATGACCCCGGGGCCTATACCGCGCCGTGGACGACCGGCATGGACATGCGGTGGACGCCGGACAGGGAACAGTTCGAGTACATCTGCCAGGACGGCAACCTGGCGTCGGAGCTCATGATCGGCGGCGGCAACGCGCTGATCGACCGCGCGAGCCCGATCGTTCCATGATGGAGAGGCTCGGGACGGGCGCAGGGGTCGGGCTCCTGGTTTGGGCTCTGGCGGCGCCGGCGGCCGTGGCCCAGGAAGGCCACCCGCTCGTGGGCATCTGGTCCGGCGACTGGGGCCCGACGCCGGACGAGCGCCATCCGGTCCTGATCGACATGTCGTGGGAAACGACCACGCTCAGCGGGATCATCAATCCCGGATTTCCCGATGCGGCGACGATCCGCGTCGGAACGCTCGACTCCTCGGACTGGACCGTGCACCTCGAGGCGGACGGCGTGGACGGCGACGGCAACCCCGTTCGGATCGTCATCGACGGCGCGCTCGACGACCTCGGCTCGCCCAACCGCACCTTGAGCGGCACCTGGACGCGGGACGGCACGCAAGGCGACTTCGCGCTGACGCGGGAATAGCGTCGGGAACACTGGACCGGCGTTCGGCGACGCAGCCGAAACCAGTGAATGCTCACCGGCCCCAACAGGCCAAGGGGGGACCCTTATGAAACTGCTTTCCTGCACCGCTCTGTTGCCGCTTATCCTGTCCGGGTGCGCGGCGCCGGATGCACCGGAAGCCGCTGGCGACGCCGTGCCGCACGTCGGTCCGGTGGAAGGCTTCCAACCGGCCGAGAACTTCGACCCGGACGACGTGGCCTCGATCCGCGAAAGCCGCGACCGATGGGTGGCCGCGTTCTCGGCGGGCGACGCCGAGGCTCTGGCGTTCGTGTTTCAGCACGAGGCCGTCATGGCCTGGCCCGAGGGACTGCCGGAAATGACCGGCGAGGATCTGTTCGCCTCGTACTCGGCGGAACTCGACCTGGACGAATCGTCGGAACAGTACATCACCGACGGCGGCGACCCCCGGACCATGACCCGGCTGCCGTGGGTGTCCTATTACGCCGACTACACGCTGACGCTGACCCCCAAGGACGGGGGTGCGCCCATGGAGAGCTCGGGCCGATTCATGACGCGGTTCCATCGTCAGCCCGACGGCTCCCTGGAAGTGATACGCGGCCCCGCCGTCGGAGACCCGGCCCCGTTGTTCGCCCTGAACGAGATGCGGAGCGGGGAGGAGACCGCGCTGGTTGAGATGATCGGCGAGAAGCCGACGGTGCTGGTCTTCGGAAGCTACACCTGAGGGCCCTTCATGAACAGTGTCGTGGACACTGAAGACTGGTACCAAGCCTACAAGGATCGCGCTAACTTCCTGATGGTCTACATCGAGGAGGCCCATCCCGGCAACACCGTCGAGGGCATGGAAGTCCATGCCGCGACCACCATCGAGGAGAAACAGGCGCTGGCCGAGCTCTGCACGAGCGGCAACCTGAGCCTGCCCACCGTGCTCGACAAGCTGGACAACGCCGTCGAGATCGCCTACGCGGCGTTTCCGGACCGCATCTACGTGCTGGACGCAGAGGGCGTCATCCGGTACAAGACCGCGCCCGGACCGTTCGGCTGGGACGTGGCCGAATCGGCCGCCGCGTTGGAGCGGTTGCTGACCGAGTAGGACCCGGCGGACGGACCCGTGACGATGAACCGGCGCGAATGGCTGTGGGGTCTGGCCGGGTTGGGTGCGGCGGCCTGCGCCCCCAACGCCATAGACACCCGCGGCGACGGCGCGGTTCCCCCCGAGGGCGTCGGCCGGGGAATCCGCCACGTCTCCTACAGTGACGTCGGCGGCAACCCGGACTGCGTCCAGGTGATGTTCAACCGCGGCCATCTCTACGTCGGCCACATGTTCGCCGACGGGTTGACGATCCTCGACGCCGACGACCCGCGCGCGCTCCGGCCGGTCGGTTTCTTCACCGCCGGCGGCAACACGCGCACGCATCATCTGCAGGTGGCCGACGACCTGCTGCTGCTCGCCAACGGCGCCAACATCGTCGCCATGCAGTCCTACGACGACCTGCGCGGCTACTTCGAGAATACCCTGGCCGACAGCGTCACCGGCGACGGCGCGTTCCGGTCCGGGCTCAGCATCCACGATATCTCGCGGCCGGACGAGATGCGCGAAATCGCGTTCCTGGAAATGCCCGGCCTCGGCGTCAACCGCCTGTGGTGGACGGGCGGCCGCCACGCCTACGTCGCCGCGCATTTCGACGGCTTCACCGACACGATCCTGGCCATCGTGGACCTCAACGACATCACGCGCCCCGAGATCGTCTCCTACTGGTGGCTGCCGGGCATGAACCGCGCGGCCGGGGAGACGTCGGCCGCGGCGGAAGGGCGACGGGTGGCGTTGCATCACATGATCACGGCCGGCGATTACGGCTACGCGGCCTGGCGAGACGGCGGCCTGACCATCCACGATATCCGCGATCCCGCCGCGCCACGGTTGGTCTCGCACATCAACTGGTCCCCGCCGTTCCCGGGCGGTACGCACACCGCCTTGCCGCTGCCCGAACGCGACCTCGTCGTGGTCGCCGACGAGGCGAACGCGGAACGCTGCGAGAAGGGCATTTTCCACACGTTCGTCGTCGACGTGCGCATCCCGGATAATCCCGTGCCGATCTCGACGCTGCCCACCCCCTCCGATCGCGACTACTGCGGCCTCGGCACGTTCGGTCCGCACAACCTGCACGAGAACCGCCCGGGCAGCCTCGTCAGCGACGAGACGATCTTCGCCACCTACAACAACGCGGGCGTGCGCGTGTACGACATCCGCGACGCGTTCGCGCCGCGGCAGCTCGCCTACTGGACGCCGCCAATCCCCGAAAGGATGGTCGATCCCCGCCCCAACGTCGCCCACGCGGCCAAGACATGCGACGTGCTTGTCCGGCCGGACGGGCTGATGTACGTGACCGATTGGAACGGCGGGCTGCACGTTCTCGAATACGAGGGATAACGACAATGCGCAAGGGACTCTGCTTGCCGGTGCTCCTCTGTCTGACGGCGCCCGGGGCGATACGAGCCCAGGTTGCCGACCCGATCGAGGCGCCGGTGATCCACCGCGGGCTCAAGGCTCGCGTCGAGACTCTGACCCGGTTGCCCGAAACCGGAAGCCTGCACGCGGACGACCGCGATCCGGCCACCTGGGCGCGGGTCAGCTTCGTCCGCGACCGCGCCGACGGCCGCCGCTTCGCAAACGACTCGCGCGGCTTCCTCTACGAACTGCGCGCCGGAGGCGAACCGACGTTGTACGCCGACGTGGACGCCGCGTTCCCGCACGCCATCTACGACAGCCTGGCCAGCGGCTTCATCGGTTTCGACTTTCACCCGGAATTCGCCGCGAACGGCCTGTTCTACACCGTGCACGGCGAGCGCGCGGCGGGGAACCCCGCCGTGGCCGACTTCGTCCCGCCCGGCTTCGGTCCATCCGACGTGACGTACCACAGCGTGATCACCGAATGGCGGGCAACGGATCCGGCCGCGGCCGCCTTCGACGGTTCGCGGCGCGAGTTGCTGCGCATCGGCCACATCGTGGAGCTCTTCAGGCACCCGTTCGGCTACGTCGGTTTCAATCCGACCGCGGAGCCGGGAGATCCCGATTACGGGTTGCTGTACGCCAGCGGCAGCGACCTGGGATTCTCCAACGGCGGCGGCCCCCACGAAGCCGACCCCGCCCAGATGCAGCGGCTGGACACGGTGGTGGGCGCCATCCTGCGCATCGATCCCCGGTCACCGTCGGAATCGGGCGGCGTGAAAGGGATCGGCGACTATACCGTCCCGGCCGTCAACATGTACGCCGATGACGGCGACCCCGAGACACTGGGCGAAATCTACGCCTCGGGCTTCCGGAACGCGCACCGGCTGTCGTGGGACCTCGACGACGGCACGTTGTTCGCCGCCGACATCGGCATGAGCCACATCGAGGAAATCAATATCGTCCACGAGGGCGGCAACTACGGCTGGATGCAGCGCGAGGGCTACTTCGACAACGGCGTCTCCCGGCGCGGCGGGGTCCTCGGCGACGTCTTTCTCCTGCCGTCGGAGGTCCTGAACGGACGCTACCCCGACGGGTTCGCCTATCCCGTGGCCATGTACGACCACGACGACGGCGAGGCCGTCGCGGCGGGGTTCACCTACCACGGCGCCATCCCGGCCCTTCAGGGCAAGTTCATCTTCGGCGACGTCGCTCGCGGCCGTCTGTTCGCCGCCGACACGGCGGCGATGAAGGCGGCCGACGACGGCGTTCCGGAGACCGTCGCCGCGATCGAGGAGATCCAGCTTTATGCCCGCGACACGGACGGGAATCGCCGGGACGTGACGATGGAAGACCTCGTGGCCGAGGCTCTCGGCCGCGACATCGAGCGGGTCGACCTGCACTTGAGCCGCAGCGCCGACGGCGAGATCTTCATCACGTCGCGCCACGACGGCTATATCCGGATGCTCGTCCCGGATCGCCCGGCGGACGGTGCGCGTTAACCCGGTCTCGGAATAACCGGTCTCCGGCGGCTGTTCGCCGCCCGGATCGCGGCCGGATTCGCCGGTGTAATTCACGGGTGACGTCCAACAGCTCGAAGTCGCCCGATCGGATCGCGGATGAGCTGGCCGCGGTCGAGCGTTGGGTGCGCACGTGGAAGAAGGCGGGGCCGAGGCTGGAAGCCATCCGGCGGGCCGAGCTTCGCCGCCTGGATCCGATTCAGGCGATCACCTGTCTCTGCGGCCCGGCCGACTACACGGTCCCGCCCCGGGGGCCCCGTCCGACATCGGGTGTCGTCGAACAGCAACGGTGGTTCAGGAAGGCCTTCGGACACCGTGACTGAGCTGATCCGAACGGCTTCCGGCCTCCAGGAATTCTTCGAATCCCGCCAGTGGAGCTACTGCTTCATCGGCGGGTCGGCTGTCGAGCGATAATCGGCAGGCAGGGTCGTCCGGGTGCGGCCTCAGGCGCTCGGCCGCGAGAGGCGCGGATCGGAGTGAACGAATCGCCGGGAAAGAGGTTCAAGAAGTCAACGCGGACCGCCCAGCACGGCGACGCGACGCCGGTCCTCCTCGCAGGCGGCAACCCTCAGATCGCCAAGGCCGATGGTGACATCCCCGTCCAGGCCTACATCGCGGCCATGCCCGGTTGGAAAAGCGCGGCCGGGCGCCGCCTCGACGACCTCATCGTGCGCACCGTGCCCCACGTGCGCAAGGCCGTGAGGTGGAACTCGCCCTGGTATGGCGTCGAGGGCCATGGTTGGTTCTTGAGCTTCCACGTATTCACGCGCTACATAAAGGTGACCTTCCTGAACGGTGCGTCGCTGCGCCCCGCCCCGCCCGGCTCCGGCAAGGACAAGGACTCGCGCTGGATCGACATCTACGAGGGCGAACTCGACGAGGATCGGATGGAAGCCTGGATCCGGCAATCGGCCGCCCTGCCCGGTTGGCGCGGATTCTGAGGACCTGCCGACCCCGATTCGCATCGTTCGCGAAACCGGAGCGGCGGAGGACTCCCGTTGCCGGAGCCGAAGGGGCCCGATAAGGCTCTGGTCGATGGCCGGGGAAACACGCATCGCGTTGCCGGTCCGGAGCATGACGCCACCTTCAACGGAAGTGAATCCAGAACATCAACCCGCCGGTCGACGACGTCTCCTCGCGCAGCAGAACCTGGTACGCCCGGTCCTCGACCTGATGGATCCCGAGCAGGTACAGCCGGGTCGAGCGCGGACCGCCCTGGTCCACCTCGTCGAGCGCACTATCCGCCAGACGCTCCGCTTCCGGCTCGGACTCGGGATCGAGCAGGACGTGCACCATGTCGACCGCGTCGGCGGCCGTGTCGATGGTCAACGTCAGCGACTGGACGGCCGAGGCGGACGGGTCCGTCGGAAGGAACTCATCGATGGTGACATCTCCCGCCGGCCGGCCGATCAGAAAGGAAAACTCGCCCGCGTCGCCGGCCAGCGCCGCGTGCAACTCCTCGCGGGACGCCGAGTCGTGAAGAAACCCGATCGCTCGATCCATGTAGAACCGCTCCCGGAGCAGTGCGTACACGGCGTCGGGCAGGGCGGACGTCGGCGCCTGACGCTCGGCTCCCTGGGCGGATAGTGAAGCCAAGCAGAAGAACAACGCTGCCGGTCGCCGAAGCCGATTCATCAACTCGGGCGGAGTGTAACGCAGTTGGGATGACGGACGCAGGGAATTACCGGGCGCACGCGGCGCGACGCCGAGATCCGTCAGGCCGCGCCTTCGCCGCCGAGCCGGTCGGCGCTCCAGCGTTGGATGACGACGAACAGGGCGACGACGGCCGCGGCGAGGGCCAGTCCTACGCCGACGTTCTCCCTGAAGAGGTCCATCGTGCGGTCCCCGTATCGCAGCGCGACGAACGCTTCCCCGAAGTAGCGAACGATACGGCCGAACGCGACCGCGCCGACGAAGGAGAGGGGCCTCATCTGAAACACCCCGGCGCCGATCACGAACAGCTTCGTCGGAAGCGGCAGGGGGATCATCGTCGGAAGGATCAGCACCAGCCCGCCGTACCGGTCGATCTGGCGGCGGATCTTCGCGGCGCCCGCGCCGGACGCCCTCTTGCGCAACATCAGCTCACCGCCGCGCCGCGCCATCGAATAGAGAACGTACGAACCGATCAGGGAGCCGGCCACGGCAAGGGCCGCGGCCGGATACGCCGTGGACGGCGCGGCGATCGCCTGCGTAATCAGGAGAAAATCGACGCCCTGCGGCAGGGGGACGAACGCGGAATCGCCCAGCGCCACCAGGAAGAGGCCCCAGGGCCCGAGTGTCGTCACGCTTTGTGTCAGCCAGTTCGCGACGCTGCTCACCTGCCCGCGGCGGCTTGCCGGTCCCTCTCGCGGGCGCCGGCCAACGCCCCGGCCATGCCGTAGTTGCCCTCGTGGCAGGCGTACTCGTAGACGAGGCCGTCGATTCGCGTCAGCGGCACCTCGGCCGTCCACGGCCGCTCATAGGTGTCCGGATCGTCGACGGTGAACTGGTAGATCAGAGTGTCCTCGTCCTGCCGCGTGAAGCGCTCGGTCAACTTCATGTTCGGGCTCGTCCCGCGCCATGCCGCCTTGTCGGAGAAATTCGCCGTCTCGACGACGAGAGTGTCTCCTTCCCATCGGCCGCGCGAGTCGCCCTTCCAGAGCCGGACGCTGTCGTCGAGATGCGGCCGGTCATCCAACGGGATGATCCGCGTCTCGTGCCCCATCTCGATCAACAACGCGACGTGGCCGGGGCTCTGGACGATCTGCGTATTGTTGTTGTAGGCCGTGGGCGTGATCGGCGGTCCCGAACCCTGCATCACGAGGCAGCGTTCCGGCAACGGGCGGTTTTCCGGTCCGTCGAACTCACGTCCGATATTGGCTTCGCGCCTCGCCTCGTTGCGCGCCCGGCCCTCTTCGGTCATCGCGGGAATCCGCCCGTCGGCCGGGTCGATCACCAGCGAGGTCCGCAGCGTCTTGACGACCCGCGTGCCCGGATCCCACCAGAAGTCGTTGTATGCGCGGCTGACGTCGGCCGCCGCGGGACCGTCGCGCCGGTCCTTGTTCGTCCGCTCGCGGTACGCGATCTCGTATTCGCGCGCTTCTTCCGGTGTGAAGAACTCCTTGTCCGCGAGCTCTCTCGGCCGTTCCAACGGCGTGATCGTGGCGAAGGACCAGACCCCCTGCAGGTCCGGCTGACCGTCGGGTGTGCGGAGCGTGGGTGATTGGCCGTATGCCCCGCCCGATATCAGAACAACCAGGACGGCTGGAGCCGCCACGCCTCGCGTCCAAGCATGCAGTCGGTCCCTCATCGCAAAACCTCCGAACGAACTTGGCCAATCACCAATCTCACTCCCGGTCCCTTCCGGCCGGTGTCCATGGGTCGGGTCCCGTCAGGGCGCCGGGGCGAAACGGCTGGCCTTTCGCCGCCAGCCGTCTTTCGAGCCGGTCGGTGCAGTCGCATCGGCTGCAGGCCCACGGCTCGGAACCGTTCAGATCGCGGCAGCGGCTCCGGGCGTGCGCATCCTGCACCTTCAACAAGTCGAAGTACTCTTCCCAAAACGGGCGCTCTTCCTCCAGCGGCGTCGGACAATAGCATACTTCAACCCACTCGACTCGGCCGTCGTCCAGTTGGCGCGCCCGGGCCATGTTACGCAGGTACTCGTCGCCCGCGACCGAGCCTCGTCCCAGCGTACCCCGCTCGATCGCCGTGGCCAGCGCCGCCGGCCGCCCTCGTCTGACCTTGGCTGTCACCAGGTATCGCATGAGCTGTTCCAGCGTATCGGACCGTCGCGTCCCGGCGCCCGCTGCCTTCGGACGCGACCGGGTCGACGCTCGATCAATCCGCCGAGAAGCAGTAGTACAGGCCGGCGCCCCCGGTCGGCGTCAGGTTCTCCATCGCGCAACCCTGGGACGGATGCACCGCATTCCAGGAATTGACGCCCGGATTCCGGCCGATGCGGTCGGCGTGGCCCAGCATCGCCGTGCTGTCGGCCGAACCGTCGGTCCAGTCGTTGCACGTCATGTCCGATGCCGTGCCGTCTTCGTTCGTGCCGGTGAGGACGTCGTGCTCGAGCGGCTGCGGACCGCCGATGTAGTTGGGCGATTCGTTGCGTTCGTTCAGCGCGGTCTCGGCCGTCAGGTTGTTTTCGCCGTGCAACTCGGCGATGTCCGCCGCGATCATCACGCCGGCCGCGTTGTACCAGGGCCCGTTGCCGATACGGTCTCGCGCATCGACCGTGCTCGTGCTCAGATACGCGCGCCAGGTCTTTCCGCCCTGCCCGACGGCCGCCGCCAAGGCTTCGCAATGGGCGTCGGCGCCGTCGAGGCCCCCGAGGTTCCCGCCGGTTCCCGGATTGCTACTGGTCACGAAGAAACTCACGTTGTCCGCCTGCCCGTGCACGAGCGCGGGAGACGCGCTCAGCGTCACGACGGCGGCTGCAGTCACAAGGAATTTGAGCCGAATCATTGCCGTCTCCTCTCGAATAGCTCACGATGCCGCTGCCACAGCGGCTTGGGAAACCCATAGTACACCGCGGCCGCCGGCAACCGAATCGATTCTCCACCGCGGTCGGCAAGCGGCGCGGACGAGCGGGACGCGCGCCGGTTCGGCGAATCGGTGGCCGGAACCTGGGTTTCCGTGAAATACTGTGGGGCTCAATTGGCATCCGACAGGAGGAACGATGACATCGATGGCGCCGAACGGACGGAGACTGGTCCCCGCTTCCGCTCTTATCGGGCTGTGCATGGCTGTCTGTCTGACGTTCGCCGGCGTGCGGTCGCTCGTGACCGAGGCACAGAGCACGGAAGAACGCGTCGCCGATCTGAGGGCGCAGTTCGACGGCGGCGGCGACGTAACGATCAGCATCTTCAGGTGGTCGGCGGACGCGGAACGCGATCAACTGATTGCCGGAATGGATCCCGCGGCCCGCGCCGAAGCCGCGGCGCAGCAAGCCGAGGCGGACGGCGGCGGAGGGGGCGGGCGCGGTGGCCGCGGCGGAGGCGACGACCCGCCCGAGGATCCCCTGGTGGTCGCGCTCGATGCTCTGCCGACCCTGGGATACGTCTGGACCGAAAGCGTCTCCGGATACGCGATCAAGTACGCCGCCCTCGACACCGCACCCGGCGGAGGGGACCGCATCGTACTGGTGACGAGGCGTCGGCTGGCGCCCAGGACGCCCGCCGACGACGAGTTCACTCTCATCGAAATACGGATGGGCGACGGCGCGACGGGTGTCGGGAAGGCCGCACCGATCGAGGACGCGGCCGCCGACCGTCCCCCGATCACGCTCGACGGCTACGACGCGTTGCCGGCCCTGCTCGACGCCGTTCGCCGCGAATAGCGGCGACGAAGGCGGGCGCTTCCGTTCAGAAGAACCGGAAACTCGGCCGGTAGAAAGTCAACAACCGTCCGGCGCACATGACGCCGATCCACATCAGCAGGGAAACGCCTCCGATGATGCGCGCCGGCAACGGCGCCTGCTCTCCCGCGCCCAGCGTGACGATCTTGCGGTAGAACAGCAGATAGAAGACCGCGACATTGACGCCCGCCACGCCCAGGAACGTCGCCTTGAAATAGAACGACTCGTTGTACAGATACTGGAACGGCGCGGCGGCCATGAAGAGCGAGCCGCTCGCGGCGTTGATCGAGAAGCCCGCGATCCCCCACGGGATCAGGCGATGAAGTTGAGGCAACGGGATCTGCCGCGCGAAGCCGAGAAGCCGCAAGTCGAACAGGCCGATCGTGCCGACGAGAAGGCACAGCCCGACGAAGTGAAACGACTCCGCAATGGGCCACGCCCACGTGTATGCGGTGACGAAATCGCCGGCCGGCGTCGATTCGAGCCACAGGACGAGCTGCTGCCGCAACGATTCGAGCGATGAGATCGGGTTCTCTTGCGACATCGTCTTCAGAAGTCGGACGCCAGGAGGCGGCTGTGGGTATACGCCAGGAACCGGCCGGCGGTCACCGAAACGACCCAGAACGCCAACGTCAGGCTGGCCAGCACGTGGTCTTTCGGCCAAACCGGGACGGGCGCGCTCGACGCGGCGGCCACGCGGCGGCCGAGGGCCCTCACGGCCAGCAAGGCCAACGCGATCGTCGTCAGCTTCAGGTAGAACACGGGGTTCGTCAATGCCTTCGCCGGATACGCCATCAAGAGCAGAACGCCGGACACCAGGTTCAGAACGAACCCGAACCAGACCACGGGTACGAACCTCAGCAGTTCCGACGCCGGAACGCGTTCGGCGAAACCCAGGGTCCGGAGGCTGAAAGCCGAGGTCAGGCCCACGAGGAACGCCATTCCGATGGTATGAAGCGTCAGGATTCCGGGAAACGCGAACATCGACGGCGACTCACGCACCCACACGCTCAGCGCGGTTTGCTCCAACCAGACGAATACCGGATCCATGGCGAGTCTTGATCTCTAGGAGCCTGTGGTGAAACCCCGCGTCGCACCGAGGCCGGTGAGGCGCCCGTCCGGCAAGGCGCGAGGAGGGAGCATATTCCCGATATGTGACCGACGAGCAACGCAGTCCGGACGGGATCGATCGCCGGTCGAATGCAGTAGGGGTTTCACCACAGGCTCCTAGCTGACCGGCAGCGCCTCACCCTGGACAACGTGTTCGTCACTCGCGATCTTCCCGTCCAGGATGCTGACGATGCGCTGCGCGCACGCGGCCACCTCGCGTTCGTGCGTCACCAGGATGATCGTGTTGCCCTCGGCATGCAACCGCCCGAACAGTTGCATGATCTCGCGGCCGGTCTTGGAATCGAGGTTGCCCGTCGGCTCGTCGGCCAGGAGAATGGAAGGACTGTTCACCAGCGCCCGCGCGACGGCCACGCGCTGGCGTTGTCCGCCGGACAACTCGGCCGGGCGGTGGTCCTGCCGATCGGACAGCTCCACCATCGACATAGCCTCCTCGGCCCGCCGGCGGCGCGCAACGCCGGCGACGCCGCTGTAGATCAATGGGAGCTCCACGTTGTGCAGCGCCGTCGCGCGCGCCAGAAGGTTGAACGTCTGGAAGACGAAACCGATCTCCTTGTTCCGAATGCGGGCCAACTCGTCGTCGTCCATGTCGCTGACTAGCCGGCCGTTCAGCCAATACTGCCCCCGCGTGGGCGTGTCGAGACAGCCGATCACGTTCATCAGCGTCGACTTCCCCGAACCCGACGGTCCCATGATGGCCACGTACTCATTGCGCCGTATCTCGAAGCTCACGCCGCTCAAGGCGTGGATCTCGTTGTCGACGCCCATCGGGTATGTCTTCCACAGGTCGTGGGTTCGGATCAGCGGCGCGGACATGCGGCCTTACGACTCCTCGTCCTCGTCGGAGCTCTCGACGCGGACGGCCGTCTCGTCCTCGAGAGTCCGAAGCACGCGGTACGGCCCGATGACGATCTCCTCGTCTTCGCGAACCCCTTCGATGATCTGAATGTCCGTGGTGCCCACGATGCCGGTGCGGACCGGCCGGAAGCGGGCCGTTCCGGACTCTATGACGAAAACGCCTTCGACTTCGGCCATCGCTTCGTCTCCGGGCCGCGGCTCGTTGACCACGGGATTCGCCACGTAGTCCGGGACATCCGCTTCCGGGATCTCGCGAATCGTCAACGCTTGTATCGGCACGGCCAGCGTCCGGTCTTCGCGCGCGGTTTCGATCGTGGCCGTACAGGACAAGCCCGGCCGGAGCTGGACCGGAGGATTATCCAGCGTGACGACGACCCTGAAGTCCCGGGCCTGATCGGTGGTGGTCGTGGTCGTCGAGATGCCGCCGCTTCCGCTCGCGGTCAACGCGGA
>JAJEDW010000004.1 GCA_022821265.1 Acidobacteriota bacterium
CTTCCGGCGCCGGTTCGGCCGACATGACGTCGCCCCAGTTCTTCCAGTCCCGGTTCTCGATCATCATCGAAACCGGACTCCCGAGCGTCTTTCCGTGCCGGACGCCGGACAGGACGCGGACGCGGTCGGTCTCGATCTTCATCCGCCCGCCCCGGCCGAAGCCACCCTGCCGCCGCCCGAGCTCGCTGTTGACGAAGTCGACGTCGAAATCCAGGTTGGACGGCAACCCGTCCACGATCGCGACCAGGGCCGGACCGTGCGATTCGCCCGCCGTCCTGAAGGTGAACATGGCTTCAGTATAGCCGATCTCCAATACCCCCAACCGGCGACAAGTGACTGTAAACAGGAAAGAAAACGGGCCGTTCAGGCGCCCGGCGGCGGCGTTGACCGGGCCGGAACGATTCCGATACGATGGCGGGCATGCTGCCGAGCCCGAAGGCCGCGGTCCTGGAGGTGCAGGAAACGGCGCTCCTCGCGTTCCGCGCCTTCCGGCGCGCGTTCCGCAAGCCGTTCTACATCCGCGACATCCTGACGCAGATGGACCACGTCGGCGTCGGTTCGCTGACGATCATCATGCTGACCGGGTTCTTCACCGGCGCCGTGCTGACGCTGCAGAGCGCGTCCGAGATGTCCCGGTTCGGGGCCGTGGGACTGACCGGCACGCTGGTCGCGGTGTCGCTGGTGCGGGAGCTCGGCCCGGTGCTCGGCGCCCTGATGGTCGCGGGCCGCGTGGGTTCGGGAATGGCCTCGGAGCTGGGATCCATGATCGTGACCGAGCAGGTCAACGCCATGCGCGCCCTGGGCACGGACCCGATCAAGAAGCTGGTCGTGCCGCGGTTGCTGGCGACCGTGTCGATGCAGCCGCTGTTGACCGTCGTCGCCTGTAGCATGGGGATCATCGGCGGGCTGGCGGTCGCGGTCGGGATCCTCAGGACCAGCCCGGACCTGTACCTGAACTCGGCGTGGAACGGCCTGGACTACTACGACATCACCGGCGGGCTGCTGGTCAAGCCCGTGTTCTTCGGCGCGGTCGTCGCCGTCGTGAGCTGCCGCTGCGGCATGCGGACGGAAGGGGGCACGCGCGGCGTGGGACGCTCCACGACCCAGGCCGTCGTCGTGTCGTCCCTGCTCATCCTCGTATCCGACTACTTCCTGACCCAGTTGATCCTGGAATACTCGCCATGAGCCGGGCCAACGGAGACGGGTCCCGCGTCCGGGTGGCGCCGGCGCCTCTGATCGAGCTCCGGAACGTGACGAAGTACTACGGCGACGTCCGCGTCCTGGACGGCGTCTCGTTCGCGCTCCACGAGGGCCAGACCAAGATCGTTCTCGGCGGCAGCGGATCGGGGAAATCCACGATGCTCAAGCTCATGATGGGCCTGGAAACTCCCGACTCGGGACAGGTCCTGATCGAGGGCGTCGATCTCGGGCGCGCCGGCGAGCGCCAACTGATGCGGCTACGCCCGCGAATCGGGATGGTGTTCCAGGAATCCGCGCTGTTCGACTCGCTCAGCGTATTCGAGAACGTGGCATTCCGCCTGTCCGAAGTGGGGACGGACGAGGACACGATCAGGGACCGGGTCCGGGAGGTCCTGGGATTCGTCGGCCTCGAGGATGCGATCGACAAGATGCCCGCGGAGCTGTCCGGGGGCATGAAACGCCGCGTGGCCCTGGCCCGGGCCCTGGTCTCGCGGCCGGCCGTCATGTTGTACGACGAACCGACCGCCGGGCTGGATCCGATCACGTCCCGGCGAATCAACGAGTTGATCATCCGGCTGCGCGACGTTCGCGGGGTCTCCGGCGTATTCGTCACGCACCGGCTGCGCGACGCCTTCACGCTGGCGAGCGAGATCGCCGTCGAATCCGGCGGGCGCGTCCGCTTCATCCGGGAGGACGGCACGTTCTGCCTGCCGCATACGCGCTTCGTCATGCTCCGGAACGGTCGAACGATTTTCGAGGGCCCGGACGAGGTCCTGCGCCGTTCCGACGACGCCTACATCCGGCAGTTCATCGCATAAGGAGAAGAACATGGCAAGACGTCAATCGATCTCGTGGGCCGAGCTTCGGGTGGGACTCCTCGTTCTCGGCGGCTTCGCATTGCTGGCCGTGGGGATCTTCTTCATCGGCGGCGAGGGCGGGTTCTTTCGCGCCCGGTACACGGTGACCGCCTACTTCGCATCCGCCGGGGGGATGAAGACCGGCGCGGAAGTCCGGGTGGAGGGGGTGACGGCGGGCAACGTCCGGAGCGTCCGGGTGACCAACGATCCGGATCCGGAACGGTTCGTGGCCGTCGAGATGGCCATCGACGAAAGCTACACGATCCCCTCGGACTCCCTGTTGACGATCGGATCGATCGGGCTGCTGGGCGACGCGATCGTCGAGATCGAGCGGGCCGGCGCCGCCGGCGCCCCATTGGGGGACGGCGACGAGATCCAGGGGCAGAGCGGCGGCGACATCCGCGCCATCGTCCAGGGCGCCAACGACATCGTGGCCAACTTCGACCTCCTGAGCGATCAGATCCTGCTGATCATGAGCCGCATCGAGCAGGGGGAGGGGTCGCTGGGCCAACTGCTCACCAACGACGCCATCTTCCGGAACGTGGACACGATCCTCGACGAAACGCGCCTGCTGGTGGAGAACGCCCGGACCGGCGACGGCACCGTGGGGCGGCTGATGTCCGACCGGGAACTCTACGACCGCATGACCGCGGTGGTCGCGGACCTGGAGGGCGTCGTGGGAAGGATCGAGAACGGCGAGGGGACGATCGGCCTCCTCGCAAGGGAACGCGAGCTCTATGACCGCATGCTCGGCGTCGTGGGCTCGGCCGAGGAACTGATCGCGGACGTGCGAGGGGGACAGGGCACGCTGGGACGGCTGTTGACCGACGAAACCCTCTACACCAACCTGAACGCGGCCGTCGTGAACGTCGATGAGACGGTCACGCGCATCGCGGAAAGCGAGGGTACGCTCGGGCGGCTGATCGACGATCCGGCGATGTACGACAACATGAACCAGACGATCGCGGAGTTCCTCAAGCTGATGTACGATTTCCGGGAGAACCCCGAGCGATTCCTGACCATCAACTTCAGGCTGTTCTGACCGGACCTGGACGGAGACTCCCATGCCGCTGGATGCCCGCAGGAAGCTGGAAGAGGAAATCAAGCTCCTCGAAAAGGAGTTGACGACGGAGTTGCCGCGGGCGTTGAAGGCGGCCCTCGCCATGGGCGATCTCCGGGAGAACGCCGAATACCACGCGGCCAAGGAACGCCGCGACTACGTCCTGGCCCGGATCGGACAGCTCCGGCAACGCCTGTCGGACCTGTCCATGATCAACATGGACAAGATCCCGCGGGACCGGATCTCCCTGGGCTCCACGGTCGTCCTGTTCGACATCGACCGGGAGGAAGAGGTGACGTACCGCCTGGTGACCAGCGAGGACGCCGACGCGGAACAGGGGGCGATATCGACGACGTCGCCGATCGGGCGCGGCCTGCTCAACAAGCAGGAGGGCGACGAGGTCCGAATCCGTATCCCGGCCGGCGCCCGCGTCTTCGAGGTGGTCCGTTTCACGACGATCCACGACGATTCGGGGTGATGGGCGTGGCCCGCCGAGACGAGTCCATGATCGGAACGCCCGAGCGGCGGTCCGTGCACGCGCACACCATCAGCGGGCGGATCGGAGACGCCGGCCGGCGCGTCCTGGAGTTCCTGGTCGCCCGATTGTCCCGCCTGCGCGTCGACCCGAACGTGCTCACCTACGTCGGCCTCGGCATCAACATCTTCGCGACCACGCTGTTCGCCCAGGGATTGTTCTTCTGGGCCGGGCTGGTCATGGTGTTCGGCGGCGCCTTCGACATGCTGGACGGCGTGGTCGCGCGCGTCAGCGGCCGGGTCACGCGGTTCGGCGGGTTCCTGGACTCGGTGATCGACCGGTACTCGGACATGCTGATGCTGTTCGGGCTGCTGATCTGGTACGCGCGCGACGACCGGCTCTGGTACGTCGGCCTGACCGGGATGGCCATCATCGGGTCGGTGATGATCAGTTACACCCGCGCGCGCGCCGAGTCGTTGATCCCCCGCTGCAAGGTGGGGTTCCTGGAACGCGCCGAGCGCGTCGTCCTGTTGATACTGGGCGCGTTGACGGACCGGATGGCCGTGGTCCTCTGGATCCTGGCCATCCTGACCAACTGGACGGCCATCCAGCGCATCTGGTTCACTTCGCGGGAGCTGGCGAGGATCCAGCGTGAGGAGGACGGGGCCCGAGCGCCCTGACCCGGCGGTACGCACGCCCGGCATCGGCGAACGCGACGCTCGCCGGACACCACGGCCAGCCGAGGCCCGCGACCCCACCGGGCGGGCTCGGATGGTCGGGAATCTTGTGGCGGCCACCGACGTTCCCGGCGTCTCGATCGACTCGAACGCCCCTCGACAGCCACGCACTTTCGATGGGACTCACACAGGCCGAACACACAGTGACGTCCGTGTGAAGGTCGAGCGAGATGACGCCCTTTCTTGGTGAAATTCTCCTCATCACTCGTATAATCGGCGCGTCACGCGCGTCGCACGGCCGGCGCGGCCTCCGTCCGCCCGCCGTCGCCTGGGCGTCTCGTGATTCCGACAGGCGGATGACTCCATGATCGCAACCGAGGATATTCGTCGCGAACTCGCCCTTCTGAGCGACCGCACGTCGCGGCTCAGCGCCGCGAGCCTGCGGATCACGTCGAGCCTGGACCTGGACACCGTGCTCGGGGAAATCGTCGAAAGCGCGCGCGGGTTGACCGGGGCGCGCTGCGGCCTGATCACGACGGTCGACGAAGAGGGCAAGGCCAGGGACTTCGTCAGCTCCGGGATGCCGGCCGAGTGGCACGAGCGGATCGTGGCCTGGGCCGACGGCCCCCGGCTGTTCGAGCACTTCCGGGGCCTGTCCGGTCCGATTCGGCTCTCCGACGGGGCGAACTGGATCCGAGAGCTCGGTTTCGCTACCGACCTGCTCCCCTCCGGCGCCTTCCAGGGCACGCCGATGCGGCATCGGGGCGTTCTGGTCGGTTACTTCGCGCTCGTCGACAAGGCCGGCGGGGGCGAATTCACCGACGAGGACGAGGAGATCCTGATGCTGTTCGCCTCGCAGGCGGCCACGGCGATCGCCAACGCCGAAGCCTTTCGCGACGAACAGCGGGCGCGGGCCGGCCTGGAGGCGCTGATCGACACCTCTCCGGTGGGCGTGGCGGTCTTCAATGCCCGGACGGGCCTCCCGGTGTCGATCAACCGGGAGGCGCGGAGGATCCTCGAGCCGCTACAGCTTCCGGGACGATCGGCCGAGGCCGTGTGGGAGTTGTTGACGTTGCGCCGCGGCGACGGGAGTGAGATGGCCCTGACAGACTTGCCGCGGGCGGACGTCTTTCGGGAAGCCACGGCGGTGCGCGCCGAGGAGATCGTACTTTCGGTGCCGAACGGCCGGAGCGTCAAGACGCTGATCAACGCCACGCCGATCACGGCCGAAGACGGGACGGTCGAGTCGGTCGTGGTCGCCATGCAGGACCTGGCGCCCATGGAGGAACTGGAGCGGTCGCGGACCGAGTTCCTCAGCTTGGTCAGCCACGAGCTGCGGGCGCCGCTGCTCTCCATCAAGGGAGCGTCGGCCACCGTGCTGGGCGCCGAGGCGTTTCCCGACCGGGCCGAGGTGCGCCAGATCTTCCGGGTCATCGACGAGCAGGCCAATCGCATGCGCGCGTTGATCGGCGACCTGCTCGACGCGGGCCGCATCGAAACGGGGACGCTTTCGGTCGCGCCCCAGCCGTCGGATGTGGCCCGATTGGTGGAACAGGCGCGGACGACCTTCCTCGGCGGCGGCGGCCGCCACGCGCTGCGCATCGATCTTCCCCTGGATCTGCCGCGTGTGCTGGCCGATCCGGAACGCATCGTCCAGGTCATCAACAACCTGTTCGCGAACGCGGCGCGCTACGCGCCCGAATCGTCGCCCATAGTGGTGTCAGCCGTCCGCGACGGCGTGCACGTGGCCGTGTCGGTCGTCGACGAGGGCCGGGGCGTGGCGCCGGAGCGGCTGCCGCACCTGTTCCGCAAGCACGCCCGGTTCGGCGACGGCGAGGGCGGGATCGGCGGGACGGGCCTGGGCCTGGCCATCTGCAAGGGCATCGTCGAGGCCCACGGGGGGCGCATCTGGGCCGAAAGCGGCGGCGCCGGCGCCGGTACGCGGGTGACCTTCACGCTGCCCGTAGCGGCCGACGCCGCGCCCCATGACCTGCCCAGCCGGGCCCGCGCGTCCGGCGACGCCGAAGAACCGACGCGCATCCTGGTGGTGGACGACGACCCGCGGACGCTCGGCGACGTGCGCGACACGCTCGCCACGGCCGGATACGTTCCCGTGGTGACGGGCGACGCGGA
>JAJEDW010000258.1 GCA_022821265.1 Acidobacteriota bacterium
GGGCCCTCTTCGAGCGCCACTCCCCGATGGACGACCATCTGTTAAAGAAGAGCACGTCGCCGGGTTCGAAGTCCTCCTCGACGCAGTGGGTCTCAAGTATCTCCACCATCGGCGGCGAATTGAGGATGCCGCGTTTCAAGGACACGTAGTCGGGTGTGTTCGTCTTGATGCCCGCTCGCTCCTTGGCCTTGAGTGTGGACACGACGGCTGGCTCGATTTGTTCAAAAAACCATTCTCCCGAAATGACGTGTTGAGGAACATACGTCATCCCTCCCCGTTGCCCGCGTGCATTCACCGATTGCAGTGGCGCCCACAACGTGCATCCGAATTCTGTCGAGACCTGATAGCCAAAAGTGTCCACGCCGACATGCCAAGTCGATCCGATGTCGGCTTTCTGTTCGACTTCGAATATCTGTTCAGCCGTAAAGAAGAGATCGTTGTCCGTGAGATCCGTCAACGTCTGCCGGAAGTAACGGCGCGCCAGCAATTCGAAGACGCTGTCCTTGGCGCCTTCCAGGTCATAGTTCACCCGATAGAAGGCGGGGGTCGTCGAGTTGATGGTCTCTCGATGCATCTCGACTTCCACCCGATCACGGAGCATGCGGAGTACCTGGTCGTTCAGGAAGCCGTCCAGCTTGACGCACCCGTCGCGCCGGAACTGGATCTTCTGCTCGGGGGTAACCTTGAAATCGCAGTCGAAGGGATGCCGGGTCATGAGGGCAAACACCTTGGTTCGGCGCCGGCGCGAAGGCGCGGCCTTTGTCGAAATGACCGCGGCCGGCGTCCGGATCCCGGGAGATGTCGAGACGGATGCAGTCTTGGATGTCGCATGGGGAACCTGTAGTCCAATGGTGACAGCCAGAAGGCCCGGAACGCAACACTCGGGCCGGCCGATCGGCTCCTGAATCCCGGTGACCTCGGGGCGCTCAGTCCGCCCCGCCGGCCGTGCCCGGAGCGCCCGGGATCCGGAACGCCTCTGCGACCAGCCAGGCAAGCACCGCCTGCACTGCCGGTTGCGGCGCCGCGAACTCCGGGAGCGTCCGCCGGACCGCTATATCAATAGTTTGAAAGTATACACGGAAGATCGGCCGGATCGTTCGACGGCGACCCGGTCTCGAATTCGAACGCCGCGCGGATACGAACCTTCGGCGGGGGTTCGGGCCATATCGGAAGGCGCCGCCCGACCGCGTGGGAGAGGACGCGGTCACGAAAATAGCGTTCGTGTTCCCATTCGACCTCGGCCATTTCCAACAGGCAATCGACCCATTCCTTCCGATCCGAGTTCCATGCCAGCCGGGCGGCGGTTTCATACTCGCGGATGTTCCGGCTCTCCAGCTTTCCGGCGCCGTACATGGGCGCCAGCCATCCCGAGGCGTGGCATAGCGCACCCAGCACGCGGCCGATCACGTTCGCCCGGATTTCGCGGCGGCGGTCCGGGGCGGCGCCCAAGTCATGGAGCATGCGACCGACTTGGCGGCGGTGCCGCCACTCGTCCTCTTCGATGGTTCGAATTCGCGAGCGCTCGTCCGGGTCCGAAACCGAGCGCCAATGGCCGCGGTAGGCGTGTCCGGCCGCAAGTTCCCCGGAATACGCCAGTTGGAGAATCCCGACGAGTTCGGCCCGGTCTCGCGCCATGCGACTGTCCATGGGTTTCATGGTAGTCGAGTTTGATCGGACCTCGGTGAATGAACTTCAACTCCGGCCCATGACCGTCTTGGACAACCGAATGGATTCACGGATCCGCCGCACGACTGTGTGGTTGCGTTTGACGATGTGAATCCGGCCGACCGGCTTCGCTCCGCGGCGCTGGACGGTCTTGATAACATTTCGCTCAGCCTTGGGTCGTGAGCCATTTCGTCCTTGGGCGGCGCCGGCGTGTCGGCAGGAACCGGAACGGTCCTGAATGGCCCGGAAGCGTCGGAAGGAGTTTGCGATGTCGGTCCGACTTGGGTTCGCAGTGGTGCGAAAGCCGTTGTGCGCGCTGATCCTGATCGGGCTCGCGATGGCGCCCTCATGGGCGCAGCGCGGCCGTCCCACGGTCCCCCTCGGCGACGGGCCGTGGGTCTACGAGACGTACGAGCCGGACACGCGCATCCGGGTCACCGTCGTGACGAAGGGCCTGTCCCGTCCCTGGAGCATGGCGTGGCTGCCCGACGGCGCCATGCTGGTCACGGAGCGGGCCGGGCGTTTGCGCATCGTGCGCGACGGCGTGCTCGACCCCGAACCGGTCGCGGGCATCCCCGGCGATATCGTGGCCGGCGGCCTTTCCGGCCTGCTCGAGGTATCGCTGCATCCCGACTTCGAGCGGAACCGTTACGTCTATTTCACCTACACGAAGCCGGCGGAGTACGGGCCCACGACGGCGCTGGCGCGCGGACGCTGGGCCGACGGCGCGATCGAGGACATCCGCGACATCTTCGTCGGGGATTCCTCCGGCGAAGGGAACAGCGGCGGCGCCGCGCGGCTGGCGTGGGCCGGCGACGGCCGGGTCCACATGACCATGGGCGGCGCCGGCGCCGTCGGCGACGAGCGGGCCCAGGACCTGGGCAACCACAAGGGAAAGACGCTGCGGCTGAACGACGACGGCACGTCGCCCGAGGACAATCCGTTCGTGGGCCGGGACGGCGCACGGCCCGAGATCTTCACGCTGGGGCACCGCAACCCGATCGGGTTGGCCTTTCACCCGGACACCGGCGAGCTCTGGGCGACCGAGCAGGGGCCGCAGGGCGGGGACGAGGCCAACATCCTGCTGCCGGGGCGCAACTACGGCTGGCCGATCGTCACCTACGGCCGGAACTACAACGGCACGCGCGCGTCGGAACAGCCCTGGATGGAAGGGCTCGAGGCCCCCGAGATCTTCTGGGTGCCGTCGATCGCGACGTCCGGATTGGTCTTCTACTCCGGCGACGCAATTCCTGCGTGGCAGGGCTATATC
>JAJEDW010000233.1 GCA_022821265.1 Acidobacteriota bacterium
CCCGCGCCTGTAACCATGGCCCGCCTGATCCTCTCTCGGTGCTTCGCGCTGGCGGAGGCGCCGGCCGGCGCCCGGGACTGGCCCGAGTTTCGGGGGCCGACCGGACAGGGACACTCCACCGAACGCGGTCTGCCGCTGGAATGGGGTGAGGACCGCAACGTCACCTGGAAGGCGCCTGTCGCCGGGCGGGGCTGGTCGTCCCCGGCCATCGCCGACGGAAAGATCTGGCTGACGACCGCCGTCACGGACGGCGGCGGCGCGTCGTTGCGCGCTCTGGCGTTCGACGCCGCGAGCGGAGCACAGATCCTCGACGTCGAGGTCTTTCGGCAAGGCGATTCCCGCCTGCTGAACGCCAAGAACAGCCACGCTTCGCCCACTCCGATCGTGGACGGGCCGCGCGTCTACGTCCACTTCGGCGCCAGCGGCACGGCCGCGCTGTCGACGGCGGATGGCGAGATACTCTGGACGACGCGTTTCCCTTACGTGTCCCAGCACGGCAACGGCGGTTCACCGGCGTTGCACGACGACCTCCTGATCATCAACTGCGACGGGTACGACCAGGCGTTCGTCGTGGCGCTCGACACCTCGACGGGACGCATCCGCTGGAAGTCGGACCGACGCGGCCGGTTCAGCCAGGCGTACTCGACGCCCCTCGTGATCGGCGTCGACGGCCGCCACCAGGTGATCAGCATCGGCGCGTTCCGCGCCACGGCGTACGATGCCGGGACCGGAGAGGAGATCTGGCACGTCCGGTACGACGACGGGTTCTCGAACGTGCCGCGGCCGGTGTACGGGAACGGGCTGGTCTATATCGATACCGGGTTCAACGATCCGACGTTGATGGCCGTGCGCGTCGACGGTTCCGGGGACGTGACCGATTCGCACGTGGCGTGGATCGGTACGCGGTCGATCCCGTTCACGCCGTCTCCCGTCCTGGTCGGGACCGAACTCTACATGGTCAGCGATCTGGGCGTCATCACCTGCGTCGACGCGGCGACCGGCGAGGTCCATTGGCGGGAGCGCGTGCTCGGGAACTATTCCGCCTCGCCCCTGTATGCCGACGGCCGGATCTACTTTTCCAGCGAGGAAGGCGTCACCACGGTCATCGCGCCGGGCACGGACTTCGAGGCGCTGGCGAGGAACACGATCGACGGGTCGATGCTGGCGTCGATCGCCGTTTACGACGGCGCGTTCTTCATACGCAGTCACACGCACCTTTACCGGATCGACGCGTGACTCCGATTCCGCCGGAGTTGTGAGGTTCGAGTGAGTTTCGAAACGTCATTGTTCGTAGCGTTACTGATCGCAGTCTGGTTCGTCCTTCTGCGAACACGGGCGACCCGGCTCGATGGCGCGGACGCGTTCGCGTCGCTGATCGGTGCCGGACAGCCCGTGGTCGTCGATTTCTTCTCGAACACCTGAGCGCCGTGCTTCGTGGCGAAGCCCATCGTGAATGGGATCGAAAGGGACCTGCGGGGACGCGCGAAGGTCGTGCGGCTGAACATGCTCAGCACGGTCGGACGGGAGGTCGCCGGCGCGTACGGCGTGGAGACCGTGCCGGCGACGATTGTTTTTGACGGAGCCGGCGGCGAGGTCTATCGTCACGAAGGCATTCCCAACCGCAAGCGGATCGTCGAAGCCTGTCGAGGAGGCGCATCATGAAAACGCATGTATCGATCGTCACGGCGGCATGGGTGCTCGCGCTGGCAGGATTGCCGTCGCAGGCATGGACGCAGTCGCTCCTCGTCGAAGTCGACATGGACGCGCCGGCGCCGCGCCTGTCGAACGGCCGGCCCGACTTCAGCGGCGTCTGGGCGCGCCCGGGCGCGCAGGACCTGACGCGCTCGGTCGCCAACGACAACGGGACGAGCATCGCCGGCGAACCCAATCCCTTGCCGTTCACGCCCTGGGGCCAGGCGCAGTGGGACAACTACGACGCCAACCGTTTCGGGGACTATGCCGGGAGTTGCATGCCGTTCGGCTGGATGCGGTCGTTCACGCCGCACCCGATGCAGATTCTCCAGAACGACGAGTACATCGCGTTCCTGTTCGAGCAGAGCACGATGTTCCAGGTGGTGAACACCGAGGGCCTGCCCCACCGCGACGGATGGCCGCCCACGTGGTTCGGCGATTCGCGCGGCCGATGGGACGGCGACACGCTCGTCATCGACGCCGTCAACTTCAACGGCTGGACCAAGCTGGGCACGATCGGGCATCCCGTCAGCGACGAGGGGCGTCTGACGATGACCTTCGAGCGACCGGACATGGGGCGCATCCTGTTCACCTGGACCCTCGACGATCCCAAGACCTACACCCGTCCCATTGGCGGCGAGCGCGTCTTCGTCCTGACCCCCGACATCGAGATCATGGAATACGCGTGCATGGAGGGCAACCTGGCCGCGCTGATCTCCGGCACGATCACGCCGTGGCTGGGACCGACGGACGTGGACGAAAACCGCGTGTACCCGCCCGAGCGGCAGTGGGACGCCTACGACGAAGCCGCCCGCATAGAATTGAGGGGCGTCGTCCGGGAAGTGAACTACCAGGACGCCCCCTACGGGGTGGCCCGGGTCGAAGCCGACGGGCGCTTGCTCACCATCATCCTGGCGCCGGTGCCGCGGTTGAATTTTCGCCGCCTGACCGAGGATGTCCTGCGGCCGGGGCTCACCATCGACGTTCAGGGCGTTCCGAGCCGGTCGGCCGACGACGAGATTCGCGCCGAGATCGTGACGTTGGACGGCGAAGCGGTCGACATGCGCTGATCTCGGCCGCGGCTACGATCCGGCCACCCGGGTCCGGCCGGCCCGCGTCAGCGTGCGTTTTGCGTCCCGCGTCAACTTCTTGATGAATTCCACGCGGCGGAAACGCAGCGCCGACCAGTCTTCGTCGATCGCCACGATTCGCACGCCCTCGAAACCGGCGGCTCCCAGCGCGTCCCAACCGGTGTCCCGGTTGAACTCGCAGGCGTAGTTCCTGGATGTGCCTTTCGGGTAGGCGAACCACACCACGGCGTCGCCTTCGGTTTTCCGCGCGGCCACGACCGCGGCCGCGTCCAGTTCGCGCCGCGTGAGGACGAACGCGAGCATGAAGTCGGTCTTCCGGATCCGGCGGGCGTCACGGACGATGGTCACGCCCTTCAGGCCGGCCAGCTCCGGTTCGAAGCTGGCCGGATGATTCAGCACGAGGATCCGGGTCCGTTCGCCGAGGTTCATCTTCTTGAAAAGTTGGGACATCTCCGTCGCTCACAGATCGATTTTGCCGTTTTTGCTTCAAGTCGGTGGTCCGAATCACTAAACTGCCATGGTACTCGCTTGCTGATTTCCATTCGGGAGGATTGTCAATGTCACGAAAACTGCTTGGAGTGCTCGCCGGCGTCGGTTTGCTGGCGGTCGCCGCGCCGGCTCTCGCACACCATTCCGAAGCGGCGGAATTCGATGAAAACAGGCCCGTCAAGGTGACCGGCGAGGTCGTCAAGGTGGAATGGCAGAACCCGCATGTCTGGTATTACGTCGACGGCACCGACGAGCTCAGCGGCCGGACGGCCGTGTGGGGTTTCTCGGCCGGTGCTCCCAACAGCATGCGGCGCCGCGGCATCACGCGCGACGTGCTGCCGATCGGCGCGACCGTGATCGTCGATGGCCACTTGGCGCGGGACGGATCGCCCAACGCTTCGGGGGGGCAGGTGACTTTCGAGGATGGCAGCCGCGTGTTCACCGCTTCGGCCCAGGCCGTTGGCCAACGTCCCCAGTAACCGGACGGGAGGCTGAACATGAAAGACACGGTTCACGCGAACCGCAACCGGCCGGCGCGGGCGGTGTGCGCCGCCGCGCTGCTCGGTCTGGCCGTGGCGTGCGCGCCGGCCGATGAGCCGCCGGCTGCCGCCGACACCGCGGACGCCGGCGCGGGCGAGATGGCCGTGCCGCGCTTGGCGAACGGGAGGCCCGACTTCAGCGGCGTCTGGGATCACCCCCGGGTGGGCAACATCACCCAAGACGGCGACTCGTGCGCCGGCGGGACGGAAGGCTGTGTCCAGGTCGGGTCCGGCCCGCTCCCGTTCACTGCCGAAGGGCAGGCGATGCGGGACATCAACGACGAAGACTACTTCGACTACGGCGCCTATTGCCTGCCCTGGGGGTTCATGCGCGCCTACGGCACGCCGTACCCGCACGCGTACGTGCACAGCACGGACCGGTTGGCCATCCTGTGGGAACAGGACAACGCGTGGCACATGGTCCCAACTTACGACGGCGTCGAGTTCCCCGCCGACATGGAGCCGACCTGGCGCGGCACGTCGATCGGCCGGTGGGAGGGCGACACCTTGGTGATCACGTCGACGGGCTTCAACGGGCGAACCTGGTTGGACACGGCCCGGAATCCGCTGAGTGAGGAACTCACGCTCACGGTCCGGATGAGCCGTCCCGAGTACGACACGATCAACTGGGAAGTGACGATGGAGGATCCGTTGTACTACACGGAACCGATCGTCAACACGCGAACGTTCAAGCTGATGCCTCCCGGCGCCGAGCTCTACGAGTATTCCTGCACCGAGAACAACCGGTGCGAAGGCGGCAATTGCGAGCCTGCCGACGTTCAGTTGTAGGCGAGGGGCCATGCGATGGCGAGATACGTATTGATTGCGGCCGTCGGGGTGGCGCTCGGCAGCGTCACACCCGCCGCCGCGCAGGACATGAGTTTCTTCATCACCAGCGAGGGAAGCGGAGACGGCGGGAACCTCGGCGGCCTGACCGGCGCCGACCGTCACTGCCAGGCGCTGGCGGAGGCGGCCGGCGCGGGCGACAAGATCTGGCGGGCGTACCTGAGTCTTTCGCATCCCGCGTTGACGATCAACGCGCGCGACCGTATCGGGTCCGGACCGTGGTACAACGCCGACGGCGTCATGGTCGCGCGTGACGTGGACGACCTGCATTCCGACAACGCCAACGTCACGAACGAGACGGCGCTGACCGAGCGCGGCGACCGCGTCAACGGCGAAGGGCAACCCAACCGGCACGACATCCTGACCGGTTCCCAGCCCGACGGCACGGCGTGGCCATATGCGCTGATGGACCTGCTGAACTTCGACGGCCACGCCCTGACCTGCAGCAACTGGACCAGCAACTCCGAGGACGGCCGGGCCATGGTGGGACATCACGACCGCGGAGGCCAGGTCGGTTATTCGCCGTGGAACGCCGCGCATCCGTCGAACGGCTGCAGCCAGGAGAACCTCGTCTCGACCGGAGGCGCGGGCCTGTTCTACTGCTTCGCGACCGATTAGGCTCGAGCTCACCGGGGGAAGAAGCATGCGGTCCGTGACGGTCCTGACCGGCTTTTTCCTGGCCGTCTCCGCGTGTACTTCGGATACGCCGCCCCCGGCGGCGTCGACGGCCACCGTCTTCGAAGGCGCGCGGCTGATCGTGGGCGACGGCGCCACGGTCATCGAAGACTCCGTCTTCGTCGTGGATGACGGCGTGTTCCAGGCCGCGGGCCCGCGGGACGCCGTGCCGGTTCCCGACGGCGCCGCCCGTGTCGATGTGACGGGCCGGACGGTCATGCCGGCCATCGTCGATGGGCATTCCCATATCGGCTACGCGGATGTGGCTGCGTCCGTGATGTCGGCCGACAACCTCACTCGGGAGAACTACCTCGACCACCTGCGCCGGTACGCGTACTACGGCGTCGCGGCCACGCGGAACCTGGGCACCGACCCGGGCGACCTGCCGTTCGAGCTCCGCTCCGAACCGGCGCCCGGGGCCGCGTTGTTCCTCACCGCCGGCCGGGGCGTCGCCAAACCCGACGCGGGCCCGAACGCGGCCTACTACCGCCCGTCCGCCTACGGCGTGACGACGGAAGAGGAGGCGCGGGCGGCCATTCGCGAGCTGGCCGAACGCCGGGTCGACGTCGTCAAGATCTGGGTCGACGACCGGAACGGTACGGTCGACAAGCTGACCCCGGATCTCTACCGCCCGGCGATCGAGGAGGCCCATGCGCTCGGTCTCGACGTGGTGGCGCACGTCTATTACCTGGACGACGCCAAGGAGCTTGTGCGGGCGGGCATCGACGGCTTCGCCCACGGCGTGCGGGACCAGGACATCGACGACTTTTTTATCGACCTGCTTCGCGCGCGTCCGTACGTCTACTTCATTCCCAACCTGCCGAGCCGCGGCGTCGCCGCGGACGCCGATCTGGCGTGGATCGCCGAGACCGTGCCGGAAGCCGAGGTGGAGCGGATGCGGACGGCCGCGGCGGAACGGACGCCGGAGGCGGCGGCGCGGGCGGACGCGTTCTTTGCCGTGCAGGCCCGGAACCTGGTGCGCCTGCACGCCGAGGGCGTGCCCATCGCGTTCGGTTCCGACGCGGGGACGTCGATCGGATGGACCGTGCATGAGGAGCTTGCCGACATGGTGGCTGCCGGGATGACACCCCACGACGTGATCCGAGCGGCGACTTCGACGACGGCCGCCGTCGTCGGCCTGGACGCGCTGGGATCGATCGCGGCCGGGAAGAGCGCGGACTTCATCGTCCTGGACGGGAACCCGCTCGATGACATCGACAACACGCGGCGGATCTCGAGCGTCTACCTCCGTGGCGAAGAGGTGGATCGGGAGGGCCTCCGCGACCGGTGGCGGGCAACGCCATGAGGACGCGGTTCAGGCGTTCCCCCGCGATCCTGCTGCTCGCCGGCGCGTGCGCCGCCGCCGCCCAGGATGCGGAGCTCCAGGTCGAGTGGCTCCACTACGGCGGCGATCCCGGTGGGTCCCGCCACTCCCCGCTGACCGACATTCACGCCGGCAACGTCGACCGTCTCGAACCGGTCTGGGAGTGGCGGCACTGGGAGACGCCGCTGGAGGAATGGGGGACGACGCCCGGTTTCTTCGAGAGCACCCCGCTGATGATCGACGGCGTGTTGTACGTGACGACGCCCTACAACAACGTGGCGGCGCTCGACGCCGAGACCGGGGAGGAACTCTGGCGCTTCGATGGCGAAGGCTACAGGCTCGGCCAACTGCTTTCGGCGAGCGGCTTCAAGCTGCGCGGCACGGCGTACTGGCGGAACGATGAGCGGCTCTACATCTTCCTGAACAGCCGCACGCGTTTGTTCAAGCTCGATGCATACACCGGAGAAGCCGTCGGAGCGTTCGGAGACGACGGCGCCGCGTCGCTGGTCGCGGGGTTGGAGCGCATCGACGATATCGCCCACATGAGCCAGAGCTCGCCGCCCGTCGTCTACGAGGACTTGGTGATCGTCGGGAGCCAGGTTCCCGACCGGGTGCAGATCCGCGACCCGAACGGATACGTCCAGGCGTTCGACGCGCATACCGGTGAACGTGTCTGGACGTTCTCGGTCGTTCCCGAGTCCGCCGACGCGCCGGGCGCCGATACCTGGGAAGACGAGTCGTGGCGGACGAACGGGCACGGCAACGTGTGGGCGCCGATGACGCTGGATGCGGAGCGCGGCCTGCTGTACCTGCCGACGTCGAGCCCGAGCAGCGATTACTACGGAGGACAACGACCCGGGGCGAACCTCTTCGCCGAATCGTTGGTCTGCCTGGACGCGGCCACCGGGGAGATCCGCTGGTATTTCCAGACGGTTCACCACGGGCTTTGGGACTGGGACATCCCGGCGCCCCCCAACCTGGTGACGATCACCGTGGACGGCCGGGAGATCGACGCCGTGGCCCAGGTGACGAAGCGCGGCGACACGTTCGTGTTCGACCGGGTCACCGGAGAGCCGGTCTGGCCGATCGAGGAGCGTCCTGTCCCCGTGGACAGCACGGTGCCCGGGGAACGGCCCTATCCCACGCAACCGTTCCCGACCCGGCCGCCGCCGTTCTCGCCGCAAGGCGTGCTCCTGGAGGATGCGAACGACCTGACGCCCGAGATCGAACGCCTGGCGCGGGAGCGGATGGAGCGTTTCCGCATCGGTCCGATCTTCACGCCGCCGTCCCTGGAAGGGACCCTGCAGCGTCCCGGCCAGGTCGGCGCCGCCAACTGGGGCGGCGCGGCGTTCGATCCGGAAACCGGCTACCTGTTCGTCCGCGCGGCCAACACGGTCGGCGTCAACCGCGTCGGCCCGAACGACGGATCGAACCCGCTGGTTCCGGTCGCGTATTCGAACGTGTTCGCGAGCGGCGAATCCGCGTCCCTGCCCGGCGGCCTGCCGCTGGTCTCGCCTCCCTACGCCGTTCTGGCCGCGATCGACTTGAACCGCGGGGAGATCGCATGGCGCGCGCCGCTCGGGGAAGGGAATCCGGCGCTGCGCGAACACCCGCTGCTGGCCGGCGTGGAGTTGCCCGATCGTCTGGGGTCGCCCAACAACCGGGGCGGCGCCATGGTGACGGCGAGCGGGCTCGTGTTCATCGGCGGCGGCGACAACTACCTGTACGCGTTCGACGCGATGACGGGAGAGGAAGTCTGGCGGGGTCCGATCCCTTACGGGAACACGGGGATTCCGATGACCTACCGCACGCGCGCGGGCCGCCAGTACCTTGTGATCGCGACCGGCCGCGGATCGGACAACGCGTTGGTCGCCTTCGCGCTCGGCGACTGATACATCGTCGCGCGCGGCCCGTTTCGGCGGCGCAGGGGTTCACGGCAACCCGATCAGCCGCCCCCCCAACGCGATGGTCGTCCACAGCGACAGCGAAACGATTCCCAACACCCGCGCCCCGAAAGGGGTCATGTCCGGGCGGTCGCGCATGATCCTCGGGCGCCGGACCAGAAAGGTGAAGGCCAGGACGAGGACGAGCGCGGTCAGCTTCACCCAGAACGCGGTCAGGTAGTAGTACTTCGTCGCGAAACACATGAACAGCAGGACGCCGGTCGGCAGCATGAGGGCCAAGCCGGCCAGCAGCCACCGTTCGGCGTCGCGCGCAAGCACGGCCACGGGTTGGCGCGCCAGGCCGAGCCCCAGGAGACGGAGGTCGACGAGAAGCACGGCCCCTCCCAGGACGCCGAGCCCCAGAAGATGGATCCCGGCGATCGCCGGAAAGAACCACGGCGAGCCCCGCATCGCCACCAGCGGCGGCGAGTACTGGATCCACTGGAAGAGCTCGAGCAGGGTCACGGGCTCTTACCCGAACCAGTACAGTTGATACGGCATCATGCGTCCGGCCAGGATGACGGAGGCCCACAGTCCCAGCGCCACGCCCCCGGCCGCGCGGACACGCCGCGGCGGCACTGGATCCCGGTCCCAATCCGCAATGTCCCGGCACGTGGTGCGGTGGAACAGCCATGCATTGACGCCGGCCGCCACGATCAACAGCATCTTGGTTCTAAAGAACAGGTTGTCGTAGCGGTCGATCGGTGACGCGTAGAACAGCAGAGATCCGGAAAGCGCCATCACCAGGAATCCCGAGACACTCCATGGCCGCAGGCGCGAGATCACTTCCGACGCGGGAACGCGCCGGAGCGTGAACCCGAGCAGCCGCAGGTCGACGATCAGGGTCGTACCGGCGAACAGGCACAAGGTGAGGACGTGGACGGTCAAGACGACCAGGTACACGTAGAGGGATTCATGGAGCGCGATGCTGGGAGACGTGCTCCCGAGCCACTCGAGCAGGCTGCGGAGCGGCATGCGGCGGCGAACGCGGGCGGCTTCGAGCCGGCCCGGAACCTACGGTTGCGGAAGCCCGGGGACCGGGTTTCCGTCGGCGCCGGGCGCCGAGCCGCCCATGAAGATCTTGCGTCCGTCCAGGTATTCGAAGAACACGCCGACGCCCTTGTCCTCCCCGCTCTTGGCCTGGTAACCGAAGATCCGAATCTCGGATCCCACGGGCAGTGTGTCCCGCGTGACGCCGTTGCGGAACAGGTTCAGCGGCGGCCCGCCTTCCATTCCCCAGTTGGTCACGGTCCCGTCCTCGTTGGTCACGTCCATCCAGATCCAGGAATGCGGGTTGACCAGCTCCACGAAGGTGACGGTTCCCTCCAGGTTGATCGGCTTGTTCTCGTCGAACGCGGCCGCGAACGAGTGATGACCCTCGACGGCGGCCGCGAACGGCAACAACGCCGCGGCGACGGCCGCAACGGCGACCCGTATGGTTTTTCGCATGGCGGCTCCTCTCACGGCTCCAGCCCGGCTTCGAATTCGGCCGCCCGGGTCTGGACGCCTCTCATGACGTTGATGATGCCGTAGTTCTGTTCGTGGCACGCGAACTCGAACAGGCCCGGCGGTTCCATCTTCGGCCAGGGATACTCGATGGTCCAGGGAGCTTCCCACGTCGTCGGATCGGTGATCGTGGCCTCGTAGAGAAGCGTATCGTCGTCGATTCGCGTGAAGCGCTCCAGCAGATGCATGTTGCCCGCGGCGCCGCGCCACTTGCGCTCCTCGTGGAAGTGCGTGGTCTCGACGACGAGCGTATCGCCTTCCCACCGCCCGCGCGCGTCGCCGAGCCACGGCCGGATGTTGTCCGGCAGCTCGGGACGTTCGTCCAGCGGAACGATCCGCACGTCGCTGTTCGACTGAATGATGATCACCACGTAGTCCGGCGTCTGGATGATCTGGCCCTCGCCGGTCTGCTGGGTGAAGGGGATTCCCGGCGGGCCCTGGTTCCCCGTGATGCAGCGTTCGTAGAGGCTTCGGGACTCGAGCGTGTCGCGCCGGGCCTGGGATTCGAGCCGCGCCTGGCCTTCGGCGGTCATCGCCGGCAGCTTCCCGTCGGGCGGATCGACGATCAGCGACGTGCGCCGGTTGGGGCGGACCGGGCTCTGCCACATGTCCATCCCGAACTCCGTCCAGTCGTAGTGCACCGTGGCCGGATCGACCGACGCGTCGGTCAGGACCCGTCTCTGGAACTCTTCGATCGCCTCC
>JAJEDW010000241.1 GCA_022821265.1 Acidobacteriota bacterium
CGTCTTCGGCGCGGGTCCGTACTTCGAGGCGTTCAACCGGCGCAGTTACGACCATCCCAAGGTCAACCTGATCACCGGCGACGCCCGCAACTATCTCAGCGTCAGCCGCCAGACCTACGACGTTATCGTTTCGGAACCGTCCAACCCGTGGATCGCGGGCGTCGGCAGCCTGTTCACGGCCGAGTTCTACGAGCTGGCGGCGGCGGCGCTCGAACCCGACGGGATCATCGCCCAGTGGGTCCAGCTCTACGAGCTCTCGCCCGACGATGTCCGGATGGTCCTGGCCGAGTTTCAGCGGCAGTTTCCCGAAGTCACCGCCTGGAACATGGGCGTGGGCGATCTGGTCCTGATCGGGAGCCGGCAGCCGCTGGAGTTGGACGCCGGCCGGGTCGAGCGGATTTTCCGGGACGACGCGTCGGTGCGGCGTGACTTCCGGCACCATCTGGTCATGCACGACCCGCTGGAGATCCTGTCGTTCTACACGTTGTCGAGCGATCAGGTCCGGGCGTTCGCGGCGGGCGCCGAGCGCAACACGGACGATCGCCCGCTGCTGGAGTACAACGCACCGCGCAACCTGTTCTCGGACACGTCCGGCATGAACGTCGAGCTGCTGAACGAGTTCAAGGCCGAGCTGCTGCCGGCGGGCGTCACCGGCGATTACCGGGAGCGCGCGTACGTGGCGCTGATGGATCCGCTCCTGGAGCTGGGCCAGACGGACTTCGCGGAACAGGTCATCCGCGAGTTGGCCGACACGCTGCGGGTCAGCGACGAGAGCCTGTTCCTCGCCATGGCGCGTCTGAGTCTCCATTCGTCCCTCCACGAGGCGGCGGCGGAGTCGCTCGTCAACGCCGAGGCCGCGTCCATCGATCCGGCCCGGTACGCGGGGTACCGCGAGGAGATGTGGGCCATGATGGCCGAACAGCAGGGCGACCGCCGGCAGGCCATCGAACGGTACCGGCGGGCCGCCGCCGCCGCTCCGGACCGGGCCGACTACCTCCTCCGGCTGGCCGAGCTCCACGCGTTCGAGCGCGAATGGGAACTGGCGGCGACGTGGATGGAGCGCTACATCGAGTCGGGCCCGAGTCCGGAATCGTTCTATTGGGAGTTGCTGGGCGAGTATCGGATCGCGGCCGGCCGCGAGGTCGAAGCGCTCGACGCGCTCGACCGGGCGCTGGAGCTGGAACCGTTCGCCTACCTGGCGCGCCTGCGGCTGGCCGAAGTGTTCGAGACCCGCGGCGACGCGGCGTCGGCGGTGGAACTCCTGGAATATCTCACCGTTTACGCGATCGATCGGGACCCGGAGATCTACATGCGGCTCGCCCGGATTCACGACGCCGAAGGGCGCCTGGAGGAATCCCTGGCCGTGCTGGATCGGGCGGCGCGCATATTTCCGACCGACACCGGCATCTACAAGGCGCGCCGGGACACCGAGTTCCGGCTGAGTCGATGACGCCGGCCGCCGCGGCGCTGCTCGCGCTGGCCCTTCCCCTGCAGGCGCCGATCGAGGTCGACGTCAACCTCGTCAACATCTTCGCCACGGTCCAGGACCTGGACGGCGGCTTCGTCGACGACCTGGGCGTCGAGGACTTTCAGGTCCTCGAGGACGGCCGCGAGGTGTCCATCCAGCTCTTCGAGCGCCACGACGCCCTGAGGACCGCCCTCGGCGTGCTGGTGGACAACAGCGGGAGCTCGTCGGAAGTCCTGCGGTCGGTCCGGGCCGCGCTTCCGGAGTTCGTTCGGAGGCTCGGCGCCGCCGATCGGGCGTTCGTCATGTCGTTCGCCGCCGGCGCCCGCGTCATCCACGACTTCGGCGATGCGGACGCGAACCTGGCCCCGGCCCTGGACGCGTTGCGTCCGTTCGGGACATCGGTCCTGTTCGACGCCCTCGTGTCGGGAATCGACAAGGTGGGCGAGGGGGCGCTGGACCGCCAGACGTTGATCGTCATGACCGACGGCGTCGACAACCGCAGCCAACGGTCGTGGGCCGACGTGGTTCGCCGCGCCGAAATGGATCGTGTCCTGCTCTACTTCATCGCGATCGGTCCGGGCATACTCGTCGACCGGCACACGCTGGAGGGGCTGGCGTCGATGACGGGTGGGCGCGTCGTCTTTCTCGGGCGCGAGCGCACCGTGGCGGACGCTCTCGACGAGATCCGCGATGACCTGGCGCGGCAGTACTACCTGGCCTACCACGCCTCGGTCGACGCGGGCTATCACACCATCGAGGTCCGCGTTCCGGGACGGCCGGTGCGGGTACGGGCCCGGGACGGGTACCGGGTGGAGTAGGGCCTCAAGCCAGCGCCGAGATCAGCGATTCGCGCGACTTGTCGGCGACGACCTGCTGCAGGTTGTTCCCGTGGCTGTCGATGGTGACGACGGCCGGGAAGTCGCGGACTTCGAACTCCCAGACGGCTTCGGGACTGCCGAACCGCTCGAGGCTCACGCCGAGGACGCGCTGGATGCACCGGGCGTAGATCTGCGCGGCGCCGCCGATGCCGTGCAGGTAGACGCAGCCATGCTGCTCGCACGCCTTCTGGGTGCGACGCCCCATGCCGCCTTTCCCGATCACGGCCTTGATGCCGAATCGCTCGATGATGCCGGCCTGGTAGGGTTCTTCGCGGATCGACGTCGTCGGGCCCGCGGCCAGGACGCGGCGCTCGCCGTTCTCCTCGAGGACGACCGGGCCGCAATGGTAGATGACGCCGCCCCGGATGCCGTCCAGCTCACCGCCCTCGTGAAGGTATTTGTGGACGGCGTCCCGCGCCGTATGGAC
>JAJEDW010000305.1 GCA_022821265.1 Acidobacteriota bacterium
CGGCGCGTTGGCATGGTCGGCCGGGATCGCCGCCGTCGGCGCGCTGGTCGATTCGCTCGATCCGCCGCCGCGGAGTCCGACGCAAGCCGAAGATCTCTCATGAACGCGGCCGAAGTACGCGCGGCGCTGGTCGACGACTACGTCGCACGCTATCCCGGCGAGGTGGCCGGGCTGTTGGAGGACCGGGACGCGGCCGAGGTGGCCGGATTCCTGGCGCGGGAGCCTCTGGCATCGGCGGCGCCGATCTTCGCGGCGC
Organism: Acidobacteriota bacterium; assembly: GCA_022821265.1. Lineage (GTDB taxonomy): Bacteria > Acidobacteriota > Terriglobia > 20CM-2-55-15 > 20CM-2-55-15 > JAJEDW01. Next base: position 257 of record JAJEDW010000305.1, read on the forward strand.
TGACGCCGGCCGCCGCTGCGGACTTGATGGCTCGCGTTTCCGAGGAGCGCGCCGTCGGCCTCGTACGCAAGCTGGATCCGGCCCGGGCCGCGGCGCTCCTCGCCCGCCTCGGGGCCGAGGACCGGACCCGCCTGCTCGAGCGGTTGCCGCCGGCCGAGGCGCGCGAGCTTCGCGAGTTGCTGTCCTATCCACCCACGTCGGCGGCCGGTTTCATGACGCCCCGCGCGGCCACGTGCCGGCCGGACGCCCGGGCCGGCGACGTCCTGGCGAGCTTGCGCGCCCGCCGGTTAGACGGCATCACCGATGTCGTGTTGGTCGACGCGTCCGGACATTTGGCCGGAACGGTGGCCGTTGCGGCGCTGGCCACGGCCGAACCCGAGGCGACGGCGCTCGATCTGGCTCGGCCGGAACGTGTCTCCGTACCGGCGATGACGCCGCGCGAAGACGTCGTCGATCAGATGACGCGCGCCCGCATCGCCACGCTGCCGGTCGTGGACGCGGAGTCCCGGCTGATCGGCGTCGTGCGTCAGGATCAGTTGTTCCCGGCCATCGAAGAAGAAGCCAGCAGTGACGTGCAGACCATGGTCGGCGCCAGCGAGGACGAGCACGCGCTCTCGCGGGTCGGTTTCGCGGTTCGAAAACGGTTGCCGTGGCTCCAGGTCAACTTGCTCACCGCCTTCATGGCGGCCGCCGTGGTCGGTCTGTTCGAAGACACGATCGCGCGCGTGACGGCGCTCGCTGTGCTGCTGCCGGTCGTGGCCGGCCAATCCGGCAACACCGGTTCTCAGGCCCTGGCGGTCACGATTCGCGGCTTGGCGCTGCGCGAGGTGCGGCTGCGCCATTGGCGCCGGCTCGCGTTCAAGGAAGGCGCCGTCGGTCTGGTCAACGGACTGGGGGTGGCGCTGACCACGTCGATCGGCGTCTATCTGTGGAGCGGATCGAACGGGTTGACGGCCGTGATCGCGATTTCGATGGTGTTGTCGATGCTGATCGCGGGCGTGGCCGGCGCCGTCGTGCCCATGGCGCTGGTCGCCGCGCGGCTGGATCCGGCGCAGTCGTCCTCGATCGTTCTCACGACGGTGACCGACATCGTCGGTTTCTTCAGTTTTCTCGGGATCGCGACCCTCCTGATGGCGTACTTGTAGCCGTCATCGGCCGCTACGCCAGCAACTTCTCGATCCGGGCGCGGATCCGGCGGAGGCCGGCGACGGACCGGCACAGGACGAATATGGTGTTGTCGCCGGCGACGGTTCCGGCGATTTCGGACCATCCGCTCTCGTCGAGTGCTTCGGCCACCGGCCCCGCGTTCCCGTAATCGGTCTTGACGATGAGAAAGAACTCGACCGCATCGATCCCGGTGACGAACTGCCGCAACACCAGGCGCAGGCCCGGATCCGACTGACGGCCCATGGCCTTGCGGGCGTTGATGTAGACACTGCCGGCTTTCGCCAGCCCGAGTTCCTGGATGTCTCGGGACAGGGTCGATTGCGAGATGCGGACACCCCGGTTCCGGAGCTCCCGAACCAGCCGCGCCTGGCTGTCGATGCGCATGGACTCGACGATTTCCAGGATTGTCGTCTGTCTCAACCGCTTGGTGCTCATCTCGATCCGGTCGCCGGCGACGCTTGACCGGGACCATAACTGTAATGCATACTTATTCAATTAGACAGGTGTTTTATTCATCCTGGGTCGTGACCATGCAGAACACAGGCGCCATGGCCGGAACGCCCGCTCCCGAGGCCGGGGAACGTTGCTTCGTCGTGAAGCTCGGGGGCCGGCCCCTTGCCGACGGCCGCGTGCTCGACACGCTGGCCGAGGATCTGGCCGCCGTTCGACGGCGGGGCGTCCGGCTCACCATCGTCCACGGCGGCGGCCCGCAGTTGTCCGGGCTGTCGGACCGGATGGGAATTCGAACGCGGAAGATCAACGGACGCCGCGTCACGTGCGCCGAAACGCTGCGCCTGGCCAAGATGGTCTTCGCCGGCGAGATCTCGACCGACGTCGTGGCGGCTTTGCGGCGCCACGGCGCGCACGGCGTCGGCCTGTCGGGCGTCGACGGCGGTGTGATCAGCGCCGTGCGGCGGTCGCCCGTCGAGATGACGAACCGCGAGACCGGCAAGATCGAGGTCGTCGATTTCCAGCACGTCGGCGACATCTATGGCGTCGACGCGACCGTTCTCGGCCTGCTGATGGACAACGGCTTCATTCCCGTCGTGGCGTCGCTGGCGGCCGACGACCGCGGCGAGGTTCTCAACATCAACGCCGACACCGTGGCCGCCGACCTGGCCATCGCCCTCGGCGCGGACAAGCTGTTCATGATGTCGGACGTGCCCGGCGTTCTGCGCGACGTCGGCGACGCCGACACGCGCATTCGGGAATTGACCGCCGCCGACGCCCGCGCCCTGATCCGCGGCGGCGCCGTGGGCGACGGCATGATCCCGAAGCTCGACGGCGCCATCCGGACGCTCGAGGGCGGCGTGGCGGCCATTCACCTGATGGACGGCCGTGCGAGGCATGCGATCCTGGACGAACTCGCTGCTCCGGGAAGCCACGGTACGACGATCACGGCCGTCGGCGGCCGCTCCCGCTCGGAAACCGTCTGCGTGACCGAAGGAGGCGGGTGATGCGGACCGCGCGGTTCACGTCGCCGATGGACGCGAGTTTCCGGTCCCTCAACGCCAGCATCGGATTCGACCGGCGCTTGCTGCACGAGGATATCGACGGGAGCCGCGCCTGGGTCGAGGCGCTCGAGCGCCGTGGACTGGTGTCGGCCGAGGAGGCGCGCGCCATGGCCGACGGATTGGAAGCCGTGCGGGCCGGCGTCGCCGAAGGACGGCTCGAGTTTTCCGAGGAACTCGAGGACATCCACATGAACGTGGAGGCGCTGCTGGCCGAGACCGCGGGCCGGGCGGCCGCCAAGCTTCACACCGGGCGCAGCCGCAACGAGCAGGTCGCCACGGACTTGCGACTGTACCTGCGTTCCCGGGCGCGCGCGATCGCCGCCGACCTGGTCGGCCTGATCGACGCCCTGGCAGGCGCCGCGGAAGCTCACTTCGAGGTGGTGGTTCCCGCCTACACGCACCTGCAACGCGCCCAGCCCGTGCTGTTCGCGCACCACCTGCTGGCGTACGCGGAGATGTTCCTGCGCGACCGCGACCGGTTTCTCTGGGCGGCCGATCAGGCCGACGTGTCGCCGCTGGGCGCCGGGGCCTGCGCGGGAAACCAGTTCGGCCTGGACCGGGAGTTTCTGCGGGACCGGCTCGGTTTCGCCGACCTCACGCATAACTCCCTGGACGCGGTCAGCGACCGCGACTTCGCTTGCGATTTCCTCCATGCGGCGACATTGTTCATGGTTCACGTCTCGCGTCTCGCCGAAGACGTCATCTTCTGGTCGTCGAGCGAGTTCGGCTTCGTCGAGCTGGACGAGTCCGTCGCGTCGGGCAGCTCGATGCTGCCCCAGAAGAAGAACCCGGACGCCTGCGAGCTGGGACGCGGGAAGACGGGGCGCGTTCTGGGGCACATGGTCGGGCTGGTGACCACCCTGAAGGGGCTGCCCTTGTCCTACAACAAGGACCTGCAGGAGGACAAGGAGGGCGTCTTCGACGCCGTCGACACGGTCAACGGGTTGATTCCGGTGTTCGCGAGGCTGATCTCGACCCTGCGCGTCGATCGCCGTCGGGCCGCGGCGGCTCTGGAGGGCGGGTTCCTCGAGGCGATCGGCGTCGCGGACTACCTGACCCGCAAGGGCATACCGTTCCGTCGGGCGCATGCCCTGGCCGGAGAAGCGGTCCGCCTCGCGGTCGAGCGAAACGTGACGTTGGCCGAGTTGACCATCGACGACTATCGGCGCATCGACGCGGTCTTCGACGACGACCTGTACGCGGCCATCTCGGTGAACGCGGCCCTGGAGAGCAAGGACGTCGTCGGCGGCACGGCGCCGGGCCGCGTGGCTTCCGAGATCGAGCGGCTCCGGGCGCTGGCGGCGCGGTTCGGCCGCGAGCCGCGGGAGGCCAGCCGTGGCTGACAAGAGAGTCGTTCTGGCGTACTCGGGCGGGCTCGACACGTCCTATTGCGTCCTTTATCTCCAGGAGCGCGGTTTCGACGTCATCACCGTGTCGGTCGATACCGGCGGGTTCTCCGCCGAAGACCTGGCGGCCAACGCTCAGCGAGCGAAAGCTCTGGGAGCCGTCGAGCACCACGCCGTCGACGCCCGGCAACGGGTGTTCGACCGGTACGTCAGTTACCAGATCAAGGGCAACGTGCTTCGCGGGCAGGTCTATCCTCTTGCCGTCGCGGCCGAGCGCGTCGTCCAGGCCTCGGTCGTCGCCGAATACGCTCTCCGCGCGGGGGCCGCGGCCGTCGCCCACGGCTCGACCGGCGCCGGCAACGACCAGGTTCGTTTCGACGTCGTCTTTCAGGTCCTCTGTCCCGGTCTCGAGATCATCACGCCGGTGCGGGACGAGCGCTTGAGCCGCGACGAGGAGTTCGCGGCGCTCCAGGCGCGGGGCGTCGAGATCCCGGCTTCCGTACGGCAATACTCGATCAACGCCGGGCTGTGGGGCGCGACGATCGGCGGCGGCGAGACGCACGACGCCTGGCGGGAGGTTCCCGACGCCGTGTACGACCAGGTGTTCTCGGGCCCGCGCGCCGTCGAGCGCGAGAACGTCGTCGTGCGGTTCGAGCGGGGGGTGCCGGTGGCGCTGGACGGGGAGACGCTGGCGGGACCGGACCTGATCGCCGCGCTGGGCGCCAAGTGCCGGGCGCATCGCATCGGCCTGGGCGTCCACATCGGCGACACCGTGCTCGGGATCAAGGGGCGCATCGCGTTCGAGGCCGGGGCCGCCACGGTCCTGATCGGCGCCCACCGCGAGCTGGAGAAGATCACGACCACGTCCTGGCAACGGTACTGGAAGGACCAGGCCGGCGAGTTCTACGGCAAGCTGCTGCACGAGGGCCTGGCGTTCGAGCCGGCGCTCCGGGACATCGAGGCCTTGATCGACCGCTCGCAGGAGCGCGTTACGGGCGAGGCGCGCGTGAGGATGGACGACGGCCGCTTCGCCGTGACGGGCGTTCGCAGCCCGCACGGCATGATGGATCGGGCCAGCGGCGTGTACGGCGAGTTGCCCGAGCTCTGGGACGGCGCGGACACGCGGGGGTTCGCGACGATCGCCGCCGTTCCCGGCCGGCTTCACAGGAACGCCGGGGAGGCGGGGTGAGATGGGCGCCACGGTCAAGGTGGACAAGATCGCGTCCGTCGTCGCCCGTCTCGGGCTGCCCGACGAGATCGCGTTGACGGCGACCCTGGAGTCGCGTTCCGGCAACGTGGTCGTGGTGCGCGTGCTTCCGGTCGGGCCGTCCAGCCAGGAACTGGAGCTCGTCGACGGCCGGATGATCAAGATGTTCGGAGGCGACGTCGTGGTCGGCGCGCTGGGCCGCCGCCGCGCGCTCCGGGGATGGCCCGGTGACGTGCCCTCCGACGCCCGCGTCGGCGACCGGCTCGCGATCCTGAACCGCGGCGGCGTGATCGGCGTCCCGGCCGCCGACACCGGACGGACGTCGCCGTTGGGGTGCGAGTTGATCGGGATGCCCGTCGTCGACGGGCGGATCCCGAACCTGAAGGACGACACCTTGCCCGAGGCGCCCACGCTGGAAGGTCTGTCGCTGCCGCCGGTGGGCATCGTGTCGGGAACCTGCATGCAGAGCGGCA